>DATAEF010000050.1:0-49955 GCA_036258155.1 Gaiellaceae bacterium | reverse complement strand
TCGACGGCGGGCGAGGCGCAGCGACAGGCCGTCACCGAGGCGGAAGATCGCATTCTCCGTCCCCGCGGGCTCGACCCGACCGAGCGGAAGGTCGGCCCACTCGGGGTACTGCTCGGTGAGCAGCCGCCGAACGAACGCCTCGTCGATCTCGACCTCGTCTGCGTGCATCTTGGCCATCAGCCGAACCGTAGATGCCGGCAATGCACGTGGCGTCAGAGGGCATCAGCTCGCGTCTAGTTAGCTCTGCCCGCCCGCCTCTAGCTCGCGCTCCTCGATCCGCAGGTAGCTCGCGAGCGACGGGATCGTTGTTGGGCAGAGCGGCTGCCTGAACGCCTCGCGGCTCTCATTCGTCGGAAGCGGACGTGAGCATGGGGCCGCGCGGTCACGAACGTATGTTCCTACCTTTTGTCGGGGCCCGTCCACCGAAACAGGCGAGCCGAAGATGCCGAGGAGGGGTAACTCGGAGTGCTTGTCTCGGGCGTAGGATCGTCTCGTAACCGAAAAGGAGGTCCTGATGGGCGGTTTCAAACGGCTCGTCCCTTCGTTCGCGGTGGTGAGCACGGGCGCTGCACTCGTGGTCGCGCTCGGGGTCACGAGCTTGGCAGCAGGCTCCGTCCGGACGCCGCAGGCAACGGCCAGCAGCGAGCGCGAGGCCGGACCGACCGCGACAGCCAGTGAGTCCCAGCAGCGTGGCCCGCGTGGCCCGCGTGGCCCGAGGGGCCCGAGGGGTCCAAGGGGGCCGGCAGGTCCGACCGGGCCCGCTGGCGCGGCAGGCGCTGCAGGCGCTGCAGGCCCGGCGGGCCCCGCAGGCGCGGCGGCCACGTCGCTCTGGGCGGTCGTCGACGCAACCGGCACGCTAGTACGCAACAAGGGCGTCACCTCGGCCCAGAAGAACGCGACCGGCGACTATCAGGTGATCTTCAGCCAGGACGTGACGACCTGCGCGTACCAGGCCACGCTCGGTGGACCGACCACCGGCGTGTTCGTTGGCCAGATCACTGTCGGCCAGCGTGCTGCGATCCCGGCGGGTGTGCGAGTCCTCACGCGGGACAGCGCCGGAACAGCGAACGACGGGCCGTTCTTCGTGTCCGTCTTCTGCTGATCGTTCGACCTGGGGGCCCGTTGCAGGAAAGCGGCGGGCCCCAGTCGGCGTCTTCAGAACTCCCGTTCCTCGATCCGCAGGTAGCTCGCGAGCTAAGGACTCGCGCCCGCCGAGACTTGCCGTGATCTCCGAGAAGTGCTGGAGCCGCGGCGAGCCTTCCGCGAGGTAGCGCTCAAGCCACCGCATCGCCGCCTACTCGAACTTCGGTGAACCGCGCTCGGCGTAGAGGTGGACGAGCTGTAGCGCGTTTTCGAGTGGCAGGTTCGGGAGTTCGCGGGCGGCATGTCCCGACCCCTGCCGCAGGTCTGCTCGCAGGTGACGTGGGACACTCTTGGCATGAACATGCCAGACGTCCACTACGCCAGGAGCGGCGATGTCGCCATCGCGTACCAGGTCGTCGGTGCGGGCACTCCCGACCTCGTCTTCGTGCGCGCCTACGCGAGCGATCTCTTGTCGACCTGGGAGCAACCGCTTCTCGTCCGGCACGTCCTCGGGCTTGCGGAGTTCTCGCGCGTGCTCATGCTCGACAAGCGCGGCACGGGCCTCTCCGACCGCGTGCGAGAGGTGCAAACGCTCGAAACGAGGATGGACGATTTGCGCGCGGTGATGGACGACGCCGGCATCGAACGCGCGGTTCTCTTCTCGGGACAGAGCGGCGCCCCGTTGCCGATTCTGTTCGCCGCCACCTACCCGGAGCGGACGGACGCCCTCTTCCTCCTCGAGCCGTTGGTGCGGGGGACGTGGTCCGCGGACTACCCCTGGGCGCCGACCGAAGACGAGTGGCGGCAGCGGCTGGCCGAGATACGCGACGGTTGGGGTAGCCGTGACTTCTTCGTCCGTCTGCTGCGGGAGTGGGCGCCCGATGCACCCGAGGACGAGCAGTTCCTCGACTGGTTCGTGACGCACCTGCGGCGCAGCCTGAGCCCAGGGGCTGCTGTGGCGCTGTTTCGGACGACGATGGAGTCGGACGTGAGCGGCGTGCTCGCGGCCGTCCGCGTGCCGACTCTCGTGGTGCACAGGGAGACCGAGCGCGGGCCTGCCGAGTATTTCGCGGAACGGGTGGCGGACTGTCGCCTCGTCACCTTGCCGGAGCTGCGTGGTGTGTACACGTGGCTCAACGACGCGACACACGAGCTGGTCATGCGGTCGTGTTCTCAACTCATCGCCGGCCTTGGTCGGGAGCAGGAGCGGGAACGTATCCTCGCGACGATCCTTTTCACGGACATCGTCGGCTCGACGCAGAAGGCCACTGAGCTGGGCGATGCGGGGTGGCGCGCGCTGCTAGACCGCCACCATGCCATCGTACGCGGGCTCCTCGCGCGGCACCGAGGCGAGGAGCTCGACACGGCGGGTGACGGCTTCTTCGCCTCGTTCGACGGCCCGGGTCGTGCGATCTCATGCGCGTGCGAGATCCGCGACGGGTTACGGGATCTCGGCCTCGAGATACGAGCTGGTGTCCACACGGGCGAGTGCGAGCGCATCGACGGCAAGCTCGGCGGCGTTGCGGTCTCGATCGGCGCGCGGGCGGCGGCGCAGGCTCACCCCGGCGAAGTCTTCGTGACCGGCACCGTTAGAGATCTCGTCGCCGGTTCGGGGCTTGTGTTCGAGGAGCGGGGCGAGCACGAGTTGAAGGGTGTGCCCGGCACCTGGAACCTACATGCCGTTGTCTCCGGGTAGCACGCGTCCCCTAGCTCAGCCCGCCCGCCTCCAGCTCGCGCTCTTCAATCCGCAGACCGTCGATCCGGGTTGCGCTGGGCAAGACTCGCGGTGACCTCCGCTAGTGCGGGAGCCTTTGGCTCGGCCTCGGCCAGATATCGCTCGAGCCAGCGCATCGCTGCCGCGAGCGGGGGCCACTCGGGCGCTTCGCGCCGCTCGGGGTCAGACGTGCGCGTTCGCTCTCGCTCGGAGGCTGGGTCGGTGTCACGGTCTTCGAGACCGACATCCATGACGATCGCATCGCGCGACGACGTCTCCCTGCTGCCTCTTTCGATGGACGCGTGCGGTCGCTGGTGGACGAAGGTGATCGCTGCGTCGATCTTTTCAGGTGCGGCGACGGCGAAGCGGACCGGCGCTCCGAGAGCGTGGCGGAGGTCGTCCGAGAAGTGCACACTCGTCGGATCGGCGACCGCGACCAGTACCGAGCCGTCGGGCAACTGACTGATCGGCAGCGCGGAGAGGCGGCGTGCGAACTCCTCGGTCAGGAGCATGGCCGCCTCGAGATCGACCTCCGACCCGTCGAGCTCGACAAAGGGAAGCTCGTACTGCTCCGCGAGAAGCCGTGCCAGCTGGGTGGGTCCAATGAGTCCTCGCTCGACGAGCAGCTCGCCCAGCCGCCTGCCGGAGATGCTCTGCTCACCCGAGATGCGCCGCCTAACCAGGACAGCCTCGAGATCACTCTTGCTCACGAGCTCGTCGCGTATGAGAAGCGCTCCGAGTTCACGCCAAGAGTGGACGGGGTCGTGGTTGGTCACTGAGAGCCTCCCCCTCTGCGCATGACGACGAGTAGGCCGGCGGGGGCGACGACCGCAGTCTGCGGCCATCTCATGGTGTCGCCCCGCATGCCGGCCATCACAAAGAAGACGGTTCAGAGATCGGTTACTTGCGCCCTCCCTTCGCGAATCCCTCGAACGGGGACAGTCGGTTCGTCCAGTCCGCCACTCGACTGTCGAGTCGGCCGGAACTCGTTCAGCCCGCCCGCCGCAAGCTCGCGCTCCTCGATCCGCAGGTAGCTCGCGATCCCCTTCGCATCTGGTCCCTGCCAATGGGGTTAGCGTGGAACCCGTCGCAAGTCCGGGCCGAACCACCGGTTCGGCTCGCATCCCGGCGGCTTGAGCGCCCTACCCTCCGAACAGAGAGGGGAGAGTCAGGAGAGCAAGGGATGGATGTCAAAGGTGCAAAAGCGCTATGCGAGCGCCTCGCAGAAGCCGCACGCAACGTTGATCTACCCCCCTCGAAAGCGGTGGACTCGCGAGACACCTCAGACAGAGCGCCAGAGGTTGGCGCCACTACGGCGAAGGGGTAAGCAGCGGTCTCACGTCGTGCGCGCGGGGCCTCGGCTGTCACGAACGTATGTTCTCATGGAACCTTCCGTCACACGGTTGTGTAGCGTGAACATACGCCCGGTAGCAGTGGAGTTTTCCAGCCGCGGATTCTGCCGTGTCGAGTGAGGGCTCTTGTTGCCCCGTCTGTCGCCCCACCTGTGCGGATGCGTGAGGGCGGTAGGTACGAGTACCGGTGTTTGCAGGCGTTCCTGTGATGGGCCGTGAAGGATTCGAACCTTCGACCTTGGGATTAAGAGTCCCCTGCTCTACCAACTGAGCTAACGGCCCGGGACGGCGAAGTGTAGCCCCGCTCCTACGGCTTCAGGCCGGTGCAGCGGCGCAGCGATCGCCAGGACGCCAGCTCGCTCCGGCGCGCGTCGCCCGCGAGTGCGCGGGGTACCCCGTCCACGATGCGTGCCGGCACCCAGTGGTACTCCGACACCTTGCGTCCGGTAACGGTGACGAAAAGGACACCCGTCCGCGTGGAGAGGTCGCTCGACCCGTACCAGACGAAGTTCCCGAGGCCGTAGCCGACGAGTGCCCCGTCCATGCGCCCCGCCCCCAGCAGCCGGTGTGCGTGCCCACCGACGACGATGTCCGCTCCAGCTGCCACGAGCTGTCTCGCGAGGGTTCGCTGGTCGCGCGTCGGGCACTGCTCGAGCTCGACTCCCCAATGGAGAAAGACGACCACAGTATCCGACGTCCTTCGGGCCAGGCGCACCTCTCGGAGCAGGCGCGGCACCTCCTTCGCCGAGGCGAGCCCGGGCTTGCTCGGGCCCGCGGTCCAGGTCGAGATCAACTCGTCGTCGATCACCTGCGTCGCTCCCAGGACTGCGATCTTCTGACCGTTGATCGTGCGCCGGAACGGCCGGTACGCCTGCTTGCCGTCGAGACCGATGCCGATGACCGGGAAGCGGTGGCGCTTGGCCGCGGCGAGCGAGTCGCGCAACCCCGCTCTGCCATAGTCCAGCCCGTGGTTGTTAGCCATCGACGCGACGTCGACGCCTCCTTCGCGGAGCGCCACGAACGCAGCCGAGGGTGCGCTGAAAGCGAACTGCTTGGCGACCGGTGAGCCGCCGGTCGTGATCGCCGTCTCGAGGTTCACGACGGCCAGGTCGGCATCGTCCAGCACGGGCTCGATGGGTGCCAGCAGCCCGGCCGGGTCGGCAGCCAGCTTGGACGCGAGGACTCCCTCGAAATGGACGTCACCGCCGAACGCAAGCACGACCGGCTTGCCGCTCCCGACGGATCGCGGTTTCGTCGCCGATGCCTCTCCGCGCCCGGGCGGGAGCACGTGCAGCCCTGCCGCCAGCGTGGCGATAAGCAGGGCGAGGACGAGCGCGAGCTTGGCGAGTCGAGGCACGGGGCGGGAGACGGGGTCGGGATCCGGTTCCGGCCCACGATAGCTCGCCGTTGAAGTAGGCTCGGCGTCGGTGCGCAAGGGGATCGTTCAGCTCGTCGCGATCGGCATCGTGCTCGGCGTGCTCGTCACGCTAGTGGCGGTCCTGTTCCAGTGGCTACCCACCTCCGCGAGCGAGGAGTTCGATCGAATCCAGGGCATCTACTGGTTCGCGACCGTGATGTCGATCGTGATCTTCTCGCTCGTCGGGGCCGTCGTCGTCTATTCGGTGTGGAAGTGGCGCGTTCCTCTGGACGACGATGCCGACGGGCCTCCCATTCACGGTCACACGGGGCTCGAGATCGCGTGGACAGCGGTTCCCGCGATCCTCGTGATCGCGCTCGGGATCGTGAGCGCCGTCGTTCTGTCGGAGAACGGTCAGGCCGGTGACCGGCCGCTGCAGGTGAACGCGATCGGCCAGCAGTTCACCTGGAAATTCAAGTACAGCGACTACGGTGATCTCACGACGGGCGAGCTCGTGCTACCGGTGAACCGCGAGGCGAAGTTCACGATGACGGCCGTGGACGTCATCCACTCCTTCTGGGTGCCGAACTTCGGCCAGAAGATGGACGCGGTGCCCGGAATCGAGACGACGATCCTCGTCACGCCGACACGAACCGGTGAGTACGCGGTCGTCTGCACGGAGCTCTGCGGGCTCGGACACGCGACGATGCGCGCGAAAGCACGCGTCGTGACGCAGGCCGAGTTCGAGGCGTGGATACAGGAGAAGCGAGCGTGACCGCGACCCAGCACGACCCGCCGCACGCCGGGTATCCGGCTCACTTCGAGCCGCCGCACGGGCCGGCGTGGAAGCTCGTGTTCGGAGCGGGGCTGGTGCGAGGCGGGTGGATGGCTGCAGCGGGCTTCGTCCTCGGGATGGTGCTCGTCCTCGTCCTACGCTGGTGGTGGAGCTGGGAGCCGTACTGGAACACCGAGGTCATCCTCGTGGTCGCGGGAATGGTGATCGCACCGATCGGTTTCCTCGCGGGGATCGGCTCGTTCGACTACTGGCTGTACTACATCTCCGGCCGTCCGACGCGCCCCGAGGACCACTCTGGCCACGGCGCCCACAGCTGGAAGGACTACTTCCGGGTCAACACCGATCACAAGGTGATCGGCATCCAGTACCTCGTCACGACGTTCGTCTTCTTCACGATCGCCGGGCTCATGGCGATGTTCTTCCGCGCCGAGCTCGCGCAACCGGGGCTCCAGTTCGTGGATCCGCAGACGTTCAACGGACTCGTCTCGGTGCACGCGACGCTGATGATCTTCCTCTTCGTCATTCCTGCGTTCGCCGGGATCGCAAACTTCGCTGTGCCGCTGATGCTCGGTGCGCCGGACATGGCGTTCCCGCGGCTGAACGCCCTCTCGTTCTGGCTCCTTCCGATCGCAGGGATCATGTTCGTCGCGAGCTTTCTCGCGCCCGGCGGCGCCTTCGGTGCCGGCTGGACCGGCTACGCGCCGCTCGCCGAGGGCCAGCCGCTCGGCCAGACGTTCTTCAACATGGGCGTGCAGTGGGCGGGGGCGTCCAGCATCATGACCGCCCTCAACTTCCTCGTTACGATCATCACGATGCGCGCGCCGGGGATGACGTTCTGGCGCATGCCGCTACTCGTCTGGGCGAACTTCACGACCTCGCTGCTCGTCGTCATCGCCACCCCGTTCAGCGCCGGCTCGCAGTTCTTCGTGATGTTCGACAGGATCATGCACACGAGCTTCTTCACCCCGGACGGCGGGGGGTACGTCCTCGGCTACCAGCACATCTTCTGGTTCTACAGCCATCCGGCCGTGTACATCATGATGTTGCCCGGGTTCGGGATCGTCTCCGAGGTCATCTCCTCGATGTCCCGGAAGCCGATCTTCGGCTACCGGCTGATGGCGCTCTCGCTGCTCGGGATCCTCGTCCTCGGCTTCTCCGTCTGGGCGCACCACATGTTCGTCGCTGGCATGGCTGACTGGCTGCGCGTGCCGATGATGATCACGACGCTGCTGATCGCGATCCCGACCGGCATCAAGGTGTTCTCGTGGATCGCGACGCTCTGGCGCGGCCGAATTCACCTGACGACGCCGATGCTGTTCGCGCTCGGCTTCGTGACGATGTTCGTGATCGGTGGGCTCTCGGGGATCTACCTCGGGTCCGTGCCGATCGACATCGCCGCCTCGGACACCTACTTCATCGTCGCGCACATCCACTACGTGCTCTTCGGAGGGTCGGTCTTCACGATCTTCGCCGGCATCTACTACTGGTTCCCGAAGATGACCGGCAGGATGTACGACGAGCGACTGGGGAAGCTGCACTTCTGGCTGACCTTCGTCAGCTTCAACGCGACGTTCTTCCCGATGCACTATGTCGGTCTGAGGGGCATGCCGCGGCGCGTGTCCGACTACGATTCCGCGTTCGGCGACCTTAACTTCGCGATCTCGATCGCGTCGTTCGTCCTCGGAGCGTCGTTCGTCGTCTTCGTCTACAACATGGTGACGAGCTGGGCGCGCGGGCCGATCGCCGAGTCCAACCCGTGGCGCGCGCATACGCTCGAGTGGCAGGTTTCGTCGCCGCCGCCGATCTTCAACTTCGACGAGATCCCGCAGGTCGTCGGAGGCCCGTACGAGTACGGAGTCCCGGGCGCGCGGCACGCGGTCATGAGTCCGGCCAAGGAGGCCAAGGAAGCCCAGGAGGTCCACGCATGACGGACGACGTGACCTCCGTGCTCGTGGTGGCGAACGAGACGCTCGTCGGAACGGAGCTCGTGGATGCAGTGCGGCGACGCGCCGAGCAAGGCCCGATCAGGGTTGCAGTTGTCGTTCCCGTCACACAGCCCCGTGAGGGATACGTCGTCTACCGGGACACGCGCCGCGCGGCTGCCGGACGCAGGCTCGACCGTACGCTCGAGGCGCTTCGTGCCGCAGGCATACCTGCACACGGCAACGTCTTCGACGACGAGCCGCTCACGGCGGTCAAGGACGTGCTCGCATCGGAGGAGATCGACGAGATCATCGTCTCCACTCATCCGGAGACGACATCCGGCTGGCTCCGCAAGAACCTCGTCGCCGAGATCCGCAAGGCCGCCGGCGGGAGGCCGGTCGAGCACGTCGTCTCGGACGTCGCTGTCCGTGCGGAGGTCAAGGTTCTCGTACTGGCGAACGAGACCGTTCTTGGAGACCCGTTGCTCGATCGGATTCGAGCGCGAGCACGGGAGGGCGCGGCCAGCTTCCTGATCGTGTGCCCGCAAAGCGATCCGACGAAGGCCGAGCATCCGGAGGCCGAGCGCCGCCTCCGCTCGGCGCTCGCGATCCTCCGCTCCGAAGGCCTGGACGCTCACGGGCAGATCGCGCACCCGGACCCCTTCACCGCAGCGATGGAGGCGATCGAGGACGAGCGGATGGACGAGATCATCGTCTCCACGTTCCCGGGAGAGCGATCGGGCTGGCTCCGGCGCGATCTCATCGGGCGCCTCCGCTCGGAGAGCGGCCTTCCGGTCGATCACGTCGTGGCCGAGTCGCCGGTCGAGGTTGGCAAGTGAGCGCACACGCCGAGGCGCTGCACGAGCATCACGGCCCGCCGGAGGCCAACCAGAGCTCGCGGGTCGATGCGCGCACGCTCGGGATGCTCATGTTCATCGGGTCGGAGATCATGCTCTTCGGCTCGTTCTTCGCCGCCTACTTCTTCGTGCGAGTCGTCAACCCGAGCGCTTCGCCCGAGTGGCCTCCGGAGCCGTACCACTTCCCCGTGTTCGTCGCGGGAGTGAATACGGCGATCCTCGTGACCTCGAGCTTCACGATGCACTGGGCACTGCAGTCGATCAAGCGTGGCGAGCGCGCAGGCTTCCTGGCCGGGATGGTGCTGACCTTCGTCATGGGTCTCGCGTTTCTCCTGACCCAGGTCGTCGAGTACCTCAACGTCGGTTTCAACACCGGCGCCGGCGCGTTTGCCTCCGTGTTCTTCGGGCTGACGGGCCTCCACGGCGCCCATGTCGCGGTCGGGCTCAGCCTCCTCCTGATGGTCATCATCCGCGGCTTTCGCGGCCACTTCACGCCCGAGCATCACCACGGTGTCGAGCTACCGGGGATCTACTGGCACTTCGTCGACGTAATGTGGATCGTGGTCTACGCGACCGTCTACCTCCTCTAGGAAAGCGAGGACGCCGTGGAGAGCCCGTTTCGTAGCGAAGCCGCGGCCTTCAGGTTCCTGCTCATCACGATCGGCGCGTTCGCGCTGATCGTCGTCGCTTCGACGATCGACCCGGCTCTCGGTTTTCTCGTCTTTCTCGTCCTCGCCGGGGCAGCCGTCGCGATCTACCTCCGGCAGCGCGGTCCCGCGCCGGACCGCGAGCACGTCGAGCACGTCGGCGCGCCCGACGAGCGGCGAATCCTCGTCGTCGCGAACGAGACGGTCGGCGGACAGGAGCTCATGAGCGCGATCAGCATCCGCGCCGTCGAGTGGAAGTCCGAGTTCTTCGTCGTCTGTCCGGCGCTGAACTCCCGCCTCAAGACGTGGACATCGGACGAAGATCCTGCCCGTGCGAAGGCGCAGGCGCGACTCGGTGCGACCCTGGAGCGACTTGCCTCCGTTGGGATCGAGGCTCGGGGGGAGATCGGCGACGGAGATCCACTCGTAGCAATCGAAGACGCGGTGCGGTCTTTTCATCCCGACGAGATCGTCATCTCGACGCATCCCGAGGGCCGGTCGAACTGGCTCGTTCGCGGGGTGCCGGACGCCGCTCGCGCTCGCTACGACGTGCCGGTCACGCACGTCGTGGTCGACCTGGCGGCGGAAGCCGAAGCCGCAGCCGAACCGGCCGACGAGGCCTAGCGCCCCGCCCTCGACGCGACGTAGTCGGCGACCGCCTGGATCTGCGCCGCGTCGAGCGATTCCTTGAACGGCGGCATTACGCCCTTCCCGTTCGTCACGCGATCGACAACGAGGTCCTTCGGCGGCTTCGCGGCGTCGAGATTTGGGCCGACCGTGCCGGACGTTCCCGCGTCGGCGAGCGTGTGGCAACCACCGCAGTTCGCGGTGAAGACGCTCTTGCCGTCGGTCTGTCCACCGGGCGGAGGTTTCGCCACGATCCCCGTTCCCGCGACGGCCCCGATGTAGACCCCGATGTCCGCCGCGGCCTGGTGCTGGTCGGCGACGCAGAAGGCCCCGGCATCTGTCCCGTCCGTACATACGGGCAGCGTCTCGTCCGGCCCAGGCATGCCGGGCGAACCCGTGGAGGGCTCCGTGATCGGGAAGAGGATCTGGTCGCGGACGACCTGTGTGAACGTTGCAGACGTCATGCCCGACTCGCGCGCCTGCGCAAACGCGTCGTCGAGGTTCGGTCCGATGGTCCCCGCCGTTCCGGCGTCCGCGAGCGTGTGGCACGCGCCGCAGTTGGCGTCGAGGAACAGCTGCTTGCCCACGCCCTGGCTTCCGTCGGTCGAGTAGCCCCCCGTCCCGCAACTCGTGACGGTGAGAACCAGCACGGCCGCGCACGCGGTGGACACGACGACGGCGAGCCTCACGGGACGCGAGTCTAGTGGTCTAACCCGTGGTGAGCTGGCTGAGCTGCGCCAACCGACGCCGGACGTCGGCTCTCTGCGCGGGATCGATGTTCGGGATCGACAGGAAGGCCCGATATCCAGCGACGGCTGCGGCGCTGTCACCCACCGATTCCGCCTGCTGTGCGTACTCGAGCTGAAGGCTCGCGTCCTTCGGGTCGGTCGCCGCGAGTCGCCGGTAGGTGTCGACGTACTGCGACGCCGCCTGCTGGGCGTCTGCGTACGACGTCGCGCTCTCCGCCGAGACGGAGTTCGAGATGGCGCTCGAGATCGGGTCCGGATCGAGCGGCGTCGAGCCGAGCTGAATTGCGCTCGCGACCGCCACGCCAGGTGCGAGGTAGGCCTCGCGGATCTGGGCGATCCGCGTCCGCTGCTGCGCCTCGTCGAGCTTTTGGAGGTACTGGGCGGCCAGCTGTCTCAGCGCATCCGCGTCCCTGGGGCGGAGGCTCACGAGGCTTTCGAGCGCTTGGACCGCCTCGTCGGTGTTCCCCGCGGCCTGGTGGGCCGTCGCGAGGTCGCGGAACGCCTTCGCGTCCTTCGGATTGGCCAGCGTGCGCTTCTCGGCGTCGGAGATCGAGGGTACGCCGCTTGCTCCTCCCGTGCCCCGGAAGATGTCACCCACGCCGACGCCCCCGGCGCCGACACCGAACCCCACGAAGCCCAGCGCGAAGGCAAGCGCGAGGAACAGGAACACCCACTTCGCATTTCGGCGAAGGCGCGGGAAGAACATGGTGTCCTCGATTACGACGTCGGGTCTGCGCGTGACAGCAGCCGGCCGCGGGCGCTGCGCGCGGCGTCGATCAGCTCGAGCCATGTCTCCCCTCCCTTCTCGTAGCGGATTTCACCGGACACGAGAGTAGCGACGACGCGTTGCGGCGAGCCTCCGAGAACCGTGGCCGTAACCGGATCTTCCCATGGGATGAGGGGAGTGTCTGCGAGCGAAAGGATCGTCAGGTCGGCCTTCTTCCCGGGCGCGATCGATCCGAGCTCGGCGTCCTGGCCGAGTGCACGGGCACCGCCGAGGGTCGCGAGCTCGAGCACCTGAGCTGCCGTGAGCGCATCGGGGCGACGTTGCCGGGCTCGTGCCGCGGCCAGCGCTGCACGCATCTCGTCGAACATGTCGAATGAGGGCGTCGAAGCGGGGCTGTCGGTCGCGATGCAGATGCGGACGCCCGCCGCCCGAAGCTCCTCGAGCGGCGCGACTCCACAGCCCAGAATCGCGTTCGAGCGCGGGCAGTGCGCTACGGCGACGTCGTTGGCGGCGAGGATCGCGATCTCGTCTTCATCGGCCTGGACGCAGTGAGCGGCGAGCACGTGCGGGCCCAGGACGCCCGCATCGGCGAGCGCGCGGATGCCGGTGGTTCCGGGCGGTCGGACGAGCATGTCTGCGAACGATTCCCAGGCGCCTTTGCCGGTAACGAGGAATTCGGTCTCGGCCTCGCTCTCCGCGAGGTGCGTCGCGACGGGAACCCCGAGCCCGTCACACGCGCGGTAGAGATCGAGCGAGCACGTGTAAGGCGCATGCGGCGAGACGCCCATGCGCACGTCGTCGGAGAGAGCTCCGGCGATCCGCTCGGACGTCGGCTCGAAACGTTCGCCGATGACATCCGGCGACTCGCCGAAAACCTCGACGTAGATCGTTCCCCGGAGCCCGAGATCGGCGCACGCTGTCGCTGCAGCCCCGCTGAAGCTGCAGTCCCCGACGGTCGTGATCCCCGAGCGCAGACAATCGAGTGCGCCCAGGCGCGCGATCGCCTCCATGTCCGCGAGGTCGATCAGGCGCTTCCGCTGGACATGGAGGCCGATCCAGTCCGAAAAGGGCAGACCGTCGCCGAATCCGCCGTAGACCGCGTACTCGAGGTGGCTGTGCGCGTTCACGAAGCCGGGGAGGATCACGGCGTTGAGATAGCGGTCGCCCTCGCCGAGCTCGTCGATCGACCCGACCGCTGCGATCGTTCCGTCGTCCCCGATCGCCACCGCTCCGCGTCGAATCGGCGGCCCCTCCACGGGAACCACCCAGTCCGCCGAGACGACTGTCACGAGAGGTCGGCCTCGGCGAGCTCCTCGTCCCAGCCTCGGTCCCAGCGGCGCTCCATGAGCACGGACATCCAGATCGAGAGCTCGAACAGGAGGACGAGCGGGACGACCTCGAAGGCCAATGAGACGGGATCGACGGTCGGTAGCAGGATCGCGAAGACGAGGAGGACGACAAACGCGATCCGCCTGTTGCTGCGCAGCCGGTCCGACGTAAGCACGCGTAGACGCACGAGCCCGAGCACGAAGATCGGCATGAGGAAGGCGATGCCCCCGGCGACCAGCGTGAGCGCGGCGAAGCTGTAGTAGTAGCTCGCGCGAATCTGGATGTCGTAGAGCTCGTCGTCGTACGACGTCAGGAAGTCGAGAGCGCGCGGGAGGACGACGTAGTACATGAACACGACGCCTGTTGCGAAGAGCCCCGTGGCGAGGACGACGAGGACGAGCACGACGCGCTGGAAGTGCGGCTCGACCGCTGGAGCGAGAAAGGCCCAGATCTGCCAGAGCACGACTGGAAGTGCGAGGGCGAGACCCGCGATCAGGCTGACCTTGACCGAGGTCGTGAAGGGCTCGGTCACTCCGAGCGTCACCAGCTTCTTGTCGTCCGGGAGCGGCCCCGTCAGCCACTCCATGATCTGCTCGTGGAACACGAACGCCAGCAGGAACGCCGGCACGATCACGAGCAAGGCGATGATGAGCCGGCTGCGCAGCTCGTCGAGATGCTCGACGAGCGTTGCCTCCTCACCGTGGAGGAGACGGCGCGGTAGCCACCGACGAACCATCGGGAAAGCTTCCTAGTGAACGGTTTCCCGCTCGGACTCCGGCGCGGACGCACTCGACGGCGCATCCGGTTCGGAGGAAGCGGTTGGGAGCTCGGCGGGCGGCGCGGTGGGTGTCGTGGTGTTCACGGCTTCCTCGACGCCTGTCACCGAGTCCTTGAACTCGCGCATTCCCTTGCCCAGCGAGCGCCCCATCTCAGGAAGACGCTTCGCGCCGAAGACGAGCAGCAGGACCACGAGCAGAATCATGAGCTCCCAGATCGAGATGCCGAACGGCATGACCGCACGATACCAGCGGGGTGGTCTGCCCAACGGGTCCGGCTACCATCAGCACAGGCGGGCGGTTCGCCCGTGGGTTCACCCCTCAGAGAGGCCTTCTTTCGTATGTCTCAGCTCGAGATCAGGAATCTTCACGTCGCGCTGGAAGACGGCACCGCGATCGTCAAAGGTGTCGATCTCGTCGTCGCCCAGAACGAGAAGCACGCGATCATGGGGCCGAACGGATCGGGCAAGTCCACGCTCGCGTACGCCCTCATGGGGCATCCGGCCTACGAGATCACCGAGGGTCAGATCCTCTTCGACGGCGAGGACGTGACCGAGCTCGGCGCGGACGAACGTTCCCAGCGCGGCCTCTTCCTCGCCTTCCAGTATCCGCACGCGATTCCTGGCGTAACAGTGACGAGCTTCCTGCGTAGTGCGATCAACGCGCAGCGCAAGGCGGCGAACGGCGGCGAGGACAACCCCGTGCCGATCCCGGAGTTCCGCACGGAGCTGCTGGCAGCGATGGAGGAGCTGAAGGTCCCGCGCGAGCTCGCATCGCGCTACCTGAACGACGGCTTCTCCGGTGGTGAAAAGAAGCGTGTCGAGATTCTGCAAATGGCGATGCTGAAGCCGAAGATCGCGGTGCTCGACGAGACCGACTCAGGCCTCGACATCGATGCGCTCAAGATCGTCGCGAGAGGCGTCAACGCGCTCGTCGGCCCCGAGACGGGCGCCGTCGTGATCACGCACTACCAGCGAATCCTCAACTACGTCACGCCCGACTTCGTGCATGTCTTCGTCGACGGGCGTATCGTTGCCGAGGGAGGCCCGGAGCTCGCGCACAAGCTCGAGGCGGAAGGCTACGAGGCCTTCACACCCGCAGGCGTCACCGGAGGTGACCGATGAGCACTCATGAGACCGATGTCGTACGCGGGATTCGTTCCGACTACAAGTACGGTTTCTCGAATCCCGACGCGGCGAAGGACTACTTCTTCAAGTCTGGGAGGGGCATCTCTCACGAGGTGGTCGAGGCCATCGCCGAGCACAAGAACGAGCCCGAGTGGATGCGCCAGTTCCGCCACAAGTCGCTCGACTACTTCCTCGCCCGGCCAATGCCGAACTGGGGGGCCGATCTCTCAGGGATCGACTTCGAAAACATCTACTACTACATCAGGCCGACCGAGAAGCAGGCGGAGCGGTGGGAGGACCTTCCCACCGAGATCCTCGACACGTGGGACAAGCTCGGGATACCCGAGGCGGAGAAGAAGTACCTCGCGGGCGTCGGCGCGCAGTACGAGTCGGAGGTCGTCTACCACAAGCTGCAGGCCGATCTCGAGGCGAAAGGCGTGCTCTTTCTCGACATGGACTCAGGCCTTCGCGAGCACGAGGACATCGTCAAGCAGTACATGGGGACGATCATCCCGCAGAACGACAACAAGTTCGCCGCGCTCAACTCCGCCGTGTGGTCCGGCGGCTCCTTCATCTACGTGCCGCCCGGCGTCAAGATCGAGATGCCGCTCCAGGCGTACTTCCGCATCAACGCGGAGAACATGGGCCAGTTCGAGCGCACGCTGATCATCGTCGACGAGGGCGCGTACGTGCACTACGTCGAGGGTTGCACCGCGCCGATCTACTCCTCAGACTCGCTGCACTCGGCCGTCGTCGAGATCGTCGTCAAGCGTGGCGGGCGCTGCAGGTATACGACGATCCAGAACTGGTCGAACAACGTCTACAACCTCGTGACCAAGCGTGCCGTCGCCTACGAGGACGCGACCATGGAGTGGGTCGACGGGAACCTCGGCTCGAAGGTGACGATGAAGTACCCGGCGATCTGGCTCATGGGCGAGCGTGCGCACGGCGAGGTGCTCTCGATCGCGTTCGGCGGCAAGGGCCAGCACCAGGACGCAGGCGGCAAGGTGGTCCACGTCGCACCGCGGACGACTTCCGTCATCACCTCGAAGTCGATCTCCAAGGACGGCGGCCGCGCCGGCTACCGCGGGCTCCTGCAAGTGGCGAAGGGCGCAGTCGGCTCGAAGTCGAAGGTCGTGTGCGATGCGCTGATCCTCGACGAGGAGTCTCGCTCCGACACGTATCCGTACATCCAGGTCGACGAGAACGAGGTCGACCTCGGGCACGAGGCGACCGTCTCCAAGATTGGCGAGGAGCAGCTCTTCTACCTCATGAGTCGCGGGCTCTCGGAGGGGGAGGCCTCGGCGATGATCGTCTCCGGCTTCGTCGAGCCGATCACGAAGGAGCTCCCGCTCGAGTATGCAGTCGAGATGAACCGCCTCATCCAGCTGCAGATGGAGGGCTCTGTTGGCTGACGGGATCGGCGTGAAGCGCGTCGACTTCGTCGCCGTACCCTCGACCGACTGGCAGCGCTCGCGGGCTTTCTACGTGGAGACGCTCGGACTACGGCCCGACGACAACGGCCAAGCCGAGTTCTGGGTCGGCGAGACGTGTTTCGGGATCTGGGAGCCCGCGAGCTTCGGAATGGAGTTTTCTCCGCAGAGAAACGCGCACATCGCGCTGCACGTCGACGACGTGGAGGGCGCGCGGACCGAGCTCGAGACGAGAGGGGTCGAGTTCGCCGGCCCGACCATGGACTCGGGTGTCTGTCACATGGCGTTCTTCCGCGATCCGGACGGCAACGATCTCATGCTTCACAGCCGGTACAAGCCCTACGAGTGATGCAGGTCGAGCAGGTCGACTTCGTGTCGGTTCCAACGCGCGACTACGAGCGCGCGGTGGCGTGGTACCGGGATGTCTTCGGACTACCCGTGTCCGAGTTCTCCGACGCAGAAGTCGAGACGCCGAATCTCACCGTGTCGTTTTGGAAGCCGGAAGAGAACGGTGAGCCGTTCGTCCCGAACGAGAACGGCATCGCGCTCCGTGTCGCGGACGTTCATGCCGCAGTCGACGAGGCGCGGGCTGCCGGAGCCGACGTGCTCGGAATCGAGGACTCGGGGGTCTGCCACATGGGCTTCGTCAAGGATCCGGACGGCAACGTTCTCATCCTCCATCGCCGGTACGCGCCGAAGGTCCGACGTGGCGCGCGCTGAGATCCTCGAGCGCTACGCGGCGCTCCCGGTCCCCACCACGAAGGACGAGCACTGGCGCTTCACCGACCTCGCCGGGTTCGACCCGGACGCGTGGACGAGGAACGGTGCCACCGAGCCGTCGTCGGCGCCGTCCCTCCTCGAGCTCGACGTCGCCGGGGTCGCGCATGTCGGTGAGGCCGGCATCGAGATCGAAAGCGCCCCGAACAGGATCCGCTTCGAGCCGTTGCCGGAGGACCACGAGCTTCTCTACTCGCTCGTCGGCTGGGACGAGAAGTTCGCGGCCCACAACGCTGCCATGTGGACATCGGGCCTCCTCGTTCACGTGCCGCGTAGCGTCGTTCTCGAGAAGCCGCTCTACGTGCGCATCGCGAACTCCGTGGAAGGCGGGTCGCTCTTCTGGCGCCTGCTGATCGTCGCCGAGCCCGAAAGCCGGTTCACGCTCATCGAGGAGTACACGTCGGCGTCGCCCGACCTCGAGGCGTACTCGAATGCCGCCGTCGAGATCGTGGTGCAGGACGCGGCGAAGGTCGAGTACGTGTCCGTCCAGAACCTTTCGCGTCGCACCTGGCACTTCGCTTCGCACCACGCCCGTGTCGAGCGCGACGCCGAGCTCGACTGGGTCGCTGGTGGCTTCGGCTCCGCGAAGGGGAAGATCCGTATTCAGAACGATCTTGCCGGACCCGGTGCTACGTCACGTGTCACCGGTGCGTATTTCGCCGATGGAACGCAGCACCTCGACTACGACACGTTCCAGGAGCACATCGCGCCTTCGACCACCTCGGACTTCGCCTTCAAGGGCGCGCTTCGCGACACGGCGCGGGCTGTCTGGCGCGGGATGATCCGTGTCGAGGAGGGCGCCCAGAAGACAAATGCGTACCAGGAGAACCGGAATCTCCTGCTCTCGAAGACGGCGCATGCTGACTCGATTCCGGGGCTCGAGATCATGGCGAACGACGTCCGCTGCACCCACGGAGCAACGCTCGGACAGGTCGATCGCGAGCAGCTTTTCTACCTGATGGCCCGTGGGCTGTCCCGCGCCGAGGCGGAGCGCCTCATCGTGCGTGGGTTCTTCCAGGACGTCCTCGATCGCGTCGAGCTCGAGCCCGTACGCGAGGCCCTCGCGTCGGCGCTCGAATCGCGGATTCCGCAGGCCTAGCGGCAGAGTCGCTCGATGGAGCAAGTGCTCGTTCCACGGTTGCGCGGCGTCTTCCACGTCTACGCGTTCTTCGCAGCGATTCTCGCCGGCGTCGTGCTGGTAGCGCTGGCCGACGGATACCTCGAGCGGTTTGCAGTATGGGTTTATTCGGCCGCGCTCGCAGCGATGTTCGGCGCGAGCGCGCTCTACCACCGCTTCCCATGGCGAAGTGCCGCAGCCCGACTTCGCGCTCGCCGCCTCGACCACGCGATGATCTTCGTCTTCATCGCGGGGACGTACACGCCGTTTGCGCTCCTCGCCTTCGACGGAGCACTGCGCGCCGTCGTTCTCGCCTCCGTCTGGGGCGGCGCGGCTCTCGGCGTCGTCCTCGAGCTCTACTGGATCCACGCGCCCCGCTGGGTGTCCGCGATCGCTTACCTGGGCGTCGGATGGATCGGGATAATCGCGCTGCCGGAGTTCTTCCCGGCCCTCGGCGTTCCCGCCGCCGTGCTGCTGATCGTGGGCGCAGGCCTCTACACGGCCGGAGCGCTGACGTACGCCACCGCCTGGCCGAACCCGTTTCCGGCGACGTTCGGCTTCCACGAGGTGTTCCATCTGCTCGTGATCGCGGCTGCCGTCGTCCAGTTCGTCGCACTGTCGCTCGTCGTGCTCTGATCGCGGAGCGCTACCCTCGGGTCATGGAGACCAAGATGCAGCTCACCGACGACGAATGGCGCGCGCGACTCTCTCCCGAGCAGTACGCGATCCTGCGCCGGAAGGGAACCGAGCGAGCCTTCACCGGCGCCTACTGGGACGAGCACTCGCCCGGCCTCTATCGCTGCGCCGGCTGTGGAAGCGAGCTCTTCCGCTCTGACTCGAAGTTCGAGTCGGGGACGGGCTGGCCGAGCTTCTTCGAGCCTTCCGCACTCGACAGTGTTGTCACGGAAACCGACACGAGCCATGGGATGCTCCGCACAGAAGTGAGGTGCGCCACCTGTGGCGGTCACCTCGGGCACGTGTTCGATGACGGGCCGGAGCCGACGGGCAAGCGGTACTGCATCAACTCGTGCGCGCTCGATCTCGAGCGGGTGCCCTGAAAGCCGAGGCTGTCGTCGCCCGATGAAGAGCTGCTGTCGTGCGGGGTCGTGCGAGCGGTTCTTCAAACCGAGCGTCGCGCGCCGCAGTCTCGAGACGTACCAGAAGAAGGGGCTCGACCAGCTCGAGCGCAACCTGGTCTCGCACATCGCGACGGATGCGCGGACCGCCGCGAGAGTGCTCGAGATCGGGGGCGGCATCGGGCGTATCCAGGTCGAGCTCCTCGAAGCAGGCGCGGAGCAGGGTGAGGTCGTGGAGCTCGTGGGCGCGTACGAGCCTTATGCGAGCGAGCTTGCGCGCGAGAAGGGTGTCGAAGGGAGGACGACGTTTCGTGTCGTCGACATTCTCGAGCGACCCGACGCAGTCGAGCCGGCCGACATCGTCGTCCTGAATCGTGTTGTGTGCTGTTCCCCCGATGGGGTCGCCCTTGCCGCCGCTGCAGGGCGGCTGGCTCGACGAACACTCGTCCTCAGCTTTCCTCGGGACGTGCTCTGGATCCGCCTCGCCGTCCGGATGCTGAACGCCGGGCTGTGGCTGACGCGCAACCCGTTCAGGGTCTTCGTCCATCGACCCGCGGCGTTGTTCGCCGCGGCCGAGGCTGAGGGAGTTCAGTTCGAGGGCGGCGACCGTGGAGCCTTCTGGCAGTGGGCCATGCTCCGCCGTGCATCATGACCGAGCTCGGCCTGTTCCCGCTTCCGCTCGTGCTCCTTCCGACCGAGCGCATCCCTCTCCACATCTTCGAGGAGCGGTATCGCGAGCTCATCGGTGAATGCCTCGACTCGGGCGAAGACTTCGGGCTCGTGTACGCCGACGGCGACGGAGTCCGAGAGGTCGGTACGCGCGCGCGGGTGACGGAGGTCCTCGCCCGGCTCCCCGACGGGAAGCTGGACGTTCTCGTCGAGGGGGGCAACCGGTTCCGGCTTCTCGAGCTCACGACGGGACGGAGCTTCCACACGGGTGTGGTGGCTCCCGTCGAGGACGCGGACGATCCGGCCGATCGAGAGGCGGTGGAGCGGGCGCTCGGTCTCTTCGATCGCCTGCGCGAGCTCACGCGAAGCGATGTCGACGCCCCGGAGGCGGATGCGTCGCAGCTCTCGTACGCCCTCGCTGCGAGAGTCGAGTTCGCGCCCGATGACAAGCTGGAGCTCCTGAACGACCTCTCCGAGCGGAGCCGGTTGACGCGTCTGTGCGATCTCCTCGAGAATGCGGTCGAGACTGCGCAGAGAGTTCGGGGAGCCGCGGAGCGGGCCGCTACGAACGGCCGGGTCCACCTGGGTTGATGCGACGGCTCCACCGTGGCCGCGAATACGCCCGATCGAGGGTGAGCCGATTCGACGGGGGTACGATGGAGTCGTGGCCGTAACCGCGCATCCGAAGCTCGACGCCGAACGCCTACGGACCGACTTCGCGGTCTTCGACGAGCTCGTGAACGGGAAGCCTGTGGCATTTCTCGACTCAGCGGCATCGACGCAGAAGCCTCGGCAGGTGCTCGACGCGATGCGAGACTTCTACGAGCACTCGTACGCGAACGTGCACCGTGGCGTCTACCGCCTCGCCGAGCGCGCGACGACGGGTTACGAGACGGCACGTCGCAAGGTCGCAGCTTTCGTCAACGCACCGTCGGAACGCGAGGTCGTCTTCACCCGCAGCGCCACCGAGGCGCTGAATCTCGTCGCGTACTCATATGGTCTCGACAATCTCGGGCCGGGAGACCTCGTGGTGGTCACCGAGCTCGAGCACCACTCGAACTTCGTGCCCTGGCAGTACATCGCCAGCCGGACCGGGGCCGGATTCCGGCACATCCCGATCGACGATCGAGGCGAGCTCCAGCTCGAGGCCCTCGACGTGCTCGCCGGCGCGGGCAACGTCAAGGTCGTCGCCAACAACCTCGTCTCCAACTCGCTCGGCACCGTCAATCCGGTCGAGTCGCTCGCGGACTGGGCGCACGAGCACGGAGCGATCATGGTCGTGGATGCCGCGCAGGCCGCTCCACATCGCCCGATCGACGTCCAGAGCCTTGGCTGCGACTTTCTGGCGCTCTCGTCGCACAAACTGTGCGGGCCGAGCGGTGCGGGCGCGCTGTGGGGCCGACGGGAGCTGCTCGAGGCGATGTCCCCGTTCAATCTCGGCGGCGAGATGATCCGCTCCGTCTCGCTCGAGAAGACGACGTGGAACGAGCTTCCCTACAAGTTCGAAGCAGGGACTCCCGCGATCGCCGAAGCGTTCGGCTTCGGGTCGGCGATCGATTACATCTCCGAGATAGGGCTCGACGCGATCGAGCGGCACGAGAGCGACCTTGTCGGATACGCGATGGGCAGACTCGCCGAGCTCGACTGGGTCACCGTGTACGGGCCGCCGGCCGATCGTCGCGCCGGGATTGTCTCGTTCAACGTCGCGGGAGTGCATCCGCATGACGTCGCGCAGGTTCTCGACTGGGAGGGCGTGGCCGTGCGGGGCGGGCACCACTGCACCCAGCCGCTCATGACACGACTCGGCGTCAACGCGACCGTGCGAGCCAGCTTCTACCTGTACACGATCCCGGAGGAGATCGACCGTCTCGTCGACGGCCTCCACAAGGCCAAGAAGTCGCTCGGGTAGCTCGATGTCCGAATTCGACCAGCTCTACCGCGAACTGATCCTGGACCACTACAAGAACCCGCGGAATCACGGGTTGCTGGAGCCCGCCGACGGGCACGCCGAGGGCCAGAACCCGCTCTGCGGCGACGAGATCTCGGTCACGGTGCGACTCGGGGAGGGCGATGTCATTGAGGAGGTGGGCTTCGACGGTCGCGGCTGCGCGATCAGTCAGGCAGCGGCTTCGATGCTCAGCGATCTCGTGAAGGGGCGCACGGCGGCGGAGGTCGCCGAGATGCCCAAAGAGGAGCTGCTCGACGAGCTCGGGATCCCGCTGACGCCGGTTCGGCTGAAGTGCGCGATCCTGGGCCTCGGCGTCCTCAAGCTCGCGTTGCACAAGGCGAGAGGAACGCCGCTCCCCGAGGAATGGGGCACCTCGTCTCGGGATCTGGTGCTCGAGTAGTGCCTGAGTTCGAGGTCGCCCCGGTCGCCGAGCTGCCGCCGGGGACGATGCGCCTCGTTCCGGCCGGCCCGCACACGATCGGCGTCTTCAACTGTGCCGGCACGTTCTACGCGATCGAGGACCGCTGCTCCCACGACGACGGGCCGCTCTGCGAGGGCGATTGGGAGCCGGAGCTGTGCGTCGTCGTGTGCCCCCGCCACGGCTCCCGCTTCGATCTCCAGACGGGAATTCCGATGTCCCTCCCCGCCTTCGAGTCCGTCCCGACGTATCCCGTGTGCGTTCGGGACGGCGTCGTGGTCGTCGAGGTGCCCGACTGATGCTCGACGATCGTGTGCTGGAGGTTCTTGCTCGCCTCGAGGAGGAGGACCGGGCAGAGCGTGATGCCGGTGTTCCTGCTGCCCAACGCTCACGCCAAGTCGGGGTCGCGACCGGGCGCTTCCTGCTCGCGCTCACCGCGTCACAGGCAGGAATCGAAGTGCTCGAGATCGGCGCCTCGCGTGGCTATTCGTCGATCTGGCTGACCGCCGGCGCCCGCGTCCTCGGGGGGCGCGTCCTATCGCTCGAGAACGACCCCGTGAAGTGCGCCTCGTGGAGATCGAACGTCTCCGCCGCAGGTCTCGACGAGTGGGCCGAGCTCGTCGAAGGGGACGCATTCGCGACGCTCCGTGCGACGGAGGACACTTTCGACCTGATCTTCCTCGACGCCGAGAAGGACGACTACGAGGAGCTCTTCACGCTCGCACGACCACTTCTCGAGGCCGGCGGGTTGGTCGTGGCCGACAACGTCCTCTCACACTCCGAGACTCTTGCGGCGTACTCGGCGAATCGCCAAGCGGATCCGCTGTTGTCGAGCGTGACCGTTCCGCTCGACCGAGGTCTCGAGCTCTCGCTGGTCCTCGGCGTGTCTACGTGACCTCGCTCATGAGTGCGTGCACGTTGCGGTCGGGGTCGCGGAAGAACGTCATCCACAGCTCGTGGTCGGGCATTCGCGCTATCAGGTGCGGCTCGTCGTCGAAAGGGACACCGCGGCCGATCAGCTCGGAGCGGGCCGCGTCGATGTCGTCGACACGAAAGTAGATGGTCGAGCTCGGATGGTCGAACTCGGGCGACTCGGGTTTCGAGAGCATCAGCCGCACGTCACCGCACATGAGGAAGGCGAGCGGGCCGGCCTCGAACAGGTAGTCGAGGCCGAGCCCATCGCGATAGAAAGCGACGGCTTGCTGGACATCGTTGGTAGTGATCGCGATCTGCCCGATGCCCGTGATCGGATTCGGCATGTGACCCTCCTCATCGTCGACGACGTCTCGGCCCGCGCTCCATCCGCTCGAAATGCGTATGCTGGCAGTACCGCGGAAAGGAGGTGGTCCGGCTTGAGCGACGACTGTACGGGCAGTGGAGGTACCAGCGGGTAGAGGCGTGTCCCCGGGACCACCGGGAATCGTCTAGCCAGCGTAGGGGGCTCGCGCATCGCGCCGCACTGTGTCTCGTTGCGAGACGGCAGTGCCGGAAGCGCCTCTACTAATCCAACGCTGGTCACCGTCGAACGAGGGGCCGCCCAGGCGGCCCCTCGTGCTTCTCCGAAGAGGGATCAGGCAGCGATCAGCGCGGGAGCTGCATCGTGCACGAGCGCGACGACGTGGTCACGGAGGCGCTCTGCGACGAGCGTGTCCGCCAGGCGCCCCGAGCCGTCGAAGACGTTCTGGGCATGCGCCACGGGGACCTCGCCGTCGATCACGCGTGCGCCGGCGATGCCGAGAATGCGGCGAAGGTCCTGCTGCGCCCAGATCGCCCCGTATTGCCCGGTGGTCGCTCCCGCGATCGCGGCCGTCTTCCCCCAGAGCACGGAGTCCGGACCTGGGGGGCGAGATGCCCAGTCGATCGCGTTCTTCAGGACACCGGGGACCGAACCGTTGTACTCCGGCGTCACGACGAGGAGCGCGTCAGCGATGGCGATGCGCTCGCGTAGGTCGCGCACGGGCTCCGGTGTGTCCTCGCCATCCCGGTCTGCGTCGTAGGGTGGTATCTCGGCCAGACCCTCAAACAGCTCCACGTCGACGCCCGGCGGTGCAAGCTCGAGGGCAGCGCGAGCGAGCGCCGTGTTATAGGAGTCCGCCCGAAGGCTGCCCGAGATGGCGAGGATCTTCATGCTCAGCCTGCCTTCACCGCCGCGAAGCTCGCCTTGAGGACGACCTCGTTCGGCAGCAGGAAGCCGCCGCTCGGGAGAGGGGCGTTCCAGTTGAGCCCGAAGTCCGTGCGATCGATCGTGCCGGCGAGCTCGAGCGCGATCCGCTCGTTCCCCATGGGATCGGTGCCTGTGCCGAGGAAGCCCCCTCTGAGCTGTACGGGCTTCGTGACTCCTTTGATTGTCAGATCGCCCTGCACGACGAGCTCGTCGCCGTCCGTCTCGACGGACGTAGACTCGAAGCGGAGCTCGGGATAGCGCGCGACGTCGAAGAAGTCCGGCGACTGGACGTGTCCGTCGCGGGTCTCGTCGAACGTCGTGATGCTGGAGACGTCGACCGTCCCTTCGATGGACGGATGCTCGCTTCCCCGAATCGTTCCCGTGAATCCGAGCACGCGGCCCTTCACGTTGATGAGCCCGATCTTCTTGACCTCGAACTCGAGTGCCGACCAGACCGGGTCGATCGACCACGTTCCCGAAGGGATCTTCGTGGCCGGCCTGTCTGCAACGATGGACATTGCTACCTCCTGTTGAGTTCGCTACTATTGAGTCCGCAAGCAACTGTAGCAGAGAAAAGGCTGATGAGTCAAGTATTGAGTGAGCAATCTTTGGGCGTCCGGGCATTCGTGGCTCTGGTACGAGCGCATTCCTCCGCGACGCGGAGACTCAGTTCGCAGCTGACGGCCGACCACGGCCTGACGATCAGCGACTACGAGGTGCTGCTACGCCTCGCGCGAGCGCCCGACCGCAGACTGCGTCGAGTGGATCTCGCAGAGCAGGTGCTCCTCACTGCATCCGGGATCACTCGCCTGCTCGACGGGCTCGAGCAAAGCGGGCTTGTCGAGCGCGGCTCCTGCGCGACCGACCGGCGCGTGGTCTATGCGGTCTTGACCGATGCGGGGCTCGCGAAGATGCGCGAAGCGTCCAAGAGTCATGTCGCGCAGGTGGATGAGCTCTTCACGGAGTACTTCGGCGAGGAGGAGCTGGAGGCCGTCGGCGATCTCCTCTCGCGGATCGGCGGTTCCGACCCGCGCGAATGCGACCCGGACACCTAGCCCTCGTCCTCGTCCGAAAAGTTCTTCCAGTAGCGGCTCGGCGTCGGGCCGCGCTGACCTTGGTACTTCGAGCCGATGCCCGCGGAGCCGTACGGGCGCTCGGCGGCCTCGGAGAGCTGGACGAACGATAGCTGGCCGATCTTCATGCCGGGGTAGATCGTGATCGGGAGGTTGGCCACGTTCGAGAGCTCGAGCGTCACGTGGCCGTCCCAACCCGGGTCGATGAATCCGGCGGTCGAGTGGATGAGTAGACCCAGCCGGCCGAGCGAGCTCTTGCCCTCGAGACGGGCGACGAGGTCATTGGGAAGCGTCACTCGCTCCAGCGTCGAGCCCAGCACGAACTCACCCGGGTGGAGGATGAAAGCCTCGTCGCCCGTCACCTCCACGAGCTCGGTCAGCTCCTCCTGCTGCGCCTTCACGTCGATGAACGGGTATCGGGAGTTCCGGAAGACGCGGAAGTAACGGTCGACGCGCACGTCCAGGCTCGACGGCTGCATGAGCTCGGGGTCGAACGGCTCGATCCCGATGTGTCCCTCCGCGATACGTCGGCGAATTGTTCGATCGGAGAGGACCACCGCGCGATTCTAGGTCGCCGGCGCTTGTAACAAACTGTTACATGCTTTCGGCTGCTCGGCCGGGTGCCGCGCCGCTACTGCGGTAAGGTCCACGTCGCGGTGTCGATGCTCTTCCCACCCGTCGACCCGAACGAGCGGTTTCGCGAGCGTCGGGCTGCGGCGAGGCGCAGGAAGCGCCTTCGGCGCGGGGCTGCGGTCAGCGCGGTCCTTGCCGGGGTCGCGCTCCTGAGCGTCGGCGCACAGTTCGTGAGCACGAGCGGCAGCGCGTCGGAGGCCATCGAGACCACGACCGTCGCGGCGACGCCGTCCATGGGCGCGCGTGCGCTCCCGGTCGAGATCAGAGGAGTCCACGTCACGATGGGCCTCGCGTCGCTGCCGGGCAAGCTCGACGAGTACCTCGATCTGGAGAGCGACGGCCTGACGGCGCTCGAGCTCGACGTCAAGGACGAGAATGGACAGGTCGGCTTCACATCGCCCGATATGCCGCTTGCAGCGAAGGTGGGGGCCACACGCGACTACTACTCCGCGCGGGCGGCTGCGCGGCTCGCGCACGAGCGCGACATCTACCTGATCGGAAGGGTCGTCGTATTCGAGGATCCGATCCTGGCCCGGGCGCGCCGAGACCTCGCAATTCAGTGGCCTGACGGCTCTGTGTGGCGTGACTCCGCCGGTCTGGGCTGGACGAACCCGTACGACCGTCGAGTGTGGGACTACAACCTCGACGTCGCCGTGGCCGCGGCACGTGCCGGCTTCGACGAGATCATGTTCGACTACGTTCGGTTCCCCTCGGATGGTGACGTCGACAGTGCGGTCTACCAAAACCGCGGTGCGTTGTCGAAGCGCGAGGCGATTCCGGCGTTCCTCAGGTATGCGGTCGGAAGACTCGAGCGCCACGGCGTCAGGGTCTCCGCGGCTGTCTTCGGCCTCTCGGCGAGTCGGGACCTGGGGATCGGACAGCTTCCGAGGCGCATGGCGCCGCACCTCGACGCTCTGTACGCGATGACCTACCCGTCTCTCTTCGCTCAGGGTGAGCTCGGGATCGCGGAACCGAGCGCGGCCCCCGGGGAGACCGTCGCGCGAGCGTTGCGGCGATTTGCGATCAGGCTTCGGGGCACGCATGTTCTCGTCGTCCCGTGGGTGCAGGACTTCTCCTTTACGACACCCTTCGGGCTCGAGCAGGTTCGAGCCCAGATCGACGCGGCCCGCCGGGCGGGAGCGAAGGGCTTCATGCTCTGGAACGCCGAGGGCGTGTACACGGACGGCGCGCTGGCTTCCTCCTGAGCTGCTCAGGGAGCCAGTCGCTCGCGACGCCAGCCTTCGCCCGAGCGGACGTAGCGAACTCGGTCGTGGAGCCGGCTCTCCCGATGCGTCCAGAACTCGATGCTCTCGGGCAGAAGGCGGTAGCCGCCCCAGAACGGCGGCAGCGGTACTTCCGCGCCTCGGAATCGCTCCTCGATCTGGGCGATGCGGGCTGCGAGGTCGGATCCGTCGGCAACTGGTTGCGACTGGGGCGACGCCCACCCGGCGATCCGGCTGGCTCGCGGCCTGCTGCTCCAGTATGCGGTCGAGTCGGCCTCCGTCACCTTGACCACCGTTCCCTCGACACGGACCTGGCGACCGAGCTCCCACCAGTGGAAGACGGCCGCCGCGCGCGGATTCTCCGCGAGTTCACGACCTTTTCGCGACGCTCGATTCGTGAAGAACACGAGTCCGCGCGAGTCGATTCCGCGGAGAAGCACGACGCGTGCCGAAGGACGGCCGTCCCGATCCGCGGTGGCCAGCGTCATCGCGTCGGCCTGCGGCACGACAGCGCGTGCCTCGGCGAGCCATGCCTCGAGCTGGGCGATCGCATCGTCGTCGAGGTCGCGCGCGTCCACCGGTGCCAGGATGCCTATTGACTCGACCCGCGGCAGGAGCGAGACTGACCGCCCATGTGCCTGATTTTTCTGCTTGCGCTGTTCGCACCGCGCGTCGCGTTCGCGTTGATGTGGATCTTCGGCGACCGGGTTGACCTTGCGTTCGGGTCGTTCGTGTGGCCGCTCCTGCTGCTGATCTTCCTCCCGTGGACAGGGATCATGTACACGCTGCTCTGGTCCCCGGTCGGAGGCGTCGAGGGCGCCGAGTGGATCCTCGTAGGACTGGCGGTAGCCGTGGACATCATCTCCTGGAGCGGTCGCGCGGCGAAGAAACGCTTCGCGTACTAGAGGCTTTCGTACTCGCAGCCTCGGCAAGATGCTCGGTCGGAGATTCACGCGTGCCCGCTGTGCCGATCTCCGATCGAGTATCTAGGCTGCCGCACGTGGCGGCGACCCGCGTGATCGAGCTACGGACCGAGATCCCGGGGCCTCGCAGCCGCGAGATCCTCGAACGCGAGCGTCATGCCGTCGCGCGGCCCCTCATCGTGCACGGGCCGATCGTTGCCGCCGAGGCGCGCGGGGCGACGATCACGGACGTGGACGGGAACACGTTCGTCGACTTCGTCGGTGGCGTGGGAGTGGCGAACGTCGGTCATAACCACCCACGCGTCGTCGAGGCGATCGGCGAGCAGGCGGAGCGGTTCCTCCACACGGACTACACGGTGGTGGCATACGAAGGCTACATCAGCGTTGCGGAGAGGCTCGGCGCGCTCGTTCCGATCAGCGCCGCGACTCGTGGCGCGTTCTTCAGTGCTGGCGCCGAGGCGGTCGAGAACGCGGTGAAGGTCGCCCGGTTGCACACGCGACGGGACGGCGTGATCGCATTCGACGGCGCGTTTCACGGCCGCACGCTGCTCGCACTGACCATGACCTCTCGGACGCATCCGTACAAGGAGGGCCTCGGCCCCTTCGCGCCGGAGGTCTATCGCGCGCCGTATCCGAACGCCTACCGCGGCCCCGATGCCGAGACGGCGCTCGCCTCGCTCGAACGGATGTTCACGACCCACGTTCCCGCCGAGCACATCGCCGCGATCGTTTTCGAGCCTCAGCAGGGCGAAGGCGGCTTCATTCCCGCGCCGCCCGCGTTCGTCCGCGGGCTGCGACGCATCTGTGACGAGTACGGGATCGTCCTCGTTGCGGACGAGGTGCAGACAGGATTCGGCCGGACGGGCCGCATGTTTGCGATGGAGCACTTCGACGTCGAGGCCGACCTGCTGATCGTCGCCAAGTCGATTGCGGGCGGCCTTCCGCTCTCGGGTGTCGTCGGTCGCGCGTCGATCATGGACGACTCCCACGCCGGAGCCATCGGCGGCACGTTCATCGGGAATCCGGTCGCGCTCGCCGCCGCTCTGGCGGTCCTCGACGTCTTCGAAGACGAGAGCTTGGTGGAGCGTGCGGTGCTCGTCGGCGACTCGATCCGCGCGCGGATGCTCGATTGGCAGCGCCGCTGGGGGCAGATCGGGGACGTACGCGGGACGGGAGCGATGCTCGCAATCGAGCTCGTTCGCGACGCCGGTTCGAAGACCCCCGCGCCCGAGCTCACGGAAGCGGTCGTCGACGAGGCGCTTCGGCGCGGCCTCATCCTCCTGAAGGCCGGCGTCTACGGGAACTGCATTCGGGTGCTCTGCCCGCTTACGATCGGGGAGGCGGAGCTCGACGACGGCCTGACGGCGTGGGAGGAAGCGCTCGCTGCCGTGCTCGGGTAGCGCGATTCTCCAGACGAGCTAGTACTCGAGCCGGCTTCGCCGCTCGTACCGCTCGAGCGCGAGCTCGATGAGGCGGTCGAGCAGCTCGGCATACGGGACCCCGGAGGCTTCGAAGAGCTTCGCGTAGACGCTCGTCGACGTGAAGCCGGGGATCGTGTTGATCTCGTTGACGACGACCTCGCCGTCCGGGCGGACGAAGAAGTCGATACGCGCCATCCCCTCGCATTCGGTCGCCGTGAACGACTCCACCGCGAGCTCACGCACGCGCCGGTCTGCCTCCGGCGAGACCCGAGCGGGGATGACGAGGTCCATCCCGCCCTCGTCGTACTTCGCCGAGTAGTCGTACCACTCGGCGTGGGCGACGATCTCGCCGACGACGGAGGCGATCGGATCGCGGTTGCCGAGAACGCCGCACTCGACCTCTGTGCCGGCGACGAACTCCTCGATCAGGACCTTGTCATCGTGCCGGCGAGCGAGAGCGATGGCACGCTCGAGCTCGTCTTCGTCCTGGACCTTCGAGATCCCGACGGAGGAGCCGAGGCGTGCCGGCTTGACGAAAACCGGGTACGGGAAGTCGTGGCCGGGCGCATCGCCGTTGCGAACGGTCACATTTCGTGCCACCGGGATCCCGCGGTCGCGGAGCACGGCCTTGAAGAGATCCTTGTCCATGCACAGTGCCGAGGCCGCGACCCCGGCGCCCACGTAGGGGACATCGGCGAGCTCGAGCAAGCCTTGCACCGTTCCGTCCTCGCCAAAGGGGCCGTGGAGGATGGGTAGGACCACGTCCACGCGGCCGAGCTCGGCGGCAGGAGACGAGTTGGCGACGACGGGAAGGGTTTCGGGGAGTGGCGTCAGATCCGTGGAGTCCGACCCCTGCTCGAGCACCGCGTGGTCTGAGCCGGGGAGGGAACTAGCCGCGCTGACAAGCTCCCAGCGGCCTGCGTGGCCGATCTCGACCACGCTCGTCTCGTAGCGCTCCGGATCGAGCGCGTCGATCACGGACCGGGCGGATTCGACGGAGATAGCGTGCTCGCTCGAGCGCCCGCCCGCGATGACCGCGACGCGGACGCGTCCGCTCACGACTCCGTCGTCGTCGTCTCGCCTGTGAATCGTCCGACGAAGAGCGTCACCAGGGAGTCCGGCTTGGCCTGCGACCCGCCGATCGGATCCTGGGAGATCACGATCCCGTCGAAGCTCGGCTCGGTCGTGTCTTCGTACACGACTCGCCACCTGAAGCCTGCAGCCTCCAAGGTTGCCTGGGCGATCGCGAAGTCCTGGGTCGTCACGTCCGGAACCGCGGTTGTCGAGGGCCCTTGCGAGACCGATAGCGTGACGGTCGAGCCCTTCGAGCTCTCCGACCCGCCTGTCGGGTCCTGGCGAACGACGATGCCGGCCTTCAGATCGGACGCCACGTCGATCCGGGACACGTTGAATCCCGCCTGCTGAAGCTCGAGCTGCGCTTGCTCGAACGGGAGATTGACGACGTTCGGGACGGTCACCGGCTTCGAGCCTTTCGAGACGTTGATGCGGACGCGCGTGCCCTCGACGACCACGGTCCCGGCGTTCGGCGATTGCCCCGTGACCCTTCCGGGATCCTCGCTCGAGAACACCTCCACGACCTGGGCATCGAGGCCGGCACGCGTGAGCTCGGCGACAGCGTCCTCGACGCTCTGTCCGACGACGCTCGGGATCGTCACCTCGGGTTTGCCCGACGAGACATCGATCAGGATGACCGTCTCCTTGTCGACCCGAGTGCCCTCGGTCGGGTTCTGCGTGATGACGAAGCCCTCCTCGACGTCCGAGCTCGATATCTGCCGCACACGGGGTACGAGTCCCTTCTCCGTGATCTCGTTCTCGGCCTGCGCCTGCCGCAGCCCGACGACGTAGGGGACGGCAACCGTCTCCGCGTCCTTCAACTGGCTCTGGATCGAGTCGTAGAGGAACCAGCCGCCCACGAGCAGGGCCAGCACGGCGCCGATCCCGAGCAGCCACGGCCAGATCGGCCGGGAACGTGAGGGAGGCTCGTAGTGCGCCGGGCCACGACGCACCATCTGCGTCACCGCCGTCACGTCGGCATGCCGCTCGCCGGTCAGCACCATCGTCGCCGCGTCCGCCGTCTCCGCCGCGACCCGACCGCCGCGTGCGACCGTCTCGAGGTCGGCGTCCATGGCGGCCGCGGATTGATAACGATCTGCCGGCTCCTTGGCCAGCGCCCGAACGACGATGAGGTCGAGGTCGGCCGGCACGTCCGACCGAAGCTCGGACGGCGTCGGCGGTACGTCCCCCAGGTGCTTCATCGCGATCTCGACCGGGCTGTCGCCCGTGAAAGGAACCTCCCCGGTCAGGAGCTCGAACAGCACGACGCCCGTCGAATAGAGGTCGGAGGTTTGGTCGACCGGCGCTCCCCGCGCCTGCTCGGGCGACAGGTACTGCGCCGTACCGATGATCGCCCCCTCCTCCGTCATCTGGCTCGCCCCGGCTCGCGCGATCCCGAAGTCGGTCACCTTGATGACTCCCTCGGGATCGACGATCACGTTGTGGGGTTTGATGTCGCGATGGATGACGCCGTTGCGGTGTGCGTAGCGGAGGGCCGAGAGAATCTGACGCGTGTAGGCGATCGCGACCGGGATCGGGCACGGGCCGCGCGAACGGATCAACTCCTTGAGAGTGCGCCCTTCGACGTACTCCATGACGATGAAGTACGAGCCGTCGGCCTCGCCCCGGTCGAAAATCGAGACGATGTTCGGGTGCGAGAGCCCCGCTGCATGTGTTGCCTCGCGGCGGAAGCGCTCGACGAACTGGTCGTCGTTCGCGTAGCGCCCGTGCAGCATCTTGATGGCCACGCGACGGCCCAGCTCCTGGTCTTCGGCGAGGTACACGTCGGCCATGCCGCCGCCACCGAGCTTCCGCGAGATGCGATAGCGCCCTGCGAAGAGCGTTCCGGAGAGAGTGTCCTGAGTCGCCATGCGAGTCACCTAGGTTAGGGATTCTCCGTGCCTTGCAGGATTGCCTGCATGACCGCACGAGCAATCGGTGCTGCCGTCGTGCCTCCGGTTCCGCTCTGGTTCTGGAGAACGACGGCGATTGCGAGCTCCGGTGGGCTTTCCTCGTCCTGGCCGGCGAACGCTATGAACCACGTGATGTTCGATCCCGGGACTCCCGTCTCTCCCGTACCCGTCTTGCCGCCGATCGAGTAGCCCGAGATCTGCGCGGCCGTCCCGGTACCACGCTCGACGGCGAGCCGCATCATGGTTGCTACCGCGTCGGCGGTCTCCTTGCTGACTGCGCGACGAATGAGCCGGGGTCGTCCACGCTCGATCACCTTGCCTCCCGGCGCGACGATGCGGTCGACGACCTGCGGCTCCATGAGCCGTCCACCGAGCCCGATCGCCCCCGCCACCATCGCCATCTGCAGCGGCGTTACGAGCATCCGCTCCTGGCCGAACGCCATTCGGCCTGCATCGACGTTGGCGTCGACCTTCGGATAGAAGAGCTTCCCGTTGCGATAGAGGCCGCTGGCCAGGCGCTCGTCGGCAGGGGTCTCGAGCGGAGGTCGCTCGTAGAAGCCGAAGCGCTTCGCCGTATCCAGGATTCGCCGCGCGCCTAGCTTGAGGCCGATGTTGCAGAACACGGAGTTGACCGAGTATGCGAGCGCGTTCGTGAGGTCGATGGTGCCGAATGGACGCGAGGTGTCGAAGTTGTTCACGCGCTTGCCGTACACCGTGCAGTAGCCGGGGTCGACGAAGCTCGACTCCGGCTTGTACTTCTTCGACTCGAGCGCCGCCGACGCGGTGATCACCTTGAACGTCGAGCCTGGGACGTAGAGTCCGGCGCTTCCGCGGTTGAGCAACGGCGCGGCCGGCGTGCAGTCCGCTGTGATGCGTGAAATCGCCTGGAAGCTCTCCTCGACGACGTTCGGGTCGAAGCCGGGCGAGGAAGCCATGACCTTGACCTTCCCCGTCCTCGGGTCGAGCGCGACGACCGCGCCGCAGTTCGTCCCCAACTCCTCGAGCGCGACCGCCTGGGCGTCGAGATCGAGATTCGTGACGACGTTGTTGCCCCGAACGGGCTTGCCGCGGAGCTCGTCGAGCGCCGTGTCGACGAACGTCGAGAGATTCGCGTTCGAGGCTGTGAGGTAGTCGTTCAGCGAGCGCTCGAGACCCGTGCGCGACCGGCCGACCGTCGAGTATCCGACGACGTGTGCCGCCAGCGGGCCGTAGGGATAGCGGCGGAAGAACAGCGTCTTCTGGTCGATCTCGCGCTCGACGTTTCGCGCGAGCCGCTTGCGCGGCTCGAACGCGAAGACGAGACCGCGGTCGATCGAGAACTCGGCCACGCGCTTGATGGCGTTGTCCTGACGATCGGCGAGGCCCGCGGCTGCCCACGTCTGCCAGTAGGTCGTCATCAGGACAAGGACTCCGACGAGGGTGAGCGCGACGTACGTGAGCCTGACGATCTGCCTGTTCATGCCCGCGGTGTGTTGGCCCGATTCGAGATGAGCAGGAGACCCGCGAGCAGGAGGAAGTTGGCGACGATGCTCGTCCCTCCGTACGAGACGAAGGGAAGCGTGATCCCGGTCAGTGGCACGACCCGGAGTACTCCGCCGACGATGATGAACGTCTGGAGTGCGAAGCCGAACGTGAGACCCGCTGCGGCGAGCTTGGAGAAGCCGTCCTGCGCCTGCAGCGCGACCCGCATCCCGCGCACGACGAACAGCATGAAGACGAGGAGGAGCGCGGCAGCGCCGAGAAGTCCGAGCTCCTGTGCGATCGCGGAGAAGATGAAGTCGGTGCGCAGGGCGGGAATGAGCTGTGTCCCGTCCGTCGACGTGAATGTCCCGTCGCCGAGCCCCGTGCCTCCGAAGCCGCCGTTGGCGATCGAGTACAAGCTCTTCACGAGCTGGTACGAAGCGCAATCCTGCCGGTACTCGAGTAGGCCGTTCTGGGAGCAGAAGACGCGCTCGTCCGTCCACGGGTGGAGCCAGATGGTCACCCGGTCCTGGACGTGCTGTATGGCGTTGTAGAGGACGGCCGCGCCTCCGGCGAAGAGCGCGAGACCCGCGGCGACGAAGAGGGCCCGCCCGGTGGCGACGTAGAGCATCGCGAGGAAGATCCCGAAGTTCAGGAGCGCGCTTCCGAGGTCGTTCGTCTGTACGACCACGAGCATTGCCGCCCCCCAGATCACGACGAGCGGCCCGAAGTCCTTGAGCCTGCCCTGTGCGAGTACCTCGCGCTTCTCGCGGAGGTAGCCGGCGAGGAAGACGATGAGGAAGATCTTCGCGAGTTCGCCCGGCTGGAACTGGACCCAGCCGAGGTCGACCCAGAGCCGCACGCCGTTGACGCGTTCGCCGAGCCCGGGAACGGACGGAAGCAGGAGCAGCCCCACCGCCGCGACTCCGAAGACGTAACGGTACGACTCGAGGACGCGGTAGTCGTGCCGCAGCAAGACGAGCGTAGCCACGAGCACCGCGACGCCGACCGCGACCCAGAGCGCCTGTCGCCCCCCGTCATTCGGGTCGAGCCGGTAGATCGATGCTAGGCCGAATGCGGTCAGTACCGCGGTCAGCGGCAGGAGGGCGCCGTCCGCGTACGGGACCGTGCGCCGGGCGACGACGTGAGCGACGACGTAGAGGCCGAGAAAGAGCGCGCCCCAGACAAACGCCTTTCCCGCGATCTCGGGCTCGCGGGCGATGGTCACGCTGGCGAGCGCCACGCTTGCGATCAGGCCCGCCACGACGATTCCCCAGAGCTCGCGGGTGCGTGCGCTCATTTCGTGATTCCCCAGTACAGGGCGAGAGCGCCGACGACGAGCACCGCTCCGACGAGCAGGAGCGCAGCACCTCGTCCGCCCGGCCCGGCGCCGTGCCGGGCGACCTCGGCGTCCGGATCAGGTGTCTCGGGCGCCGGGCCCGCAGGCTCCCCCGACTCGGTGACGGCGGCGACCTCCTCCACGGGAGCCTCGCCCTCGACGAGCTCGAAAAGGACGACCGTGATGTTGTCCTCGCCGCCGCGCGCGTTTGCGGCGTTTACCAGTGCCTCCGCTGCGGGAGCGGGGTCCCGTCCGGACCCGTCGATCGCCTTGAAGATGTCCTCGTCGGCCAGCATCGCCGAAACCCCGTCCGAGCAGACGAGGTAGAGGTCGCCCGGGCGCCCTTCTACAGTCAGCGTCTCCACGTCGACGCTCGGCTCGGTTCCGAGCGCACGAGTGATTGCGGAGCGCTGAGGATGCCGGAGCGCCTCCTCGGGCGTGAGGACGCCACTCTGAACGAGTTCGGCGACGAGTGAGTGGTCCGTCGTGAGCTGCTCGAGAGTGCCGTCTCGCAGGAGATACGCCCGCGAGTCGCCGACGTGTCCAACGGCGACGGTTCCGGCGCGCGCGTCGACGAGCGCTGCCGTCACAGTCGTACCCATGCCCGCAGTCGCCGGATCGGTCAGCGCCCGCTCCCAGATCCGCCGGTTGGCCTCGACGATCAGAGCCGTGACCCCCTGCTCTCCCCTCGTCTCCGTTCCCGCTTCCTCGAGGGCGGCGGCGGCCAGGCGAGCAGCGACCTCGCCCGCACGAGCGCCACCCATGCCGTCCGCGACCGCGAAGAGCGGCGGCTCGCAGATGAAGGCGTCCTCGTTGCGGAGGCGCCTGCGGCCCGTGTCGGTGACCCCGTAGGCGCGTCCGATCCTCATTGCTGCACCTGGAGCTCCGTCTCGCCTATACGGACGACGTCCCCTGTGCGGAGGAGCCGGGCTCCATTCAGGCGTGCTCCGTTGACGAACGTGCCGTTCAACGAGCCGAGGTCGTCCACCCAGACGCCGTCGGGGCGCGGCTCGACCCGTGCGTGTCGCGCCGAGGCGAACTCGTCGCGCGCGAGGTGAATCCCGCTTCCCGCATCGCGTCCCGCGACGATAGAGGTCGTCACCTCGATCGTGCTTCCCTTCCTCAGCTCGGGGCTCGCCAGCACGACAAAGCGAGCCGGACGCACACCCAGCTCGGCACGGAGCGCCGAGGCTTCGGCCGCGCCGAGGACGATGCTCTCTTGCGGCGCTCCGCCGATGTCTTTCGTCGCAGTGCGCACCACGAGCAGGATGAATCCATAGAGCAGGACGAGGAAGACGATCTTCAGGATCAGGAGGGTCTCGTCGGTTTCCAGTGCGACGACGGTCACGATCCTGGAAGGGAGCGTCCGAAGACGATCTCCGTCGAGCCGAGCGTGATCCGGTCGCCGTCCCGGAGCCGTTTTCGATCGACGCGCTTGCCGTTGACGATCGTGCCGTTCAACGAGCCGAGGTCCACGATCCAGTACGCGTCCTCTTCGTGGCGGACCTCTGCGTGCTTACGCGAGATGTTGACATCGGAGATGCGGACGTCTGCTTCACGCGAACGCCCGAGAACGACGCGCGTCCCCGTGACGGCGTGCTTCCTACCTGCGACCGAGAGGGTCACGATCTCCCGCGGGGGCTCGGGTTCCGGCTCAGGGATGTCGGCAACGGGTGGTTCGGCCGCGCGGTAGATCATCGTCTGTGCCGGCTGTTCGACCGGGAGCTCCGGAGGCGGTGGCGTCTCGGCCGATCTCTCGTCTGCCACGAGGCGAGTCGCGATCCCGAACTCGCCCACGGCGAGATCGCCGTCCGTCGTGACGAGCACCACCGGCGCGCCGAGGAGGGCGTAGCGCTCCCGTCGCGCATGCTCGGCGAGATACTCCTGGAGCTCGCCCACGAGGGATTCTTCATACCCCGTGAATTGCTTCCGGTCGCCTGGAGAGAGGTAGATCGTGTACTCGTTCGGGACGTACACGCGGGAGACGGACACGTTCCGGTGGTCGTCCATCTCCTTGACGAGCTTGCGCGCCAGCTCGATCGGCTGGACGTTCGCCCGGAACGCGCGTCCGAAGACTCCCTCGAACAGGCCTTCGATCTTGGATTCGATGCTGCGCAGAACAGGCATGCCGACGGTACCGGCGACGAGTGTAGAGATCGCTCCGGTTCGGAACCGGTCGCTAGATCTGGCGCGGCCCGCGTAACGCGCCTGCAACGACAGCCGCGATGCCCCATACGAGCACCATCACGATCACGCCCACCGCACCTGCGCTCGCCGCGACCGACAGAGCGGTGAGCACGGCACCGATGGCGGCCACGCCGTAGCGAGACCGATCCCGTGCCCACGGAAGGACCGCTGCGGCCGTAGCTGCGACGACCACACCGGCGAGGACGAAGGCGGAGCCCGCGAGCGCGCCCCAGACGGTGAGGGCGGCGTCGCTCACAGGATCGAGGGGGCCGATGCCGAGCGGTTCTGCGGGGTGGTTCACGAGGGGGAGCTTCTCACCGGCAACCCCGGCGACGAGCAATGCAGCGAGTATCGCCACCGCCGCCTGCGAGACACGTCTGACAGTGCCCCGAGCGGATTGCACGGCGAGCGGCACGAGGCCGAGCAGGCCGGCGCCGGCGAGCAACGGCCCACACACGAACAGGAGCCCGTAACGGGCGTCGCGCCAGCAGAGGACGAGCCATCCGAGCGCGAACACCCCGTACAGGAGCGCCGCGCTCTGCGCGTAGTTTCCAAGCGGGAAGACCGGCGCGGCGAGTGCCACGAGGAGTCCGAGGCGTGGGTCGAGCCACGCCGCGAGACCGGCACCGATCGCGATCGAAACGACGAGTGCGACCGGCCAGAACGGAAGTAGCGTCGCCCCGAGCGCCGCAGCGACCACCGCAAGGCCGATCGGAGCGACCCGGCGGGCAAGGACATTGACCGGAGCATCGGCGCCGGGAGACTGCTTCTCGCGGGGTGAGCGCCGCTCATGCGCCGGAGCCGATCGAAGCGAGCTCCGCAGGTCCGCGGCCAGCGACGATGCCCGAGGCCGCTCCTCCGGATCCGCCGCGAGTGCGCTGTCGACGGCCGCGACGAGCCGTCGGGGAGCCTTCGTCCGCTCCGCGGCGAGTGACGGCGCACCGGCCTGAATCGCCCGTGCGACCTCCTGGAGCGGGAGGCCCCAGAACGGGTGGCGGCCGGCGAGCACCTCCCAGAGGAGGACGCCTACGGACCAGACGTCGCTTTCCGGTGTCGCCTCCTCTCCTGCGAGCCGTTCGGGCGCGATGTAGGCGAGCGTTCCCGGGACGTCTCCGACCGCCGTCAGCGTGTCTGCGCCGTCGAACTGCGCGAGGCCGAAATCGAGGAGCCGGACGGCGATCTCGTCCCGATCCTCGAGGAGGATGTTGGACGGCTTCACGTCACGATGGACGATTCCCGCCCGGTGCGCGTGCGCGAGCGCGTCGAGCACCTGCGCCGCGACCTCGACGGCGTCCCGGTCCGAAAGCGACCCTGTTCGAAGCGCTTCTCGAAACGTGCGGCCTGGAACGTATTCGTACGCGATGTAGACGTGGCTCGTGTCGTGTCCCACGTCGTAGGCGCGGACGCAGCGGTCGTGTCGAAGCCGGCGCGCCGCGAGGGCCTCGCGTTCGGCACGAGCAGCCGCTTTGCCCTCCCGCGGGATGATCTTGAGCGCGACGTCGAGTCCGTTTCGCTCGTCGAGGGCGAGCCAGACCGAGCCCGAGCCGCCGCTCCCGAGCGGCCGCATCGGGCGGTATCGGCCGAGGACGAGCTCCTGGGTCGAGGGGGCAAGAGCGACCGACGACATCGGTAGGAGCACTCTTTGCCGCCCGATACGGAACTCCTCGCAGCCCGTTCTCGTGCCCTGTACACGCGGGGCGCGGGTCGGTCGTGACCGCACTCCACTGCGCTCTGGTTTCCGATCAAGCATCTAGAGTGGCGAGGCGGCCATGAGCACGCGCGATGACGACATCCTCGATTTCGACTTCTTCGACGAGGAGGACCCGCCGTCATGGGAGGAGCCCACGGAGCGTGGTCCTGGACCGCCGCGCGACCGTGGGCCGCGCCGTCGCGGCCCACGCTTCCGTGCTCCCGGCGCCGTTACGCCGCTATTGCGGCTGATCGCGCTCATCGCTCTCGCGATCCTCATCGTCGTCCTGCTCGCCGTCTGGATCGAAGGCTGCTCGGCGCAAGCCAAGCGCGACCGCTACGCGGACTACATGGCCGAGATCGCGGCCGTCGGAAACGCTTCCGCACGGCTCGGGCAGGACGTCAATACCCTCCTCTTGTCGCCTGGCCTGAACGCCGAGGACCTGGACGCGAAGCTCGGCGGCTACATCCAGACGGCTGAGACCCAGGTGGGACGGGCGCAAGATCTCGATGCTCCGGGGCCCATGGAAGGCCCGAACGAGGGGGCGGTCGAAGCGCTCGAATACAGGGTCAGCGGGCTTCGTGGCCTTCGGCGGGCCTTCCAGGCGACGGCCGACGAGACCGACCCGAGTGCCGCGGGCGAGCAACTGGTTGCCCAGACGCGCCGCCTGCTTGCGAGCGACATCATCTGGGCGGACTCGTTCCAGGCTCGAGCCGAGGCGATTGCGCAGGAAGAGGGAATCGAAGGCTTGGAAGCTCCGGCCTCAGTGTTCGTCACGACCGACGAGCTGGGAACGGCAAGCTCGCTTGCCGCCATCTGGCAGCGAATCCAGGGCGCTTCCGACGGTGGGACGCCGACCGGGCTCCACGGCACGGGCATCGCCTCCGTGCGGGCTCTGCCGAGCGGGCAGCTCCTGTCCACGACGACGGAGACCACGATCATCGTCACGAACAACCTCGCCTTCGAGGTCGGGGTCGAGGGCACCGGGGAGAGCCAGGAGGTGCGGATCCAGGTGACCCTCACGATTCCGAGCCAACCTCAGCCGATCGTGCGAAAGTCGATCATCCCGATCCTCGATCCCGGTGAGACGAAGACCGTGACGCTGGCGGTCGGCGATCTCGTCCCGTTCTCCGAGCAGGTGTCGCTGAGGGTCGACGTCGATCCCGTGCCGGGAGAGACGAACACGTCGAACAACACGTACGAGTACCCGGTCATCTTCTCGTTGACGCCATGACCGCGGCGCTTGCGGTGGCGATTGCGGCCTGCGCGGCGGCGGCGCTCGCCGTGGCGCTCGCTCTCTTCCTCTGGCGCCGGGTCTCCAAGGTGCAGAGCGCGCAAGCGGTCGTGCTCGGGAGCGAGCGCAGCGATCTGCTCGATTTCGCGGTCTCGCTGCAGGGTCGGATCGACGACCTCTACCGCGCCGTCGACGAGGTCGCCGCCGGTCTGTCGCGCGTCGATCGGCGCGTCGACGGGTCGGTCACGAACACCGCGGTCGTCCGCTACGACGCGTACGAGGGCACAGGAGGCCAGCAGTCGGCCTCACTGGCGCTCCTCGATGCGACGCGTACCGGAACAGTCGTCACCGCGATTCAGGGTCGCGACTACGCGCGCATCTACGTCAAGGACCTCGACCGCGGGCGATCGTCCGTCGCGCTCTCCCCGGAGGAGCAGGAGGCAGTCGAGCGCGCGATGGCGCGATGAGGCGGGTTGTTTGGCAGCTATGCGGCCGCCGCAGCAGCCTCGAGCCCGGGTAGGTAGCGCCGCCATACGTCCGGGACGTGATCCGCTGCGAGCCTGATGAAGAGCACCGGCGTCGGAGGTCTCGGGGTGTGGCGGAGCGTCATGCTCGTCTCCTCGAGGAGGCGGTCCCCCTTGCGGTGGTTGCAGGGTGCGCACGACGTGACGACGTTCTCCCAAACCGAGGTGCCCCCGCGCGAGCGCGGGACGACGTGGTCGAGCGTGAGCCTGTTCCCTCCCGACCCGCAATAGACGCACTGCCAGCCGTCGCGAGCGAAGAGCACGCGGCGCGAGATCCGCCGCGTGACTCCGCGCGGGACGCGGACGTACGTCACGAGTCGGATCACGTGCGGCCGCTGGAAGTACGTGCACGCGGATCGCAGCGGGCGCTCGTGGCTCTCGATGATCTCGGCCTTGCCCTTCCAGACGAGCACGTGCGCACGGCGGAGCGAGCAGACGTTCAAGGGCTCGTAGCTCGCATTCAGGACGAGGACGCGCTCCACCGCGCGCGCAGCGTAGCCGTTTCAGCGGTCTCCGCCGTGACAGCAGTGCGAATCCTACGCATGATAAGCGATCTATACGCATGATAAGCGCCATGGCAACAGTGGCGGTCGCGCGTGCGTCGAGGTACGCGGTTCGACTCAACGCGGAGTACACGACGTGAGCCGTCGTGCTCAAGCTCGTGGAGGCGTCGCCCCGGTGTCCGCACGGCATGTGTTCGAGCTCCACGCGGCGGGACACGAGGTCGTCGTCCTTCGGGTGCGGGCCCCCAAGATCACCGCTCAGCTGCACGAGCGAGGGATCCCGGCTATCTTCGTGTCTAGCCGTCGCTTCACAGATCCGGCGACCCTCGCCTATGTGCGCGCGTCGCTGGTCGCCGTCGGGGCCGAGCTGTCCGCCGCACTCGGCCCTGCGGCCCTTCACCTCGTCGGGGACGACATCGGGCTGCGCGCGCGGAGGTGGTCGGGCTCGGCCTCGTCGGCGAGCCCCTCGCGTGTCGTCTAACGGCAGGGAGCGAGAGGTGCGCGGCCGGGGCCTGCTCCTCGGCGCCGCCGTCGAGCCGCCCGCCGGCGAGGTCGTCACGCCTGTCGCGATCTCGGTCTTCTCGTCCTTACCGCCGGTGAGCACGTCGTCCGCCTGGCGCCGCCGCTCACGATCGACTCGCAGGACGTCGAGGAGGCACTCGAGATCCTCGGCTCTGCCCTCGATCTCGTCGGTCGGGCGGAAGCGTTACAGGTCGCGACTAGACTGCATATCGTGCTACTGTTCCGCATACTATGAATCGTCGCGAACGACAGCACGCGATCCTGGAGCTCGTGCGCGAGCGGGCGCTCTCGACGCAGGCCGAAGTCGCCGACGCCCTACGGGAAGCCGGCTTCGACGTCGTGCAGACGACGGTCTCGCGCGACATCGCCGAGCTGGGCCTCGTGAAGGTGCGTGCGCCGAGCGGCCGGCTCGTCTATGCCTCGCATGGAGCTACTGACGGCGATCGCTTGCGTGCGCTCGGCGCCGCGGTGCGCCGGTATGCGCTCGGAGTGGAGGCTGCGGGAAACCTCGTCGTGCTGACGACACCGTCCGGATATGCGAGCGCGCTCGCGCAGGCTGTCGACGAGGCCGCTCATCCGGGCATCGCGGGCACCGTCGCCGGCGACAATACGATCTTCGTCGCCGCTCGTGACGGAATCTCCGCAGCGGCTCTTCGTGACGAGCTTTCCGGGCACCTCCTGCAGGGCGCCGCATGAGCGGAACCGCCGTCGTCGCCTATTCCGGCGGGCTCGACACGTCGTGCATCCTCGCCTGGCTCAAGGAGGACTGGTACGGCTACGACGAGGTCGTTGCGGTGCTCGTCGACGTCGGCCAGGAGTTCGACGTCGACGAGTCCATCACTCGCGCGAGGGCCGCAGGGGCGGATGACATCCTCCTCGTGGACCGCAAGGACGCATTCGCGGAGGTGCAGTGCGCACGGGCGATCCTCACGAATGCCCTCTATGAGGGGAAGTACCCGCTCGTGTCGGCGCTCTCGCGGCCAGTCATCGCCGGGGCCGTGGCCGAGATCGCGCTCGACCTCGCCGCCGAGGCCGTCGTCCACGGGTGCACCGGCAAGGGGAACGACCAGCTCCGGTTCGAGCTCGCGTTCAGGGCGCAGTATCCGGGCGTGACCGTGATCGCGCCGCTTCGCGACCGGATCTGGACGCGGGACGAGGAGATCGAGTACGCGAACGCCAAGGGGATTCCCGTCGTCCAGACCGCCTCGTCACCCTATTCGATCGACGAGAACCTCTTTGGTCGCGCCATCGAGGCGGGTGCCCTCGAGGATCCCTGGAACGATCCTCCCGACGAGCCGTACGCGCTGACCTCCGGATCCGGCGACGGCACCCGAGCCGATCGAGGTGGTCGTGGCGTTCGAGCGAGGCCTGCCGGTCTCGCTCGACGGCGAGGAGCTTCCGCTCGCCCAGCTGATCGCGCGAGCGAATCAGCTTGCGGGTCCCTACGGGATCGGGCGGATCGACATGATCGAGAACCGGGCGGTGGGGATCAAGAGCCGCGAGGTATACGAGGCGCCGGGCGCGATGATGCTCATCGGCGCGCACTCGGCGCTCGAGGACGTCGTTCTGACGAAGGACGAAAGCCGTCTGAAGCGACCGCTCGAGCAGCGCTGGACGGAGCTGGTCTACGAAGGCCGCTGGTTCAGCCCGGCACGTGAGGCGATCGATGCGTTCGTCGACTCCACGCAGGAGCTCGTCAGCGGTGAGGTGAGGCTCGAGCTCAGGCCGAATGCCGCCGTCGAGACCGGCCGCCGCTCTCCGCACACGATCTACGCGCCCGATCTCGCCTCGTACGGCAGCGGCGATGCGTTCCCGCACGATGCCGCAGACGGCTTCATCCGCATCTCCTCGCTCGAGTCCGAGCTGCACGCCGCGCGCACCCGCGCACTCAGCCGGGCATAATCGCGCACACGTGACGACGTGGGCGGGGCGAGTCGGTAGCGCGCTGGACCCCGAGGTCTGGCGATTCCTGCGCGTCGACGACGCCGAGCTCTTGTCGTACGACTGCGAGGCGACCGCCGAGCATGCGCGCAGGCTGGCTGGCGCAGGGCTGCTGACGTCCGAGGAGCTCGACGACGCGGAGGCACGTCTGGCCGAGATCGCACAGGATCCGGACGGCTATGTCGATTCGGACGAGGACGTCCACTCGGCCATCGAGCGCCTTCTCGGCGAGGTCGGACGCAAGATTCACGCGGGACGGTCCCGGAACGACCAGGTGGCGGCCGCCTTCCGCCTGTACGTGCTCGACGCCTGCGCCGAGGCTCGCGAGGCGATCGACGCGTTCGCGCTCGTGGTGCTCTCCTTCGCCGAATCGGAGGCCGCGACGGTGATGCCCGGGTACACGCATCTGCAACGGGCCCAGCCCGTCACTCTCGGCCACCACCTGCTCGCCTGGGTCGAGATGCTCGACCGGGACCGCACTCGCTTCGCCGCCGCCGCCGCGGCGGCGGCGGAGAGCCCGCTCGGCGCGGGCGCGCTCGCCGGCTCGACGCTCGAGCTTCCTCCGCCGCCCCGCCAGATGCGCAACTCGATCGACGCCGTCGCCGATCGCGACTTCGCGCTCGACTACCTGTACGCGGCCGCGGTGCTCTTCACGCACCTCTCGCGGATCGGCGAGGAGATCGTCCTCTGGGCGAGCTCCGAGTTCGGCTTCGTGCGGCTTCCGGAATCCGCGGCCACAGGGTCGTCGATGATGCCGCAGAAGCTGAACCCCGACGTCGCAGAGCTCGCCCGCGGCAAGGCGGGCACGGCCATCGGCCGGCTCACCGGGCTGTTGGCCACCGTGAAAGGGCTTCCGCTCGCCTACGACCGCGACCTGCAGGAAGACAAGGCGCCCGTGTTCGGGACGCGCCACGACGCGCGGCTCGCACTCGAGGCGCTCACCATGCTCGTCAGCGGACTCGACGTCGACCGTCCTCGGCTCGCAAAGGCTGCCTCCGACCCGCTTCTCCTCGCGACGGACGCGGCCGAAGCACTCGTTCGGCGGGGCGTTCCGTTCCGGGACGCGCACGAGGAGGTTGCCTCGAGCGTTCGGGAGGGAACCTTCAAGCGGCCGCGCAAGGGCTCGAAGCGCGCGGCTCCGGGCCCCGACGGCATTGTCGACGCGCTCGCCGAGGCGCGTAGGCGCTTCCTCGACGACCTCTAGACCACTAGTCCGAGAGCAGCGCGTCTCTGACGCGGCGTTGGAAATCGGCGATGAGCTGCTCGCTCTCGGCCATCAGGCGCCCCTGCGGGACCGCGCCCGACTCGAGGCCGCGCTGAACAGACTGCACGAGCGAGACGTCCTCCTCGGCGACCTGGCTGTCCCAGGCCATCAGCTCCACGATCTCCTCGTCTGCGGCGTCCGTGCCGAAGTAGTAGTCGGTGACCTCGATCGTTCGCGCAGGCCCGGCCGGGATGTACCGCTCGAGGCCGATGTTGAGGATGCCAGGGGCGATGTTCACGGTCGTCACGGGAAACAGGAAGTGGTATTGCGCCTGGGCGACGCCGCTGCGTGGCGTGTAGTCAGTTCTGCCGTTGCCAGAGAGGGCGGACTCGCGGACCGAGCCGACCTGGCTCGAGAAGGTCGGATGCACCTGGAGCCGGTATGCGTCGGGCGCGACGTCGATCACCTTGCTGAATCCGGGGTGCGCGGTCGGACAGTGGTAGCACTCGAGGAAGTTCTCCATCACGACCTTCCAGTTCGCCTCGATCGGCCATTCGTGGTGCGAGTGGAAGCGCACAGCGTCGAGATCGATCCCACTCGCGGCGACGATCGAGGGAAGGTCTCCGAGCGCCCCCTCGAGCGGGGTCGCCGCGGGGTCGGGATTCACGAACACGAAAGGTCCCCACGTACCGACGGATACGGAAAGGAGCGAGAGACCCGCCGGGTCGAACCCTGGCTCGCGCTCGGAGCGGGGCGCCTTCCGAAGCGTCCCATCGAGGTCGTAGGTCCACGCGTGGTACGGGCACTGGAGCGTCTCGCGGCAGCCTTCGCCGGAGACGACAAGGTGGCCGCGGTGGCGGCAGACGTTCACGAATCCCCGCAGGGCGCCGTCCTTTCCTCGGACGATTGCGACCGGAACGTGGCCGACCTGCGCCGCGAAGAAGCATCCGCGCTCGGTGACCCACTTGAGCGGACCCGCGTACTGCCACGCCGAGGCGAAGATGCGCTCGCGCTCGAGTGCGAGCACGTTCGGGTCCGAGTACCAGCTCGCGGGAAGCGTCCAGCCGTCCTCGAGCGGACGTTCGATGGGGGCGATGGCGATCGTGCTTTCGTGGATCTGCATCTCGACTTGTCTCCTGACTGTCTTGTCAGTCAGGATATCCGGTATGCGGGGAACCGAGCAAGCGCCTGTGCGTGCGACGAGTGATCGCATCGACGAGATCCTGCGCGCCGCGTGCCGCGTCGTGGTCGCGGAGGGCGCGCACGCACTGCGCATCGGCAGCGTCGCCCTGGAGGCCGGCGTATCACGGACGCTCGTCCACTACTACTTCCAGACCCGGCAGGAGCTCCTGCGGGCTGCGTTCGCCTTTGCGGAGGATCGTCGCGCCGAGGCGCTCGAGGCCGAGCTGGCCGAGCTCGTGACGGGCGCGGAGAAAGCGGAGCTGGCTCTTCTGCGAACGATCGAGCCCGGTCTCGAGATGACGCCGGCGCTCTGGAACGAGGTGTGGAGCAGTCTTCGTGACGACGCCGAGCTCGGGCCGCTCGTGCGCGAGCGCTATCGAGCGTGGGCCGAGCGCATCATCCGCCTGCTCGAGGTGGGACGCGAGGACGGGTCCGTGCCGGTCGCCGTGGACGCGCACGAAGCCGGCTGGCGACTCGCCGCCGTTGCCGACGGGCTCGAGTCGATCCTCTATCTCGGTCTCCTCGAAGCCGCGACAGCTCGGGCGCTCCTCGCCTCGTGCCTCGAGAAGGAACTCGCCGCGTGAGGCAGTCGCAGGCAGTCACGTTGGAGGGAGTCAGCAAGCGATTCGACGCGGTCACTGCCGTCGACGGCGTCTCGCTGGAGGTTCGCAGCGGCGAGTTCTTCTCGCTGCTCGGGCCGTCGGGCTGCGGGAAGACGACGAGCCTGCGCATGATCGCAGGCTTCGAGCGACCGGACGCCGGCCGGATCCTCATCGGCGAGGCTGACGTCACGGAGACGCCTCCGCACCGGCGGCCCGTGAACACGGTCTTCCAGAGCTACGCCCTCTTCCCGCACCTGAGCGTCGAGCAGAACGTCGCTTTCGGGCTCCGCTTCACGAGCGTGCCGAAGGACGAGGGGCGTCGTCGCGTCGCTGAGGTGCTCGAGCTCGTGCGGCTCGGAGGTTACGGCGAGCGCCGTCCACACCAACTCTCGGGAGGTCAGCAGCAGCGGGTTGCGCTTGCACGCGCACTCGTGCTCTCGCCGTCGGTGCTCCTCCTCGACGAGCCCCTGGGCGCGCTCGACGCGAAGCTCCGGCGTGGTCTTCAGGTGGAGCTCAAGGCCATCCAGCGCGACGTCGGCATCACGTTCCTGTACGTGACGCACGACCAGGAGGAGGCGTTGACGATGTCGGACCGTCTCGCGGTCATGCACAGGGGACGGATCCGACAGCTCGGGAGCCCACGTGAGGTGTACGAGGAACCTGCGACGGCGTTCGTCGCTGACTTCCTCGGGGTCTCGAACCTCATGCCTGGCATGAGCGAAGGCCGGGGCCGGGTGACTCTCGACGGCGTTGCTGTCGAAGCGCAGCAAGGCGATGTCGAGGCGCGCGGCGACGTTCGCGTCACGATCCGGCCGGAACGCGTCGAGATTCTCGCCGCGGACACAACCGGGCCGAACCGGCTGCCCTCGACTGTCAGCGAGCTCGTCTACCTCGGCTCGACGACGCAGGTCATCGTGCGCACGCCGAGCGGTGCGACCGTGCAGGCGTTGCTCGCAAACACTGGACAAGCGTTCCCGTACCGGCGCGGTGACAGCGTCGTCGTCCATCTCCCGGCTGATGCGTTGCGCGTGCTGGCCGCGTCGGAGGAAGGCGCGGCTTGACCGACGTCGCCGTCCTCGGTGCCGGTCTCGCCGGCCTCGCAGCGGCCCGCGATCTCGTGCGAGCTGGAGCAGACGTCCTCGTGCTGGAGGCGCGCGATCGGGTCGGGGGCAGGGTCGAACAGGTGTCCGTGGACGACGGGATGCCGGTGCAGCTCGGCGGTGAACTGGTCGGAGAGGCCCATACCGCCTACCTCGGCCTCGTCGAGGAGCTCGGTCTGACGCTGACCACGACGTACAGCTCGGTCGAAGGCGCGACGACGTACGACTTCGTGGAAGGTGTCATCCGTACCGAGGACGGGCCGTTCGCCAGCTCGGAGCAACGCGCGGACTACGAGCGCGTTGAGCGGCTGTTCGGGGAGGTCGCCGCGACCGTGGATCCGGACGATCCTTGGTCGCACCCGGACGCGACGCGCCTCGACAAAGCTTCGTTCGCGAGCTGGCTGCGTTCGGTGGATGCGCTGCCGTCGACTGTTCGTGCGATCGAGGCAATGGCACTCGCTCTAGCAGCCGGGTCGAGCGAACGCACGTCGCTCCTCTCCGAGCTGCGCAAGGCCGCGGCGGTAGGCGACCGGGGGTTCTACTCGGCCGACGTCTGGGAATCGCTACAGGTTGCCGAGGGGAGTGCGGAGGTGGCGCTTCGGATGGGCGCTGAGCTGGAAGACCGCATTCGTTTCGGGGCCGAGGTGGCCTCTGTCGCAGTCGCTGCGCACGGGTGCCACGTGACACTCGTTTCGGACGACGTGATCGACACCGAAGTTGTGGTCTGCGCCTTGCCCGTCAGCGTCCTGCGGGGCGTTCGGATCGAAGGCGTGGCGCCGGACCGCGTCGCGTCCCTCCGAGCACAGCGCCACGCCCGGGCCGCCAAGGTCGTCACCGTCTACGACCGCTCCGTCTGGGAGGATGTGGGAGCAAACGGCCTTTGCGACGGTGAGCAGCTTCTCTCCTCGACCTGGCCGCAGCGTCCAGGCGTGCTCTCCGGTCTCATTGCTCCGGAGCGCCTCAGCTGGCTGCTGTCGACAGTGGAGGAGGATCGCGAGCGGGTCCTGCACGAGGAGCTCGTGCGCATGTACGGGTCCGACGCGGGTGCGCCGCGTCACACGTTCCTCCGGCTCTGGGCGACGGACCCCTACACGCTCGGCTACACGACGCACTGGTGGCCCGGTGACGTCATGCGCGTCGGCCCGCTGCACGGCACGCACGATCCCCCGTTCTACGTGTGCGGCTCGGACCAGTGGGTGGCCGGCTACATGGAGGGCGCGGTGCGGACGGGGCGCGAGGCGGCTGCCGCCGCTCTCGGGAAGGAAGCGTGGATTCCCGCCTGATCGAGGCAGATGTCGCCGTCGTCGGTGCCGGAGTCGCTGGCCTTGCGGCCGCGACGCGCCTCGTCGACGCGGGCCGGAGCGTCGTCGTCCTCGAGGCGCGCGACCGTGTCGGCGGCAGGCTCTGGAACACGGAGATCGGCGGCGAGGCCAACGAGCTCGGCGGCGAGTGGGTCGCGCCGTACCACTCGTTCTTGCACGCCCTGCTTCCAGAGCTCGGGATCGAGCTCTTTCCCGCTTATCGCGACGGGGACGACGTGT
>DATAEF010000049.1:0-15885 GCA_036258155.1 Gaiellaceae bacterium | reverse complement strand
GATCGCGACGACCGCGATCGTCGTGTACTGCTTACGCAGGTACGCGGCGGCTCCTTCCTGAATCGCGCGAGCGATCTCCTGCATCCGCTCGTTCCCGGCCGGCTGCTTCAGCAGCCACCACGTCAGGTACAGCCCGTACAGAACCGCCACGGCCGCGCACGCAAGCGCGAATCCGACGGCGTGGTCAACGAAAAAGTCCATGATCCTCCGGTCAGCGTGGCCGTCACAAAGTGAGCGCCGAGTCACCTCGGCGCCGCCGATTATGTATCACAAGCGGCGAGGTCGCTCGCCTCAGACGCGACCTTCGAACGTGTTGCATGCGTTCGCGCTGCCGCTCTCGATGCCGCGAACGAACCAGCTCTGGCGCTGCTCGGCCGAGCCGTGCGACCACGACTCGGGCGTCACTCTGCCCTGGACGCGCTCCTGGATGCGGTCGTCGCCGACCGCGGCGGCGGCACTCAGTCCGTCCTGGATGTCGGCACGCGTCAGGTCCTCGATGAACCCCGTGCGCAGCGCGTTCGCGACCCATACCCCCGCGAGGCAGTCGGCCTGCAGCTCGATTCGCACGGCACCGCCCTGCGGCCCTAGCTCCTGCGCGTCGGAGCGTCGGAGCGCACCGGTCAGGTTCTGGATGTGGTGGCCGTACTCGTGAGCGATCACGTACGCCTGTGCGAGGGGGCCACCGCTTGCGCCGAATCGGGACTCGAGCTCGTCGAAGAAGCCGAGATCGATGTAGACGCGGCGATCTCTCGGGCAGTAGAAGGGGCCGACCGCGGACGACGCCTGCCCGCAGCCGGATGAGGTGATGTCCTCGAAGAAGCGCGTCTTCGCCGGCTCGTACCCGCGGAATGCACTCCCCCAGTACGCCTGAACGCTGTTGACGACGCCGAGGATTCGGCAGTCCTCGCGCTCGTTCGCGTCCTGCCCCGTCTGGCACTCGGAGATCGTCGCCGAGGGAGCTCCCGTTCCGGCCGTCTCGCCCGCGAGACCGCCCAGGCCGCCCGTCTCGCCACCACTGAGGAGGACGATCGCGAGGAAGATGACGATGCCGACGATTCCGCCGCCGCCGAGCGCGATCGGCGCTCCGCCCATCCGGCGTCCTCGCATGTCCTCGACCTGTGACGGATCGAGTCTGGCGTCCTTGCGAAATCGCATGTCGAGACGCTAATACCCGCCTGAGCTATCCTCAACCGCTCGGATCGCTGGGTGTCTCGTCCTCGGAGACCGCCTTGGCATACGCCAGCTGCAGGTTCGCTCTGGCCTGCTCGAGGTCGCGCACGACGGCCTCGTCGACGCCGCCTTCGCGCAGAACGGGCTCGAGCGCGCGAATGCATTCGATCGCCAGCCTTGCCTGGGGTAGGTCGCGCGCCTCCGGTGAGACTCGCCGGAAGCCGAGCGACGCCGTCGCAGAAACCGCCTGCACGATGACGTCGGCCACGCCAACCTTGTCGAGCGCCTCGCGGAGCTCCTCCTCCGACGGAAGCCCGCTCTCACCCACCGATCGTCTCCGTCGCGCGGACCTGCTCGGCATAGATCTCCTCGAGCGACATTCCGTCGTCGAAGCGCTCGATCTGCCGCTCTGCAGCGTTCCGTTCGGGCACGGCGAGGTACGGGGCGGCGCCGATCTCCTCGGCCACGGGCAACACCCACTCGATGAGCTCCTCGATCCGCTGTCTCGCGGGAATCGGCTCGCCGCGCTCGAAGTCGAGCAGCTCGCCGGGAAGCCCGTAGCGGATTGCGCGCCAGAAATTCTCCTCGATCAGGCGGTGAGGGAGAGGCCGCACGGGGGCGCCCTCGTCGTAGGCGCGGGCGCAGCGCGCCGTCAGCGCGGTCGCGAATGCCGCGAGCGACTGCGCCTCGGCGAGCTCGGGCTGGCCGTCGCAGATGCGGATCTCGACGGTCGGGAACGCGAGATGCAGGCGCACGCTCCACCAGAGCTGCGTGTGCTCGGTGATCGATCCGGTCTCGAAGAGGAAGCGGACGAAGCCCTCGAACTCATTCCACGACGAGAACGCGTCCGGAACGCCGCAGCGCGGAAAGAAGCGGGTGAAGATCTGTGTCCGGGCGGAGTGCAGGCCGGTGTTCACGTTCTCGACGAACGGCGAGCTCGCCGATAGCGCGAGGAGCTCGGGGAGGAAGTTGCGCATCGCCGCGCTCACCGCGATGGCGCGATCCGGTCCCCTGACGGCCACGTGAACGTGAATCCCGAACGTGTTGTTGCGCCAGACGACGTAGCGGAGCAGCTCGTCGTTCCGCCGGTAGTGCGGCGTGTCGATGATCCGCTGCTTCTTCCAGTCGGCCCAGGGGTGCGTTCCCGTCGCGCCGAGGAGCAGGCCCATGGGCTCCACGAGCGCTCGCAGCTCTGCACGCCGTTCTGCCATCGCCGCGGGGACGTCGGCGAACGTCTCCTGCCGGCCTGTCCTGATCTCGACCTCGGACGCGATGAGCTCGCCGACGAGGTGCTCCTCGAGCGCGGTCCCGCGCGCTGCTGCCTGGACGTCCTCGAACCGGCTCGTGAGGTCGAGCGACTCCGGGTCGAGGATCGCGAACTCCTCTTCGACGGCGACCGTGAAGTCCGTGGCGGACTCGAACCGCGCCCGCGCCTGCGCAATCAGCTCGTCGGGCGAGACCCTCTGCTCGTCACCCATGGGCCGTCTCCGGCCCATGGGTGTGGAGGGGTGTGGGGAACCGGGATGTTCCCCACGCTCTCAGGAAGAAGGGGGCACGCGGGGGAAACATGGTTTCCCCAGCGACCGCGAGCGCTAGGCGAGCGGTACCCATGGGCGCACTACAGTAGTTGAAGCTTTGGAGCTTCTACCGTACTGACGCCCGACATGACCGTTCAGTGCGTCGGGCGCTCTCGAGGGATCAACGGGGCCCGTGCTCCCGTACGGCGACGTCGAGAAGCCGCTCGGCGATGCTCGGCCAGCTCCACCGCGAAACGGCAGCTCGGCGTGCGGCCGACGACATCCGCTCTCGATCCGAGACCGGCAGGGCAAGCAGCGCGGACATCTTCTCGCGAAGCTCCGACGCTTCCCCGGTCGTGAAGCCCGCGAGCTCTCGAAGCTCGGGCGGGTACTCCGCCTCGAGCCCCTCTGCGATCTCGGCGAGGCCCGAATGGCGGGCGACCAGGGGCGGGCAGCCGGCCGCGGCAGCTTCCGCGGCGACCATGCCGAAAGCCTCCGGGAAGATCGAGGGGACGACGCAGGTGTCGGCGAGCGCGAGGAGATGCACGAGGTGGCGGTGCTCGAGCGGCCCCGTGAAGAGCGTTCTCCCCGGATCGGCCATGCCCTCGAGCTCCGCCCGGTAGTCGCCGAAACCGACGATCACGGCTCGCGCATCGTCGACACCGGCAAGCGCCTCGAGCAGCACGTGGACACCCTTGTTGAAGAGGAGCTTCCCGAAGTAGACGATGACCGGAGCGTCGCCTCCGAGGAAGTCGGCGAGTCGCTCGGCGTTCCCCTCGTCCGGGAGCCGCTCGTTGGCGTTCCCCGGGTTCGGAGGATCGCGCCGGGCCTCGTCGACGAGTGCCGCCAGCGCCTCGTCATGGCCTCGAGGACGCCATTCGTCGACGTCGACGCCGGGCGGAACCTCGTGCACGCGATCGACGTGGCCACAGACGTCCTCGAGCACCTCGCGGATGTGCGCGGAGCCGACGAACACGGCCGCGGCACCCTGGAGCACCGATCGACCCCACACCTCGAGCTCGGGCCGGCCGCGCATCGAATACTCGAGCTCGGAGCCGTGCGCCTTGACGGAATACGTCGCGCCGCTCGCTTCGCCGACCGCACCGCCGAGGAGCACGTGGTTGCAGAAGACGAGGTCGGCGGGAAGCCGCTCCCGTATCGCCGCGGCGTTCGTGTCGACCCAGTCGTCCAACTCCTCGCGGGAGAGGTCCTGCAGGAGCTCGACGCGGTAGCCGTCGTAGCGGTCGAGGACGAAGACCGGCAGCAAGCCTCGCACGTCAGGTCGCACGACTTCCGCGCCGCCGAGGTCGAAGCGCTCGGGATGCGGGTCCTGGCAGAGAACTGTGACGTCGTGCCCTGCGCGAGACCACTCGCGAGCGAGCTGGCGGGTGTAGACGTTCGAACCCGTCCCGCCGAGCAAGTAGCCGTGCCAGAGAAGGATCTTCACGTCCCCAATCCTGCGCGAACGACGCTCAGGGCGCTGGAAGGGCATGCCGCTCCAGGCGACCCGCGACCGTGGTCGCGGAGCGTGCCCGCGCCTACGTCAGGTGGAAGTACAGGGCGTAGAGGAGGTCCACCGCGGGGTTGGAGGTGTGCACGTTGACGTCCGAGGGGACGTCGAGGAGCGCCTCCGAGTAGTTGAAGATGATCTTTGTGCCCGAGCGGATCAACGCGTCCGCGGCATCCTGGGCCGTGTCCGCGGGGACCGCGATCACGCCGACGATGATGTTGCGCTCCCGACAGACCTCGGCCATCTCGTCGTTCGAGCTGATCCGCAGATGCCCGATGCTCTGACCGATCTTCTCGGGATCGAGGTCGAAGATCGCGGCAACGTTGATCCCGTGCTCGGCGAAGATCGGAGAGCTCGCGATGGCGCTCCCGAGTCGGCCCGCGCCCACGAGAGCGATGTTGTGCTGGCCCTGGGTGCGCAGGATCTGGCGTATCTCGTCCAGGAGCGCATCGGTGCGGTAGCCCACTCCGCGCTTCCCGAACTTGCCGAACGCCGACAGGTCACGCCGAATCTGCGTCGCGTTGATGTTCGTGTACTCCGATATCTCCTGCGAGGAGATCCGCTCCTTTCCCATCTTCTTGGCCTGGGAGAGGACCTGGAGATACCTGCTGAGACGAGCGGCGACACCGACGGTCAAGCGTTCGGGCACGTTTTCCCCCTGTCGACGGTTTGTGACAAATCGTCACGATTCTGCCAGCGTCCTCTCTACCGCCGCCGCAGCAACCGTCGACCTGGAACCCCGGTTCGCAATAGCGACCAGGTCCGGCGACCATCATGAAGGAGTTCTCAGCCCGCGAGCCGCCTTCTCAGAGCGTCGGCATCGACGAAGAACGTGAACGCGCGCTCCCCGCCGATCTCCACGACAGGAAGATGCTCCCGATACTTCGCTTCGAGGTCTCCGCTGCCGGTGATGTCGACGAGCTCGAGCTCGAAGCCGAGCTCGCGCTGAGCCCCGCGGACGACCTCGAGCGCACGGTCGCAGAGGGCGCACCCCTCGGCGGTGTAGAGCGTCACGATGGTCATCGGCGGAGTCTGGGTGCGTCCCAGACGAAGCTCTCAGGGGTAAAGGCCCCTCGTCGTCGTCGCCTCCGCGACCCGCTGCACGGCCAGCCCGTACGACGCCATTCGGAGGGACGTCTCGTGGCTGTCACGCGTGTGCCACGCCTCCTCGAACGCGCGAGCGACGATGTCTCGGAGCTTCGCGTTGACCTCGTCCTCGCTCCAGAAGTACTCCTGGAGCCCCTGCACCCATTCGAAGTAGGAGACGATGACGCCGCCGGCGTTCGCGAGGACGTCAGGGAGCACGAGAACGCCACGGTCCTCGAGGATCGTGTCGGCCGTCGGCGTGACCGGCCCATTCGCCCCTTCGCAGATGACCATCGCCTTGACCCTGTCCGCGTTCTCCTCGGTCACGACCTGCTCGAGCGCACACGGCGCCAGGATGTCGCACGGGAGCTCGATCAGCTCCTCGTTCGTCACCGCTTCGGCGTTGGCAAGCCCGGCGAGCACTCCGTGCTCCTGTTTGTGAGCGAGCGCAGCTGGCACGTCGAGCCCGTTCGGGTTGTAGACACCGGACTGCGAGTCCGACACCCCGACGACCTTGGCTCCTCCGTCGTCGAGCAGACGGGCGAGGTTCGCCCCGACGTTCCCGAAGCCCTGGATCGCAACCGAGTACTCATCGAGCCGCCGACCCTGTTTCACCGAGAGGCCCTGGATGCAGTAGAGCGATCCTCGGGCGGTCGCCTCGACTCGACCGAGAGAGCCCCCGACGGAGAGCGGCTTCCCCGTCACGACTCCCAGTACGGAGTGTCCCTTGTTCATCGAGTACGTGTCGAAGATCCAGGCCATGACTCGGCCATCCGTGCCGACGTCGGGTGCCGGGATGTCCCGCTCCGGCCCGATGTCGTTGATGATCTCGCTCGTGTACCGCCGGGTGAGTCGCTCGAGCTCCCCCAGCGAGAGCGTCTTCGGGTTGCACACGACTCCGCCCTTGGCGCCTCCGAACGGGAGCCCCATGAGCGCGCACTTCCACGTCATCCACATCGCGAGCGACTTGACCTCGTCGAGCGTCACGTCCGGGTGGTACCGGATGCCGCCCTTGGACGGGCCCCGCGCGATGTTGTGCGTCACGCGATAACCCTGGTAGACACCGGTTGACCCGTCGTCCATCGCCACGGGGATCGAGACCTCGACCGCCTTCTTGCACTGGGAGAGAACGCGGATCAGGTTGGGATCGAGCCCGAAGATCTCGCCGACTCGACGGAGCTGCGCCTTCGCGAGCTCGAACGGGTTCTCGCGGAGATGGGACTCCGCCGCAGCTGTGGACATGGAGCGGTGCCTCCTGGCTCGACTGGACGGTGGCGAGTATATGGCGCGCCACGCGCTTGATCGGAACATGGTGCGGCCGACTGACGGCCAAGCAGCTAGCGGACGCGGTATTCGACCGTCTCGGACTGCCTCCGCGTGCCGTCCCCGGGCCAGGCGACGACGCGAACGGAGTACGAGCCTCGCCGCAGCCGCTCGCCGCTGGCCGACCTTCCGGTCAGACCGAACGAGTAGCGACCGGGGAGAAGCTCGCGGCGTCTCGCGAGCACGCCGAGGAGCCTCTGGCCGCGCCAGAGCTGCACCTCGAGCAACTCGACCGCTCGTACCTGAGGATGCGGGGTCGGAGTCACGGCACCGGCGACGAGTGCCAGCACCGCGGGTGTCGCATCGGACACCCGCTCGTCGGTCGGGACGATTGTCACCCGTGAGACGAGATCGACAGGCGCCGGCACTGCCACCGCCCACGGGACGCGCACCTCAGGAGCGCCTTCGGCTCGAAGAACGAGTTCCCCCGTCGCGATCCCGGCCTCGTCGGACAGGTTGAAGGTGTCGGCGCGTACGACCACCTCGGCCCGTCTCCCCGGCCGCAACCGCACGCGCTCGGGCTCCACCGTGATCTCGACGCCCTTCGGCGCCAGAGACGCATTCCCGATCGAGACGACGAGTCGGCGTGTCGAGATGTTGCGGATCTGGACGATACGCTCGATTCCCGACGAGCTCCTCGTCACCGTGCCGAAGGAGACGACCGCCGGATCTGCGACGACCTCCAACTGCGCAGCTGCGCGGAGGTCGACGAGTCCCGCGCCCGACGCGGCCGGGTCGAGATCGGCGCGCTGCGCGGAGCCGACGAGGAGCCCTCGGAGCCCGACCGCCCCCACGTCCGGCCGACCCTGTGCCAGGATCGCCGCGACGCCCGCGGTCACCGCCGCAGCGGCGCTCGTTCCGCTCACGGTTCCGAACCGGATTTCGCCCTCGTCGCCGCGTCCGGGCTCGGACGTGGGCACCGACACGCCTGGCGCGGCCAGATCGGGCTTGAGCCCGCCGTCGAACGCGAGCCCGCGCGACGAGAACGCCGCGATCGACCCGCCGCCCTCGCGCTCTGCGATGTCGACGCCACCGACCGCGACCGTCACCGGCACGCCCGCTGCGTTCAAGGCGCGAATCTCGCGAACGAGACCACTCTCGAGACCGACGACCGGTACGCCGGCCGGAACGTCGAGGCTGAACGCCCCGGCTGGAAGAGGGCCGTCGACCACGACAGCGAGAGCGCCCGCGGCCGTCGCCTCTTCGACCGTGTCGTCGGAGAGCACGCGGCGCGGAAGCAGCACGGCGCTACCCGCGACGTTCGAGACGCCGTCCGTCGAGAAGAGGCCGGAGATCCCCTTCGCCGCGGTGGCGCGATCCACGAGCACGACCCCGGCGGTCACCGTGTCCGAAGGCGCGCCGCCCAGTGGAACGACGTCTTCGAACAGCACCCGAAGGCCGGCTCGGACGTGGACGCGCACGGTCGGAGCGGCGAGGCGGCCGTCCGCGGCTGCGACGGTTACGGCGGCGGGCGCGCCCCCGGGGCCGGCGATGCTGCCGTACCCCGGGCCCGCGTCACCGTCGTTCCCCGCCGGAACGATTGTCAGGGTGTCGAGGGTCGCGGCTCCGGAAACGGCTCGTGCCAGGGGCCCGTCGGGAAACGCGGCGTACGGTTCCACGACACCGATCAGCGCGATGCGTGCCGCGTCGTGGACGTCTCCATCGTCATTCGGATCGACCGCGGCCTCGAGGCCGGCCAGGATCTGGTCCGTTCGGGAGTAGACCGTGTACCCGCCCTCTGCATTCGCCTGCCAGCCCGCGACTCGCACCGGGAGGATCGAGGCTCCGGGCGCAATCCCATGGAGCCCGTCGGGCCCTTCGGATCCGGTGACGATGCCGGCGAGCTCGGTTCCGTGGCGCTCGGGCCGGCCGGGAATCGTCGGATGCGGCTGGGCGATCCCGCCGCTGCCCGGGTTGATGACGTCGACGCCCGTGAGAACGCTCCGCCTTAGGTACGGATGTGACGGGTCGACCCCCGTGTCGAGCAACGCGACGGTGACGCCGGTGCCGTCGAGACCCGAGATCTCGAGGTCTGCGACCGAGGACGGCAGAACACCTCCGGAGGCGTCCGCCTGCGCGGGATAGGCGATTCTCACCGGAAAGACGCCCTCGACCTCGCGATCCCGGTCGAGGAGCGCGAGCGACGTCGGGTCGAGGCGGGCCGAGAACCCGTTGAGCACCTTCGCGTAGCGGTACTCGGGCGCGATACGCGCTCCGGCGGCGGACAGGCGGGCCAGGAACTGCTCCTGCTGCGCCACGGCGGTGGCCGTCCACCCGCGCATCTCCACCTCCGACGCGCGACCGCCCGCGACCCGCACGCGGTCCGCGAGGGAGGGAGCCTCGAGCAGGACGACGTACCGCTGCGCCGTCGAGACGGCGGTACGCACCCCCAGCACTCCCTGCCATCCAGCCTCGTCGAGCGAGGAGACCGGCGGTTCCTGGGCCCGCGCGCCGGCCGCCAACAGGAGGACGAGCACGGCAGCCGCCGTCAGGCGGACGCCGCTGCTACGAGAGAGACGCGTATGCATCGAGCGCAAGGTAGCGAGGGTACGGAAGCGCCTCGACGTACCGCGCTTGGGAGGCGATCATCGCGGCGTTGTCGGTACACAACTCGAGCGGCGCAAAGCAGGCGTTGGGAAGCGCGGCGCGAAGCTCGGAGTTCGCGGCGACGCCGCCGACGACGGCGACTCGATCGAGGCTCGTCTCCGACACAGCTGCGTCGATGCGCTGGACGAGCGCGCGAACGATCGCGCGCTGGTACGACGCCGCGAGATCGGCCGTCCGGCGCTCGGTCTCCTCCACGCCGAGATCGCGCACCGCGTACAGCAACGACGTCTTGACCCCGGAGAACGAGAAGTCCAAACCGGGAACCCTGGCGACGGGAAACGCGAAGGCGTCCGGATCTCCGCCGCGCGCGATCCGGTCGATCTCGGCACCTCCCGGGTAGCCGAGGCCGAGGAGGCGCGCGCCCTTGTCGAAGGCTTCGCCGGCTGCATCGTCGAGCGTCGTCCCCAGGCGCTCCGAGCGGCCGCGCTCGTGCACGGCGAGGAGCAACGTGTGGCCTCCGCTCGCGAGCAGGCAGAGAAACGGCGGCTCGAGGGGATCGGGCTCGAGGTAGAGCGACGCGACGTGCCCCTCGAGGTGATCGACGGGTGCGAGCGGGAGCCGGCGCGCCCAGGCGAGAGCCTTCGCCGCGGACACCCCGACCAACAGCGCGCCGACGAGCCCTGGCCCCTGCGTGACGGCCACGCACTCGACCCGGTCGAGCGACGCTCCGCCCGCGTGCAGCGCTTCGCGCACGACAGGAGCAACGAGGTCGAGGTGCCGCCGCGATGCGACCTCGGGCACGACCCCTCCGTACCGGGCATGGAGATCGGCCTGCGACGAGACGAGAGACGAGAGCACCCGACCGTCACCTGTCACGACCGCCGCCGCCGTCTCGTCGCACGACGTCTCGATCCCGAGGATCACGAGGCCTGCTCGGTCGTGGCCGGCTCGCGCCACATGATCAGGGCGTCCTCGCGGTTGTCGGTGTAGTACCCGCGGCGGATGCCTCGCGATTCGAATCCGAGCCGTTCGTAGAGCCGAATGGCCCCGAGGTTCGAGACGCGAACCTCGAGCGTGTACCCGCTTCGCGGATCGGTCGCCGTCATCTCGAAGAGCCGTTCCAGCAGCGTGCTCGCGATGCCTCGGCGACGGTAGTCGGTTGCGACGGCGACGTTCATGACGTGCCACGCGTCGACGTACCGCGAGACGAACGCGTAGCCGACCAGCTCCCCTTCCGCGGAGTACGCGCCGAGGGCGAGCGAGCTCGGCTTTCGGAGCTCGGCGCCGAACATGGCACGCGACCACGGCGTCGGATACGACGCTCGCTCGATCTCGTCGACCGCGTCGAGGTCGCGCGGCTCGATCCGGCGGAGCTCGATCTTCACCTCGGCATGACTTTCGCGTCCGGCGCGCGGACGTAGATCGGCTGGATCTCCTCCGCGGGGCCGAACTTGCGCGCGAGGGCAGCGTGAAGGCGCGCATGTGGGACATGCAGCGCGTCGTCGTCGGCGGGCACGTGCGCGCCCATGCGTTCGATCGTCGCCCGGTAGCGAATCGCCCCGCTCCCGACGCACAGGGCGCCGTCCTCGATCTCGAGGTCATCGGGCTCGAGCGCCCGCGGGCCTTCGACGAACACCTCCCGCCGGCGCGCGTCGATGATCGGGAACGCTCCTTCTCGAGCGGCGGCGAGTGCGTCCAGCGTCGACACGCCTGCAGCAGGAATCTCGAGGGCGAGCGCGAGCCCTCGGACGATCGCCAGGCCGATCCTCGTGCTCGTGAAGCTGCCCGGTCCAGTCCCTACGACGAGAGCGTCGACATCGGCTGGCGCGGCGTCGATTCGGCGGAGCAGCGCATCGAGATCCTCGAGGACGGTGCTCGGCCTGGACCTTCGCTCGCCGAGGACCTCCCCGTCGCGTAGAACGGCGCTCGTGGCGACGTCCGTCGCAGTGTCGAAGGCGAGCACGAGCATTACATGCCTTCTAGCAGCGCCGCCTCCGCCGCCGCGAGCCGGAGTCGGCGCCGGTCCTCCCCGGCGTGCTCGATCGAGACCTCGACACGCGGGGAAGGGAGCGATTCCCGCGCGCGCTCCGGCCACTCGACGAAGACGATCGCGTCGTCGAAGTAGGGCTCGAGGTCTGCCCAGTCGACCGGGGTAACGGCGTCGAAGCGAAAGAGGTCGAGGTGAGAGACGTCGACGCGCCCCTGGTAGCGATGGCCGATCGTAAACGTCGGGCTCGTCACCGGTGAGACGACACCGAGGGCGCGACAGGCACCGCGGACGAAGGTCGTCTTCCCCGACCCAAGCTCTCCCGAGATCGTGACCACGTCGCCGGTCTCGAGCTTCGCCGCCAGCCCCGCGGCAACCGCCTCGGTCTGCGCCGCTGCGTCGGTCGTGAGCTCGAGCACGCGGGGGTCAGACCCCACATCGTCGGGGTTCAGACCCCACGGGTCTGACCCCATTCAGAAGAGGCCGAGCTGGACGGACTCGGGCTCCGGCTCGAAGACCGGAGTGGCAGGCTCGGGTTCGGCGCTCACGTCTCCGGCGACGCGTTCGAGCAGTGCGGGAATGCGGGCGAAGTCCTCCTCGAGCACCTTCAGCATCGAGGGCGTGTAGAGGGCGGCGGCCGGATGGTAGAGCGGATACAGCTGTACGGTCCTGGCGCCGAGCGTAACCTCCTGCTCGTGGCCGTGGACGCGCGTGATCCCGGCCGGACGACCGGAGAGGAGCTTCGTCGCGAAGTTTCCGAGGGTGGCGACGAGCTTGGGCTCGATCAGCTCGATCTGCCGGAAGAGGTGCGGCTCGCAGGCCGCGATCTCCTCCGGGAGCGGATCTCTGTTGCCAGGAGGCCTGCATTTGAGGACATTCGCAACGAAGACGTCCGCACGCGTCAACCCGATTCCGCCGAGCAGCTTGTCGAGGAGCTTGCCCGCCTGCCCGACGAACGGCACGCCCTGCTGATCCTCGTGGAAACCGGGCGCCTCGCCGACGAACATGAGGTCGGCGTTGGGGCTTCCGGAGCCGAACACGACCTGCGTGCGCCCCTGCGCGAGTGCGCATTTCGTGCACGAGGCAGTCTGCTCCGCATACTCCCGGAGCGCCGCGGCGCGCTCGACGGTGTCCATCGAGGAGCAGTCTACGCCGCGGCCCGGATGCGGTTCAGTGCCCGCAGCCGCAGGAGCCGCCGCAACAGCCGCCCCCGCCGCCCGTCGGACCCGCGAAGCTCGGCTTCGACACGGCGCCGTGCACTGCGAAGCTCGAGAGCTGCTTCAGCACCTTCGCGGCACCGCACTCCGGGCACGTGACCGCCTGGGCGCTCGAGCGCACGAGCTCCTCGAAGTGGGACTCGCACTCCATGCACGCGTACTCGTAGATCGGCATGCGCCGAGTGTACTGTCGGGACCCGTGGATCGGTGGAGCGTTCCGACCCTCGAGGGCCGCATCGTCCGGCTCGAGCCGCTGGCAGCCGAGCATGAGGAAGGCCTCTGGCGTGCCTCCCGTGACGCACGGACGTGGCAATGGCTAAGCACCGTCCAGCCGCAGACCCGCGCCGAGTGGGGCGAGCACATCGAGCGGGCGCTCGCGGCAGCCGCCGCCGGCATCGAGATACCGCTCGTCACGAGTCACGCCGGGGGCGTCGTCGGCTCGACCCGGTTCCTCGCGCTCCGACCGGACCACGGCTCGGTGGAGATCGGATGGACGTGGCTCCACCCCGACATGTGGGGAACGGGCGCCAACGTCGAGGCGAAGCTGCTCCAGATGCGCCACGCATTCGAGATCTGGGGCTGTCGGCGCGTGGAGTTCAAGACGGACGCGCTCAACAACCGCTCGTGTCGAGCCCTCGAGGCACTCGGCGCGACGTTCGAGGGCATCCATCGCAAGCACATGCTCGTACGCGACGGGGAGAACCGCGACAGCGCCTGGTACAGCGTCACGGACGATGACTGGCCCGGCGTCCGCGAGCACCTCGAGACGAGGCTTGCCGAAAAGGAGTAGCCGGGAGCTACACTGCGCCTGCCCGGTATCCGGCGACGGAACTGGAGCTTGAGAATGATCGAGTCCATGAGAATCATCGGCGCGGGTGGTCGCGTCGGCTCGGCGGTGAGCGCTCGGCTCGCAGAGCGAGGCGTCCTCCTTGACGCCGACGATCCCGAGCTCGTCCTCCTCTGCGTCCCGGACCGGGTGATCGCGGAGGTCGCGGGCGGGCTCCAACTCGGCCCGTGGATCGCGCACGTCAGCGGAGCCACTCCCCTCACGGCCCTCGACCCGCACGTCCGACGGTTCGGACTGCACCCCCTGCAGTCGTTCTCCAAGGCCCGCGGCTCCGAGCAGCTCGACGGCGCCTGGGGCGCGGTCACCGCGGAGAGCAACGAGGCGCGGACGGTGGGTTTCTGGCTCGGAGAGGTACTCGGACTGCGGCCGTTCGAGCTCGACGACGCGAACCGGGCCGCGTACCACGCGGGCGCAGCCTTCGCGTCCAACTACCTCGTGACGCTGCGCGCTGCGGCTGGCTCGTTGCTCGAGGCTGCGGGCGCGCCACCGGAGGCGCTCGATCCGCTCATCCGCGGCGTCATCGACGGCGGCTTCGAGCTCACTGGCCCGATCGCGCGCGGGGACTGGGAGACCGTGGAGCGACACCTGGACGTGATCCGCGCGGAACGCCCGGAGCTCGAAGAGCTCTACCTCGTGCTCGCCGAGGCGACCGCGTCCGTCGCCGGTCACGGCACTGCCAGGTTGCAAGGTGCTCCAAGGAGGGAGAGCCCTCTGAAGGTCGAGCGCACGATCAGCGGGCTCCGAGAGCGGCTGTCGGGCCGGCGTTCCGGGCAGGTGGGCCTCGTGCCGACCATGGGTGCGCTCCACGAGGGTCACCTGTCACTCTTGCGCGCGGCACGAGCGGAGAACGAGACGGTGGTCATGAGCCTCTTCGTGAATCCGACACAGTTCGGCAACGACGGCGACCTCGCGCGCTACCCGCGCGACGACGGCCGCGATCTCGCGCTCGCGGAGCAGGCGGGTGTCGACATCGTCTTCGCGCCGGATACGACGGAGATGTATCCGCCGGGTTTCCAGACGTGGGTCGACGTGACCGAGCTCGGCTCGATCCTCGAAGGGCGCTTCCGGCCCGGCCACTTCAGAGGGGTCGCCACGGTCGTCCTGAAGCTCTTCGAGATCGTCCGCCCCCGGCGCGCGTACTTCGGTCAGAAGGACGCGCAGCAGGCAGAGGTGATCCGGCAGATGATCCGTGACCTCTCGCTCGATGTCGAGCTCCGGGTCCTCCCGACGGTTCGCGACGAGGACGGCCTCGCGCTCAGCTCGCGGAACGCGCTCCTTTCGCCACAGGAGCGCGAGCGCGCGCTCGCACTCTCGAAGGCGCTCGCCACCCGCGACCCAGACGCCGCGCTCGAGCAGCTCCGGTCCTCGAACGGCCTCGAGATCGATTACGTCGAGGCCGCCGACTTCGACCCACCCGTTCTCGCCGGCGCCGTGCGCGTCGGCTCCACCCGTCTGATCGACAACGTCGTCCTCGAAGGAGAGCCAAAGTGAGCATTCGCCCCCAGGCACCGGCCCCTGCTACCCCGGCACCAGGGAAGCTCCCGATCACGGAGCTCGCCGAGATGAAGGCGCGCCGGCAGCCGATTGTCATGGTGACCGCGTACGACGCCCCAGGTGGCCGGCTGGCCGACGAGGCCGGCGCGGACCTCGTCCTCGTCGGCGACTCGGCCGCGATGACCATGCTCGGGCACGACTCGACGGTGCCGGCGACGATCGAGGAGATGCTCATGTTGACGCGCGCCGTCACGCGCGGAGCTCGGCGCCCGCTCGTGATCGCGGACATGCCGTTCGGGACGTTTCAGGTCTCGGACGAGGACGCCGTCCGGAACGCGATTCGCTTCGTGAAGGAGGCGGGAGCCGATGCCGTGAAGCTCGAAGGAGCTGGGCCGATGCTGCCCCGTGCTCGGGCGATCGTGGACGCCGGCATTCCTGTGATGGGTCACATCGGGCTGACGCCGCAGTCCGCGACGATGCTCGGCGGATACAAGGCCCAGGGCCGCTCGGCCGAGAAGGCGTTCGCCCTGCTCGCCGACGCCCGCGCGCTCGACGCGACCGGCTGCTTCTCCCTCGTCCTCGAGGCCGTTCCCGCCCCAGTCGCGGCGCGCATCACGCAGGAGATCTCGATCCCGACGATCGGCATCGGGGCCGGAGCCGAGTGCGACGGACAGGTGCTCGTGTGGCACGACCTCCTCGGGCTCTACGACGGCCGCTCTGCGCGCTTCGTCAAGCGTTACGCCGAGATCGGGGACGCCATCCGCGACGCCCTGAGTGCCTTCGCGGAGGACGTCCGGGAGCGCCGCTTTCCGGAGGAGCAGCACACGTACGCGATGCCGGCGGACGAGCTCGCGCTCTTCGCGGCGGCCACGTCAGATCAGCGCGAACACGCCGACGATCGCGGCTAGCAGGACCAGCCCCGCGGCGAGCGCGCCGAGAGTTCGGAGCCACGTCCACCCGTGGACGACGCGGACCCCGATCACGAGAAGCGCGATCGACCACGCGACGAAGCCGAGCTGGACGGCGAGCAGCGCCGTCTCGCCGGCGCCCTCGTCCGCCCCACCCCCTCTGAACGCATCTCCGCCGTAGAGGGCGACGCGCACCGGGAGCAGGACGACGAGCGAAAGTGCGAGCGGTACGAGCGCGAAGCCGACGATCTGCCGTTCGCGGCGGAAGCTCCCGAGGCT
>DATAEF010000048.1:0-5653 GCA_036258155.1 Gaiellaceae bacterium | reverse complement strand
GCTGATCGCTGCTTCAGACGACGCCGACCTCGTCCTCGGCTCGCGCTATGCGCCTGGCGGCGGGACCGAGAACTGGGGGCTCGTGCGCCGCTTCGTGTCGCGCGGTGGATGCCTGTACGCGCAGATCCTCCTCGGAATGCGAGTGCGCGACCTCACCGGAGGCTTCAAGTGCTTCCGACGTGGAGCGCTCGAAGCGATCGACCTCGGCGCCCTGTCTGCACACGGCTACGCGTTCCAGATCGAGACGACGTACCGGGTTCGGCGCGCGGGTCTGCGAGTGCGAGAGGTGCCGATCACCTTCGTCGAACGTCGCGCTGGTGCGTCGAAGATGACCGGCTCAATCGTCGCCGAGGCCATCTGGAAGGTGCCGCTGCTTCGGCTTCGCGCGCTTGTCGGCAGGCTCTAGCCGTGGGCGAGGCCACGGACGAGACCTTTGGCGAGGAAGTGCTCGCATCGCCGATCCCTGTGATCGTCGATTTCTGGGCTCCCTGGTGCAAGCCGTGCGAGACCGTCGAGCCTCACCTGAGGGCGCTCGCGGCCGACTGGGAAGGCAGTGTGCGGCTCGTACGTGTGAACGTCGACGAGAACGTCGCGGTCTCCGGCCGCTACGACGTCCTCTCGCTGCCCACGGTCATCCTCTTTGCAGGAGGGGAGCCAAGAGCGACCGTGTACGGAGCGCAGCCTCGGTCACGATTCGAATGCGAGTTCTCGCCGCTCGTCCACGGCGTGCTACCGTCGCCGCCGTGACGACCGCACAGGCGAGCGACGTCGCTGCACGCTTCCTCGAAGCGCTCTCCCGAAGAGACTTCGACGAGCTCGCCGCAACGTTCGCTCCGGAAGGAAAGCTGCGCGGGCTCGTACCCTCCGCGCTCCGCGAGGCAGAAGGGCGCAAGGCCGTCGCCGAGCGCTTCGGCATCTGGAACGACGCCGACGAGTGGGAGCTGGTCGAGTCGAACGTCGAGGACTTCGCCGACGTCGTCAAGCTCCGTTGGCGCATCGCCGCGACGGATCCGGAGCAAGGCCGCACCGTGTACGAGCAGACCGCCTATGCCGAGATCGACGAGGACGGCATCGCGTGGATGAACCTCGTCTGCTCGGGCGAGCGACGAGCGGACTGACTCTCGCCGCAGGCTGGGCCGACCTCCTCGAAGGCCAGGAGATCGCCTACGCCGGCACCGAGCCCGCCCTGGAGGCACGCACCGAGCCGCTGCCCGACGATCTCGACCCACGCGTTGCCTCTGCGCTCGTTGCCACCGGCGTCACGTCGCTGTTCAGGCACCAGGCGGAAACCTGGGAAGCGGCTCGTCGTGGCGAGAACGTCGTCGTGACGACGGGCACCGCCTCGGGGAAGTCGCTCGCGTTCAACCTCCCCGTGCTCGACGCGATCGCACGCGACCCGAAGACGAGGGCGCTCTACCTCTACCCGACGAAGGCGCTCTCGCAGGACCAGGCCCGGGCGCTCGCCGAGGTCCGGCTGAAGGGGCTCAAACCCGCGATCTACGACGGCGACACCCCGGGCGAGCGCCGCTGGCAGATCCGCAAGTGGTCGAACGTCGTCCTCACCAACCCGGACATGCTCCATGTCGGCATCCTCCCGCACCACGACCGGTGGGGCGACGTCCTCGCGAACCTCCGATACGTCGTCGTCGACGAGGCGCACGTCTACCGGGGCGTCTTCGGGTCGCACGTGGCGAACGTGCTCCGCCGCCTGCGCCGCCTTGCGCGAATCTACGACGCGGAGCCGCAGTTCCTGCTTGCCTCGGCCACGATCGCGAACGCGCGAGAGCTGGCGCAGGCGCTCACCGGCGAGAGGGCAACGGTCATCGACCGTGACACCTCGTCGCGGGCGGATCGTGACGTGGTGATCTGGAATCCCCCGCTCCTCGACCCCGAGCTCGGCCTTCGCGCAAGCCCGCTGGGAGACGCGGCGCGGCTTCTCGCCCAGCTCACCTCGCGAGGACTACGCACGATCTGCTTCGCCAAGAGCCGCAAGGCGGCCGAGCTGATCCACCGTTTCACGGCGGAACGCGTCGACGTTGCGACGGCGGCTCGCCTCGCCCCGTATCGAGCCGGGTACACGCCCGAGCAGCGACGCGACATCGAGCGGCGGCTCGTCGAAGGCGATCTCCTCGGCGTCACCGCTACCGACGCGCTCGAGCTCGGGATCGACATCGGCCTTCTCGACTGTGCAATCTCGGTCGGTTTCCCCGGCACGATCGCCTCGCTGCGGCAGCAATGGGGGCGGGCCGGGCGCCGCGACCGTGGCCTGGCGATCCTGGTGGCGAGCGAAGACGCCCTCGACCAGTTCTTTGCCCGCGAGCCGGACGCACTCCTGTCACGCCGAGTCGAGGCTGCGATTCTCGATCACGCGAACTCGCGCATCCTCGACCCACACGTCCTCGCCGCCGCCTTCGAGGCACCTCTCGACGAGGGTGACGCAGCGACGCTCGGCGCCGAGGCGCTTCGTCGTGCGGCCGAGCTTCCCGAGCTCGAGCGCACGCCCGCAGGCTTCGTCTGGAAGGGACGCGACTACCCGGCTGCCCGGATCTCACTCCGTTCCGGAGACGCGGACGCCTTCACGGTGGTCGACGCGGAGACCGGCTCGCTTCTTGGGCTCGTCGAGCGTGACCGCGCCTACTCGACCGTGCACGAAGGCGCCGTGTACCTGCACCTCGGCGAGCAGTACCTCGTCGAGACCCTTGACCTCGACGAGCGGATCGCTCTTGTCGCTCCGGCGAGCGTGGACTGGTACACGCAGGTGAAGAAGGAGACGGAGACGACGATCGAGAGAGCCGAGCGAGTCGAGCGCCGGCTGGGGGTCGAGCTCCACTTCGGACGCGTGTCCGTAACCGAGCAGGTCGTCGGGTTCGCCCGCAAGGCCGTCCGCGACAGCGCGACCATCGACGTGACGCCGATGCTCATGCCCGAGACGACCTTCGAGACGGAGGCGATCTGGTTCTGTCCCGAGTCCGAGCACCTCGAAGGGCTCGGGGAGATGCCGAGGCTCCTGGGCACGCTGCACGCAGCCGAGCACACGCTCATCGCGCTCCTTCCACTCTGGGCGATGTGTGACCGCTGGGACATCGGTGGGCTCTCGACCAACGTCCACTACCAAACCGGGCGCCCGACCATCTTCGTCTACGACGGGCACGCCGGCGGCGTAGGGATCACCGAGCGCGGATTCGACCGCTTCCGCGACTGGGTCGACGACACCGCACGGCTGCTCCTGCGCTGCCCGTGCGCGGCGGGCTGCCCTTCCTGCGTGCAGAGCCCGAAGTGCGGGAATCTCAACGAGCCGCTCGACAAGGCCGGCGCGCTCACGCTGCTGGAGCGAATGCTCGCATAGCGTGTCGATCTCACGACACGCCGCTCGTCATACGTGTGCAAGCGAGGCAAAGGAGGCCCGATGCAGTACATGGCACTGATCTACGGAGACGAGGAGGTCTGGGCAGCGTTCTCGGACGAGGAACGCGAGAGCGCGTACGACCTCTACCGCGCATTCGCGCGGGACGCCGAGTCGGCGGGCGTGATCGCCGGCGGAGACGAGCTCGGCCCCACTCGCGATGCGACGACCGTTCGCGTCCGCAACGACGAGACGCTCGTGACGGATGGCCCGTATGCCGAGGTGAAGGAGGCTCTGGGCGGGTACTTCCTCCTCGAGTGCGAGTCGATGGACGAGGCGCTCGACTGGGCGGCCCGCATCCCCGGCGCCGAGCACGGCGCGGTGGAAGTCCGGCCCGTGTACGTCGATCCCGAGGAGGTGCAGCTGTGAAGTACGCGCTGCTCATCTACGACGACGACTCGGCCTGGGCCGATCTCCCCGAGAACGAGAAGTCGGCGCTTCGCGCCGAGGAGATGCCGAAGTGGGTCGCCCTCTTCGAAGAGCTCGGGAAGGCCGACCCCGACGTCACTGGCAAGGAGCTCGACGGGCGCACGACGGCGAAGGTCGTGCGAATCCGTGACGGAGAGCGCATCGTCACCGACGGCCCGTTCGCGGAGACGAAGGAGATCATCGGAGGCGTCTTCCTCACCGATCTTCCCGACCTCGACGAGGCGATCCGACTGGCCGCCCTGATCCCTTCGGCGGCTGGGCAAGGAGCGATCGAGATTCGCCCGGTCGTGCAATAACCGGGGCATGCGGGAGAGCGTCGAGCGGGCGTTCCGCGAGGAGTGGAGCCGCGCGGTCGCGATCCTCACACGCGCACTCGGCGATCTCGAGCTGGCCGAAGACGCGGTGCAGGACGCGTTCGCGATGGCACTCGAACGCTGGCCACGCGCGGGCGAGCCTCGGAACCCGGGCGCGTGGATCGTCACCACCGCTCGCAATCGCGCGATCGACCGCCTCAGGCGCGATCGTGTGTTTCTGCGAAAGGTGGAACTGCTGGCGCGCCTCGAGGAGCTCCCCACCGAGGAGGACGACGTGAGCGCGATCCCCGATGAGCGTCTCGCGCTCGTCTTCACCTGCTGCCATCCGGCACTCGCGGCCGAGAGCAGGGTCGCACTCACGCTGCGCGAGGTGGGAGGCCTCACCACCACCGAGATCGCGCATGCGTTTCTCGTCGCCGAGCCGGCGATGGCGCAGCGGCTCGTTCGCGCGAAGCGGAAGATTCGCGCTGCCGGCATCCCGTTTCGCGTTCCGCCCGACCACCTTCTGCCCGAGCGTCTCCGGTCGGTCCTGGCTGTGCTCTACCTCGTCTTCAACGAGGGGTACGCCGCCAGCGCAGGCGACGCGCACGTACGCGAGGACCTCTGCGAGGAAGCGATTCGACTCGGAAAGCTGCTCGCCGTCCTGATGCCGGACGAGCCGGAGGTGCTCGGACTGCTCGCGATCATGTCGCTTCAGGACTCGCGCCGCGACGCACGGGTGGGCGCCGACGGAGAGCTGGTGCTGCTCGCCGACCAGGACCGCTCGCTCTGGAACGGGAAACGCATCGCCGAGGGGCTTCGGATGCTCGAGCGCGCCGTCTCACTGCGCCGCCCGGGCCCCTACCAGCTCCAGGCCGCGATCGCGGCCGCTCATGCAGAGGATCGGCCGTGGAGCGAGATCGTCGTCCTCTACGACCGCCTCGCCGAGGTCGACCAGTCGCCTGTAGTCGAATTGAACCGTGCGGTGGCAATCGCGCTCTCGGGTCGCGTCGACGAGGGCCTCGCACTCCTCGACGGGATCGAAGGGCTCGACGAGTACCACCTCCTCCACGCGGCCCGCGCTGATCTCTACCGCCGCCTCGACCGGCGCCACGAGGCAGCCGCTGCGTACCGGCGTGCGCTCGAGCTGACGGCGAACGAGCCCGAGTCCCGCTATCTCGAGCGCCGGCTAGCCGAGGTCTCGTAGCGCCAACGCAACTGCCTCGGCAGGAGTCGCCGCGCGAAGCGCCCCCTCGACCTCAGGAGCGCCTGCGAGCGCGATGACCCGCCTCCCGAGCCGCAGCGCGAAGGCCATCTCGGCCAGCGTGCCGTAGCTCCCGCCAACCGCGATGACAGCCTCGCCCGAGGCGGCGACCGCCAGGTTTCGGGCGTGACCGATCCCGGTGACGACGACGTGATCGGCCCAGCGGTTCGCCGCACGTCGGTCCTCGCCGGGGAGGATCGCGATCGTGGTCCCACCCGCAGCCTTCGCGCCGCGGGGCGCCGCTTCCATGACCTCGTCGAGCCC
>DATAEF010000047.1:0-2634 GCA_036258155.1 Gaiellaceae bacterium | reverse complement strand
CGTGCTCCTTGCCAACGGGACGCTGCAGCAGATCGTGCAGCCGATCGCCTTCGGAGCGACTCTCGATCTGAACCCTCTCGCCGTCCTGATCGTGACCATCGCGGCGGGAAGCCTCTTCGGGATGGTTGGGCTCATCCTCGGGGCCCCGATCACATCAGCGGCGGTACACATCAGTCGAGACCTGAGGGCTGCCAGGGCCGCGACCGCGCCCGAGGCATCGCATGAGCGCGGGCCCATCCCGGAGCCTGCTTAGGATGGCCTCCGCGGTGACGAGACCGAGTCAGCTCTCCGACGAAGAGCTCGGGGATGTGCTCCGCCTCGCGCAGGCGGCCGACAGCGTCGAGTTGAAGCTCACGATCCCTGAGCTCCACCATCGCTCGACCGTGGCGGCGCTGGGGATGGATCCCCTGGATGCGCAGATCCGTCAGGTGTTCTTCTTCGATACGCCGGAGCTCGAGCTCGACGCGGCCGGAATCGTCGTACGTGCCCGGCGCGTTCAGGGCCGCGAGCACGACACCGTGGTCAAGCTCCGGCCCGTCGTTCCTGAAGAGCTGCCGAAGAAGATGCGTGAGTCGCCGAGCATGGTTGTCGAAGTCGACGCGATGCCCGGCGGATACGTCTGCTCTGCGTCGCTCAAGCGCCGGCTGGGCAAGGTCGACGCGAAGGACGCCGTGACCGGAGAGATCCCGCTCCGCAAGCTGTTCTCGAAGCGGCAGCGCTCGTTCTTCGCGGAACACGCGCCGGACGGGCTCGAGCTCGACCGGCTTACCGTCCTCGGCCCCATCTTCGTCCTCAAGCTCAACTTCGTCCCCGAAGACTTCGATCAGAAGCTCGTCGCCGAGATGTGGCTGTACCCGAACGGCTCGCGCATCCTCGAGCTCTCGACCAAATGCGCGCCGGAGGAGATGTTCCAGGTCGCGGCGGAGTCGCGCGCGTTCCTGAGCTCTCGCGGCGTCGATCTGTCCGGGAAGCAGCAGACGAAGACGCGCACCGCGTTGAAGTTCTTCGCCGAGCGGGCGGGCGAGAGCTAGCCCGCGGACGTCAACTACTCGAGCAGACGATCTTCCCGTCGTAGCGCTCGGTCTTCGGTAACGACTCCGAGTGAGTCACGCGACAGGTCCCGTACTTCGTCTCGATCAGATCCCCTTCACGAGGTAGCTGCGGGAGCTCGAGATCTTGGACGTCAGTCCAGCCCTGCCCCTCGATCGTCACCGCAAAGCGCTGCATCAGGTCGATGATCGCATGAAGCTCATCGGCCAAACTGGGTGAAGCTGCGCGGACGCGACCGTCCTATGATCGATCTGAAGCCGCTGTGTCCTCAGCCGATGACAACGAGCGCCAATCCCGTTTTGCCTCCACGGCGGGGCGCCTTGCGTTCTACCCCGCGCGGGTAGCTGCCCGCGCCTCGCGCGACCAGCTCGCCGAGGCCGCGGACGATGTGCTCATTCCCGAGCTCACTCGCCTCATCGACCGCGCGTTCGCCACCGGGCTGCCGGAGGAGATCGCCCAGTCGGCGGTGAGGCACCAGGTCGTCGAGCGAGTCGTTGCGGAGCTGGTGGCGAGCGGCGCCCTCGACCGGGCGGTGGAGAACGCGCTCGCGAGCCCTCACACGAGCCGGCTCACGGAGCAGGTCCTCCACAGCGACCAGATGCGCCGGGCGATCAGCGAGGTCGTAGAGAGCCCGGAGGTGCGGACGGCCCTCACACGACAGACGACCGGGCTCGCGGAAGAGCTGGTCGGCAGCGTCCGTACCAGTGCCGTCGAGCTCGACGACCGGGTGGAGCGGGCCGTGCGCCGCCGCGAGCGACCCGAGACCGTCTACGCCGGAGTCGCGACGCGCGCGCTGGGCTTTGCCCTCGACGCGGCTCTTGTCCTGGTCACGTTCGCTTCCCTGGCCGCCCTCGTCGCGCTCATCTCCTCGTTCGTCGGGACTCTGCGCCCACAGTGGCTCGTTGGTGTGTTGCTCGCGTCTGGGTGGGCGCTCTACGCGGGCGGTTACTTCGTGCTCTTCTGGAGCGGCGCCGGGCAGACGCCGGGAATGCGCCTCTTCCGTTTGCGTGTCAGTAGGCGCAACGGCCGGCCGCCTTCGCTCTGGCGCGCCGTTCTGCGAGCCGTCGGGACGGTGATTGCGATCGTCCCGCTGTTCGCGGGCTACGTGCCGGTGCTGTTCGACGAGCGGCGCCGCGGGCTGCCCGACTTCCTCGCCGGCACCTTCGTCGTCTACGACGACCGCATCCCGCGGGACCGTCCTCTCATCTGACTCTCATCTCGAAGCGCACAATCTGAAGAACGATGCGCGTGCTCGTCGTCGAGGACGATCCAAAGATGGCCGCCCTGCTCCACCGAGGCCTGGCCGAGGAGGGCCACGGCGCGGACGTTGCGCGGACCGGCGACGACGCGATCTGGATGGCGCAGGCGGTCGAGTACGACGCGATCGTGCTTGACCTGATGCTCCCCGGACGGAATGGGTTCGAGGTCTGCCGAGAGCTCCGTGCGGACGGGGTCTGGTCGCCGGTGCTGATGCTCACCGCGCGCGACGCCGTCGAGGACCGCGTCGCCGGCCTCGACGCCGGCGCGGACGACTACCTGCGCAAGCCGTTCTCGTTCGCCGAGCTCCTGGCGCGCCTGCGAGCC
>DATAEF010000046.1:0-11478 GCA_036258155.1 Gaiellaceae bacterium | reverse complement strand
GCGCGAGCCAGTCGGCAAGCGATCGCGTAGCGAAGATCGCCGAGAGCTGTTTCGCAAGCTCATCCTGATCCTCGTCGTACTGCCCGTCGGCGAGGTCGGGCGCGTCGACGAGCTCGCAGAGACGCCGGAAGAACTTGGGCTCGAGCGCACCGACCGTCAGGAAGCGCTCGTCGGCTGTTGCATAGATGCGGTAGCAGGCGAGGCCACCCGTGAGCATCCTGGGTACCGGGTCGCCGTCCAGTCGATGTGCAACGAGGTCGTGGGCGCGATGGGTCATGGATACGGCGATCCGCTCGCCCTTACCGGTTCGGTCGCGCTCGCGGAGCGCGGCGAGCACCTCCGTGACCGCGCCGAGTGCGCCGGCGGCGAGATCCGCGACCTGGACCGGCGGAAGCTCCGGCGCGGTGTCTTCGAGGACGCCCGCCCACCCGAGGTAGTTCACGTCGTGTCCGGCACGCTCATGGTGCGGGCCCTCAGCGCCGAATCCGGTAATCGAGCAGTAGACGACCGTGTCGGGTACATCGTCCGGGCCGATTCCGATGCGGGCGGCGATGCCGGGCCGGAAACCCTCGAGAACGACATCTGCGCGGGAGCAGAGCGCCTGCGCAAACGTCACGTCGGTCGCGAGATCACACACGACCGACTCGGTGCCGGCTCGAAGCGCGGTGTCCCACGCGGGCGCCGTCGAGCGCATCGGATCGCCGTCCCGCGACTCGACCCGAACCACCCGCGCGCCGAGCCGCCGGAGCTCGCCGCTTGCGTATGCGCCGGGGAGGAGGCGGGTGAAGTCCACGACGACGATGTCGGCGAGCGGTTGCACGCGCGCGGAGCCTACCTCTATCCTCGTGCTCGTTGACTGATCGTTCAATCGCTCACGGGGAAAAGCGAAAGCTCATCCTCGAAGCCGCGATCCGCGTGTTCGCCGAGCACGGCTACCACGGATCGCGCGTCGGCGACATCGCGCACGATGCCGGTGTTGCGCACGGCCTGCTCTACCACTACTTCGCGTCGAAGGACGAGGTCCTGCGCACGATCTTCGTCGAGAACTGGGGCGAGCTCATCGGGCGCTTCCGCGAAGTCGAAGCGGCTCATGAGCCGGCTCCAGAGAAGCTCGAGGGGATTGCCAAGATCTTGCTCCGTACCTGGCGCAACGACCCGGCGCTCGTGACGGTGATGGTTCGCGAGGTTGCGCGGAGCCAGCAGCTCCAGGGGCAGGTCGAGGAGGTGCGAGAGGCGTTCTCGATCGTCCAGCGCGTGATCGAAGAGGGTCAGGCGGCGGGGGCGTTCCGCAGCGGAGTCGACGCTCGTCTGGCGAGCTGGATCTTCTACGGCGGGCTCGAGGAAGTGCTCACGGGCTGGGTGCTCGGCCAGCTTCCGGATGGCGAAGAGGAAGTCGCGCGGGCCGAGCGGACAGCGATCGAGGTCGCCCTGCGCGGGCTCAGCGCGTAGGCTCTCGCGCCGTGGACGTTTTCAACCTGTACGGCGACGAGTGGGATCGCGTCGAGGACCGTACGGGGTGGCGGAGCAAGGACGGATGGGTGGGCGCGCGTCTCGGCGCGGAGCTCCTCGGCGGGAGCCTGTACGAGCTCGAGCCCGGCGACCGCCTCTGGCCCTACCACCTGCACCACGCGAACGAGGAGTGGCTGATCGTCGTCCGCGGTCAGCCGACGCTCCGCTCGCCGGACGGTGAGCAGGAGCTTCGCGAGGGCGACGTCGTCGTCTTCCCACGCGGGAAGGCAGGCGCACATCAGGTCTCGAACCGCTCGGATGCGCCGATTCGCGTGCTCATGCTGTCGTCGATGCGCGCTCCCGACCTCGTCGAGTACCCGGACAGCGGCAAGGTGGGGGCGCGGAGCGTCGCGGGCGAGCGCATCCTGCTGAGCCGCCCGGGCCCGCTCCTCGACTACTGGGACGGCGAGGACTGACGTCGCGCAAGACCGTCGCCCGTCCGAATCTCGCTCGCACGAGGATCCGAAGGACTGGCGATCGTCCGCCCCCGCTTGAGGGTTAGCGGAACGCGTTCTCGCCGGTGAGAGCCTCGCCGACGACGAGGGTGTGCACCTCGTGCGTTCCCTCGTACGTGAGCACCGACTCGAGATTGTTCACATGCCGGATCACCGGGTACTCGAGCGTCACGCCGTTGGCGCCGAGGATCGTGCGCGCCGTTCGGGCAACTTCGATCGCGCCGCGGACGTTCCCCATCTTCCCGAGGCTCACGTGCTCGGGGCGGAGCGTCCCGGCGTCCTTCATACGGCCGAGGTGCAGTGCCACGAGCGTCGCCCGGTTGAGCTCGAGCGCCATCTCCGCGAGCTTCTGCTGCGTGAGCTGGTAGGCAGCGATCGGTTTCCCGAAGACGATCCGCTCCTTCGCGTAGTCGAGTGCCGACTCGAAGCACGCGCGGCCCGCGCCGACCGAGCCGAAGACGATCCCGAAGCGGGCCTCGTTCAGACACGAGAGCGGGCCCCGAAGCGAGCTGGCACCCGGTAGGAGGTTCTCGTCGGGCACGCGGACGTCCTGGAGGACGAGCTCGGACGTCACCGACGCACGGAGCGAGAGCTTCCTGTGGATCTCGGGCGCCGAGTACCCGGGCATGCCCTTCTCGACCACGAAGCCGCGGATCGCCCCGTCGTCGGTGCGGGCCCAGACGATCGCGATGTCGGCGATCGTGCCGTTCGTGATCCACATTTTTGCGCCGTTCAGGACCCAGTCCGAGCCGTCGCGGCGCGCGTGTGTCCGCATCGAGCCGGGATCGGATCCGGCATCGGTCTCCGTCAACCCGAAGCAGCCGATGATCTCGCCTGCGTGCATCGGCGGAAGCCAGCGTTCCTTCTGCTCCTCCGAGCCCCAGCGCCAGATCGCGAACATGGCGAGCGAGCCCTGAACCGAGACCGCGCTCCGCACGCCCGCATCTCCCGCTTCGAGCTCGAGGCAAGTCAGGCCGTAGGCAACTGCGCTCGCGCCTGGCAGCCCGTACCCGTGCAGGTGCATTCCGTACAAACCGAGCTTCGCGAGCTCGGCCATGAGCTCGCGCGGCAGGATCCCCTGCTCGAACCAGTCGCCGATCTCAGGGAGGACGTTCTCGCGTACGAACCGGCGAACCGTGTCTCGAATCGCGCGCTCTTCGTCGTCGAGGAGCGCGTCGATAGCGAGCAGGTCGAGAGGATCGAGAGCCGCGAGCTCGGTCGTCGTCGTCATCCGCAACACATCCTACGAGAACGCTTACGGGTGCTTGACCTCGCGCCTGGACGCCGCATACACTATTGACTGACTAGTCAATCGAATCAGGAGAGCTGACGATGACCCAGGTCGAGACCGGTGTTGCGAGCGGCGTCTCGTTCGCCCTCACCCCGGAGCAGCGCGAGTTGCGCGCGCTCGCACGCGAGTTCGCCGAGAAGGAGATCCGGCCGAGGGCCGTCGCATACGACGTGCACTCGACGCACCCGGCCGATGTGATCGCCAAGGCACACGAGTTGGGCCTCATGAACCTCCATATCCCCGAGGCGCTTGGGGGGGCCGCGCTGCCGGCGTTCGACGGCATGCTCGTGGGCGAGGAGCTGAACTGGGGCTGCTCGGGCATCGCCACGTCGATTGGCGCGAACGGACTCGGTGCGGCACCGGTGATCATCGCCGGCACGGACCAGCAGAAGGAGCAGTGGCTACCGCCGTTGCTCGACGAGCCGATCCTCTGCTCCTTCGGCCTGAGTGAGCCGGACGCGGGCTCGGACGTCGCGCGGATGAAGTCGACGGCCGAGCGCAGGGGCGACGAGTACGTCCTGAACGGCTCGAAGACCTTCATCACGAACGCCGGCCATGCGGCGTGGACGGTCGTGTTCGCGAAGACCGATCCGGACAAGGGGCATCGCGGGATCTCCGCCTTCGTCGTCCCGATGAACGCGCCAGGTGTCCAGATCGAGAAGCATCTCGACAAGATGGGCCAGCGCGCGACGGACACGTCGGCGTTCGCGCTCACAGATGTCGCCGTTCCCGCGGCGAACCGATTGGGCTCGGAGGGCGAGGGCTTCAAGATCGCGATGAAGACGCTCGACTTCACTCGTCCGGGGACCGCGGCAGGCGCCGTCGGCGTCGCCCAGGCCGCCTACGAGCACGCGGTCGAGTACGCGAAGGAGCGGGTCACCTTCGACGTCCCGATCGCGATGCATCAGGGCGTCAACTTCCTGATCGCGGACATGGCGACCGAGATCGAGGCGGCGCGACTGCTGGTCTGGCAATCGGCGTGGCTGCACGACCAGGGAACGCGCGCCACGCTGCAGTCGTCCTTCGCGAAGCGGTTCGCGGCGGACATGGCCATGAAGGTGACGATCGACGCCGTCCAGGTGTTCGGTGGCTACGGCTACATCAAGGAGTATCCGGTCGAGAAGCTCATGCGCGACGCCAAGCTCTTCCAGATCTACGAGGGGACGTCGCAGATCCAGCGGCTCGTGATCGCCAAGGAGATCTTCCTGCCGCGCGGTGAGTGAGCTCAGGCGGAGAGCGCGCGCTGGAAAGGTGGAAGGAAGCCGGGGCTGATGCGGGCCTCGCCGAGCCACTCTCCCAGGCGCGCCGCCTCCGCCGCGATCGCGGCTCCCGCCTCCGAGCCGACGTCCTCGAGCAAGCGATACCTGATCTCGCCGTCACGACGTTGCGACCACCCACCGACAACGCGACCCTCCCACCACACGGTTGGGCCTGCATTGCCGTTGCTGTCGAATAGCACGGACCCGTGCGTCCCCAGGTACCAGTCTCGCTCCTTCCAGCCCATCGTCGTCGGATCGAGCGTGGGTAGCAGCGCGGCCCACGGCTCGAGAGGCGGGGTGCGCTCGAGGTCGTCCGCGAGCGCGTACCCCGCCGACCCGCCGAGATCGACGGCGACATGCGGTACGGCTCCGAGCGCGGTACGCGTATCGCTGGCGGTCCAACCCGTCCACCAGCGCAGGTCGGTCTCCGTTCCGGGGCCGAAGACCTCGAGCCAGCGCCTGAGGAGCTCCGCGCGGGCGGTCGCACTGTCGACCGCGACGATCCCCCCATCCAGCCAGACTACGGCAGGCACCCAGCGGTACTGACCGTTCGTCCAGGCGCCGCGTGGGCGGCCGCGCATCAGCTTTCCCTCCATCGCGAGCTGCGGGAGGATGCGCGCGCCCGCGCTCTGCGTACTCTCGAACCTCGTCCCGACTCCCACGCGGAGTCGCTTCGCGAGCACGGGGACCGCATTCGTCACCTCCGACGTGAAGGCCTCGCCGCGCTCTTCGACTGCGCGGAGCGCCGTTGCCATCGCCCGCCGCACCCAGGCGGCCGGTTGCGTCGAGATGCCGCTTGCCTCCACCATCTGCTCGACCCTGCGCCGCTCGCGCGCAGCGATCGTCCGCGTGCAGGCGTGGTGAACTACGGGTACGAGGTCGCGCGGCACGACGAACAGCGTGCGTCGCATCCCAAGCATGCGTACGACGGTTCGATCGACGTAGAGCTCACGTTCGATGTCCGCGGGCGTGATTTTCGACGTGCGCGCGTGCACGGACAGGAGCACGGTCGCCGGGTCGGTGGAGTGGAGCGCGACGACACTGCGTGTCGCCTCGAGGGCGCTATCCGCGCGCTCGCCGGGGCTCAGGCGATGGCGGCGAGCCAGCCGCGCTCGCCGCTCGTCGACCGCGATGCGCTCCACGCGGCTCCTTCTAGCACCATAGGATGGCGCTCGTGGCGCTCGAGATCGATCTTTCCGGACGCGTCGCGTTCGTAACCGGAGGATCGCGCGGACTGGGGCGGGCCGACGCACTGACGCTTGCGCGGGCCGGCGCCGATGTCGCGATCGCCGACATCCTCGTCGAGTCCGAGCTCTCGGAGGAGACCGACCGCTGGGGCGCGCTGGCCACCGCCGCTCGAACGCAGGGCATGGTGCACACCGAGGAGACGGTCGAGGAGATCCGCGCCCTCGGCTGCCGAGCGCTCGCTGTGCGGTGCGACGTGACCGACCGCGAGCAGGTCGGAGCCGCCGTTTCCCGGACGGTCGAGGAGCTCGGCGCCGTCGACATCCTGATCAACAACGCTGGAACGCTGGACCATGTCGGTCAGTTCCACGACCAGAGTCCCGAGTTGTGGGAGCGCGACCTCCGGGTCAACCTCACAGGCGGGTTCAACTGTGCTCAGGCGGTCTGGCCGCACATGAAGGAGCGACGCTGGGGGCGGATCGTGAACATGGCCTCGGTCGCCGGCACGCTCGGCGGGTTCGGACAGGCGAGCTACTCGACGACGAAATCCGGGATCCTGGGCTTGACGAGGACGCTTGCAATGGAGGGCGGCAGACACGCGATCACGTGCAACGCGATCGTCCCCGGGATCATCGGCACCGAAGCGTTCCAGATGGCGAACTCTGCGATGAACGAGCGGATCGCAGCTCGCACGGTCTTCAAGCGACCAGGCGAGCCGCAGGACATCGCGAACGCGATCGCGTTCCTCTGCTCGGACCTCGCCGGCTACATCACGGGGGTCGGGTTGTACGTCTCAGGGGGGGTCGAGCTGTTCGTCTTCTGAAGCCGCGTCCCACGGGGCACCCCAGCCCACCACCCGCTTCCAATTTTAGTGCGGAAAGGTTCAGACGTGTTGACCGCATGGTCAACGAAGGGTGCGGATTCTTCCCCAGCTCGGGCCTGCGGGCGAGGAGTGGCTGAGCCCTTCGGGGTCGCTGTAAGATTGCCGATCCCCGTGCGCGCCGAATCACCTATCTACTCCTCTGCGAGCCGCCGTCGAGGCCGGAGCCGGTCGCGCCGTGCGACCGTCACGCTAGGCGCCGCAGGCCTGTTCGTCGTCGCAGCTCTCATCGGCCTGGTGTACTCGGGGTCGCGCCAGGAGCTCGCAGAAGGGACGCGGGTGGCGGGTGTTGACGTGGGCGGGCTTTCCAGGGGAGCCGCAGTGGCAAGGCTCGACGTCAGGTTCGGCGAGGTGGCCGCGACGCCTGTGACGTTCACGGCCGGAGACGGGAGCTTCGCGCTTGCAGCGAATCAACTTGGGGTCGAGCCAGACTGGAGAGCTGCGGTCGCAGCGGCCGGGCGCGCCGGGGACGGCTTCGGCCCGATCCGGGGGCTCCGCCGCCTGCGCACGCGGTTCTTCGGTGCCGAAGTACTTCCTCGACTCGCGGTCTCGAGCGCGGCGCTCGAGTTCGCCCTCGACGGGATCGCGACGCAAGTCGATCGCACTCCTCGAAGCGCGGCGCTCGTACTGCGCGGCTTGCGGGTAGAGACGGTCCCGGAGGTCGCGGGAGCCCGGCTCGAGCGGGATGCCGCCGCCGAGGTCATCGTTCGAACGCTGGGACGACTCGACCGCTCAGGCGTTCCTGTTGCCCTCCCCGTTGCTGTCGCCCCCGCGCCCGTCACGGGGGAGATGCTCGCGTCGACCGCGCGACGCGCGCGCGTCGCCGTCTCGGGCCCGGTGTTCTTGACGGGGGCATCCCGTAGCTGGCGTCTCTCCCGGCAGCGCATCGCTGCGCTGCTCGATCTCCCGAATGGCGGCGCTACGCGGATCGCCTTCGCAGGGACGGCCGCGGACGCGTACTTCCGAGCGCTGTCGCAGCGGGTCGACAAGCCTCCCACGGACGCCCAGTTCGCGGCGTACGGCGAACGCATCGGCATCGTCCCCTCGCGCGACGGGGTCGCGCTCGACGTTTCCGCCACCACGCGAGCGTTGCTGCGGGCTGCATCTCGGCCGACGAACCGCAGCGCGCGGCTCGCGGTCGTTCGTGCGGCGCCCGAGCGCACGACCCGAGAGGCACTGGCCATGGGGATCGACCGCAGGATGGCGGCCTACAAGACGTACTACTCGGGGACGGCCGACCGGATCAGCAATCTCCAGCTCGGTGTGCAGGAGCTCGACGGGACGCTCGTTCGGCCCGGTGGAACGTTCTCGCTCAACGCGGCGATCGGAGAACGGACCGTGGAGCGAGGCTTCCGCTCTGCCCCGGTCATCATCGGGACGAAGTTCGCCGAAGAGATCGGCGGCGGCACCTCGCAAGTGGCGACCACGGTGTTCAACGCAGCGTGGGAGGCGGGCCTGCATATCACCGAGCGGAATCCACATTCCCTCTACATCAGCCGCTACCAGCTCGGGCGCGATGCAACCGTCTACTGGCCATCGCTCGATCTCAAGTTCGCAAACGACACGAAGACGTGGGTGCTCGTCAAGGGGTTCGTCGAAAGTGACGGAATCAGCGTCGCGATCTACGGAGGGGAGCGCCGAAGAGTGGAGAGCTCGGCCGGCACGTTCGAGGTGACGGGTCCGGTTCCAGTCAAGCGCGTGCGGGACAAGACGCTCGCGAAGGGCAAGACGGTCGTCGAGGAAGAAGGGTCGACCCCGAGCCGGACGTCCGTGACCCGAACGGTGTACGCGCCCGACGGGTCCGTCATCCGGGACGAGACGTGGACGACGTCGTACAAGGGGGAGACGAGAATCGTTCGCGAGGGCACGAAAGTCGACAAGCCCAAGGCAGTCAAGCCTCCACCAGGCGAGACGACCGAGCCGCCGGCCGAGGCAGGCTCTACCCCTCGGGCATCTCAGCCCTAGCCACGGCCTCCGCCAACCGAGCGGGAACGCGTATCGGGCGGTACGTCTCGCGATCAACGGTGGCGTGACGCGAGTAACCGTCGGCGACGAGCTCGCCGTCTCGCTCGATGCTGTACTCGTACCTGAACCGCGCGCCGCGCACGTCGGTGCAACGCGTCCATATCCTCAGCGTCTCGTCGAAGTACGCCGCCCGGTGGTAACGGACGCAGACCTCGGTCGTGAGTGCCTCGACGCCCCCGTCGCGGATCGCCTGGTAGCCGCCTGCGTGGGCAGCGAGATACGCGACGCGAGCCACTTCGAGCCAGACGACGAACGACGCGTGATGCGCGATGCCCTGGGCGTCGGTCTCGGCGAAGCGGATGCGAATGTCCGTCGAGAACGAGAATCCTTCCACGGGTGCAACCCTAGTGGTCAGTCCGAGAGGTACGGACTGGGCTCACCGCGAAAAGCGAGCACGGCCAGGAGGCAGGGCGGCCGGATACCGAAGAGGCATCTGGCCGACCGAGGACGGGGGCCGGGCGTCGCTTTGCAGCCGCGTGAAGACGGCGCGTGCTTCTCGGAGCGAGCACTACGATCGCCGTGTGTCTGTCGCTGGCCTAGCCGCTCTCATTCGCGAGCGGCAGCCGTGCCTGGTGCTGACCGGAGCAGGCGTGAGCACGGAGAGCGGCATCCCGGACTTCCGTTCGCCGAGGGGAATCTGGGCCGACGTCGATCCCTTCGAGGTCGCATCCATTCGGGCCTTCCGGCGCGATCCCGAGCGCGTGTGGGACTTCTACCGGCGGCGGATCCAGCTGCTCCTCGACGCAGAGCCGAACGCAGCGCACCGGGCGCTGGCCGAGCTCGAGCGGCGAGGCTTCGTCTCCGCGATCGTCACGCAGAACATCGACACGCTCCACTCGCGTGCGGGCAGCCGCACGGTCGTCGAGGTGCACGGCTCGATTCGCTCCGCTCAGTGCCTCGACTGCCTCTGGACCGAGGGGGCCGAGGCAGTGCTCGCGCAGCTCGCGGAGCGCTCCGCTCCCCTCTGCCCGCATTGTGGTGCCGTGCTCAAGCCGGGAGTCACGCTCTTCGGAGAGCTCCTGCCCGCGGGAGCGCTGGAGCGTGCCACGGAGCTCGCCCGCATGGCCACGCTCCTGCTCGTCGTCGGATCGTCGCTCGAGGTCTGGCCCGTCGCGGGGCTTCCGCTCGAGGCTCGCAGCTTCGCGATCGTAAACCGTGGGCCGACCGCTCTCGACGACCGGGCTGTCCTCAAGGTCGACGCACCGGCGGGCGAGATCCTCGGTGCGCTCGTCGACGAGCTTGGCTAGCGAGCCTGACGGAAAGTCGCGTCTTGGTACCCATCCGACGAGCTGATCTTGTGAGGATCGAGTCGAGGGATCGCGGCACGCGATCCGTGCGGCCTGCTATGACTAGCGGCATGACGGAGACGGCCCCGAAACGATCGGCCCCTACGGACAGCGCAAAGCTCGGCGAGAGGGACTTCATGACACGCCTCGCGGACGCCGGTGAGGAGGCGCTGCAGCGGATCGCAGAGCTTCCGGGTGGTCAGCGAGCGCTCACGGCGGTGAACGACCTGCGCACTCGCGTCGACGACCTCACGAAGAAAGTACGCGGCATCGATGCGCTCGAGGCAAGGGTCGCGAAGCTGGAGAAGGAGCTCGCGGCCTTGAAGAAGGCGAAGACGCCCGCACAACGGACGACGACGCGGAAGCCGTCCGCATAGTCCACGGCAACGTCCGAGTCTCGAGCGCTGAGGGCTCGGCTCTTCCGCTAGACCGCTGGGACGCGAAGGCGCAACGCTCTCGGCACGACCTCGAATCGCGCGGGCGTCGTTCCAGGCTGCTCACCGTCGAGCTCGATCGGGAGCGGCTCGTCGCTCTCAACGGTCACGACGTGTCCGCGAAGCGGCTCGAGGCGTGGGTGGGGGAGGTGCTTGCCGCGATACGTCTTGGGTAGGACGAAGAGGAGGTCGCGCTTCGTCACGTCGCCGATCAGGAGCACATCGAACAGTCCATCGTCGGGCTCCGCCTCGGGGCACATCATCATCCCGCCCCCGAGGAAGCGGCCGTTGGCGACGACGACGTCGATCATCCTCCCGCGCCTGACTTCGTCATCCACGGAGACTCGCAGCTCGCCGGTCTGCCAGCGCACGAACACGGCGAGCGTCGCCCAGTAGTACGAGATCTTTCCACCCAGCGCCTTCGAGGTCTCGTTCGCCCGTTGCGCGATCGCACCGGAGATCCCCGCGCTCGCCACGTTCGCGAAATACGCGCGCGCGTCCGCTCCCGACCAGCCGCGGTACGAGACGTGACCGAGGTCGATCTCACGCGCCACTCCGTTCAGCGCGACGGCGACGGCGGCGTCGAGATCCCGCGGGATCGCGAACGTCCGCACGAAGTCCCAGCCCGTGCCCCGCGGGATGACGGCCAGCTCGAAGCCGCTCTGCCCGGCGACGCCGTTGACGACCTCGTTCACCGAGCCGTCGCCTCCGACGACGACCAGGAGCTCCGCCCCGCCCTGGACGGCGCCCGCAGCGAGGGCGCTGAGCTGCCCTGGCTCCGCGGAGATGAGGGCGTCTCCCGTGAGGCCGAGAGCGGCTGCGCGGTGCGCGATCTCCGGCCAGCGCTTTCCCGTAGACCCTCCCGCGGACGCGGGGTTGACGAGGAAGACGGTTCGCTCGGCGCTAATGGCCGTCGCGGCCCGCGGTGGCCGTGTCGAGCGCGATCCGCGTCATGCGGTCGACCGCGGCACGAAGCTCGTCGTCGGAGATCCGGACGAATTCGCCCTCGACGACGATGTCGCTCACGGTGAGGAGGCACCCGCCGTGGACGCCCCGCAGCGCGGCGAGAGTGAACAGCGCCGCGGCTTCCATCTCGACCGCGAGGATGCCGCGCTTCGACCAGCGCTCGTACTGGCCCTTGTCCGGGTTGTAGA
>DATAEF010000045.1:0-19905 GCA_036258155.1 Gaiellaceae bacterium | reverse complement strand
AGCGTGCGGCTCGCCTCGTCCCAGTCGGCGCGCTCGAAGATCCCCGGCTCGCGCTCGAGCCAACGGCCGCCCGTCTCCTCGATGTCGTCTCGACTCGGGGCGAAGACGTCGAAGACGAAACGTCCGCCGGGCTCGAGCAGTGCGCCGGCCGCGCGCAGCGCACGAAGCTTCTCGGCTTCGCTGTCCATGTGGAGCAATGAGCGAAACGGGCAGATGGCGAGAGGCACGCGCTCGGAGACGGGCGGCTCGCGGAGGTCGCCGAGTCGGAGATCGAGGAGCTCAGAGACCCCGGCCGACTCGGCGGCGGCGCGCGCGACTCGGAGCATTGCCGGCGACGAGTCGACGCCGATCACCCGGATGCCGGCTTCGGCGATGGGGACCCCGATCCGCCCCGTTCCGACCGCGAGCTCGACGACCGGGCCGCCCGACGCGAGCGCGTTATCGACGTAGAACGCGACGTCCTCCGTCACCGAGCGGCTCCACGGGTCGTAGAACGCCGCGATCTCGTCGTACAGGGTCACCTCACGCTCTTGACCGACGCGGCTCCCGCCGGGCGAAGCCCGGCTTCGCCGGCGTCTCGCACCGCTCGCGGCACCGGCCTCTCCTTGGCCGTATTACTCATACTGTCCCCTCCGGCCCGGCACCGCGAGCGGCGCGTCAGGAGCATGAGGACCGCCCGGCTTGCGGGCCACCCAGACGAACTCGCGGCTCTCGTCGTCGAATGGCCGCCCGTCGAACCAGCCGTAGAGCGCCTCGACTTCCAGCCCCGAGACGTCGATGAGACCCAACCATTCGTTCTTCGTAGCCCACCAGAGCGAGCTCGTGTCTCCCGAGTCGAGCACGATGTCGATGCGGCAGTCGCCGACCGCGTAGCGATTCACGTGCGGGATCGGCTCCTCCTGGCGCTGCCCGTCCAGGCGCGCCGCAATCGTGTGGTCGAACGCGAAGGCATTCCACGCGAACCGCCCGCCGGGGCGCAAAGCGGTCGCGACCCGATCGAAGACGACCCGCCGGTCGGCCCAGGTCGGCAAGTGGAGGAGCGCGCGGAAGGGGCAGTAGATCAGTGCGGCCGGCTCGTCAAGCTCGAACCTGCGAATGTCGCCAAGTCGGAGATCGAGCACGTCGCCGCCGGCGGCGCGTGCCTGCGTGAGCATCGCCGGAGACGAATCGATGCCGATTACCTTCCGGTCGCTTGCTTCGGCCACGGGGATGGCAACGCGGCCGCTTCCGACCGCGAGTTCGACAATCGGCCCGTCCGCCTCTTTCGCCAGCTCGACGTAGAACGGGACGTCTTCAGTCATGTCGGCCGCCCACCTGTCGTAATTCGCGGCGAAAGCCTCCGGGTAGCTCATCGCGCTTACTGTGCCGGATACTGCGTCGCAGGGTCGCTCCCCTCATCGCGGAGGCCTGCCACACAGCTTCGAGTCGCCGACCGAATGTCGCGAGACCGTTGGTAACCTCGGCGCTCCCGTGGACGCCCAGTCTCTCGAGTCGGACGCGCTCGCTGCTGTCGCTGCGGCGTCGTCCGTCGGCGACATCGAGCGAGTGCGCGTCGAGTACCTGGGGCGGAAGAGCGCGCTCAAGCTCGCTCTTCGGGACGTGCGTGACCGCGAGACCGGAATGGCGCTGAACACGCTCCGCGAGCGCCTCGAAGCGGCGATCGACGCACGCGAGGCCGAGCTCTCTCGCGCGGAGCTCGATCGCCGACTCACCGAGGAACGCGTCGACGTGACGATGCCCGGCACCCCGATCCGGCGCGGTCACCTTCACCTCATCACCCAGATCCGGCGAGAGGTCGAGGACATCTTCCTCGGGCTCGGGTACACCGTCGTCGACGGCCGGGAGGTCGAGACGACGCGCTACAACTTCGACGCGCTCAACTTCCCGCTGGGCCATCCGACGCGGTCGCCACTTCAGACGCTCTTCCTCGACGAGGAGACGGTGCTCCGTACCGAGACGTCGCCGTCGCAGATCCGTACGATGGAGGCGCAGGATCCTCCCGTCTACATCGTCTCTCTCGGCCGCGTGTATCGGCGCGATACGCCCGATGCGATGCATTCGCCGACCTTCCACCAGGTCGAGGGCCTCGCCGTCGACGAAGGCATCACGCTCGGAGACCTGGAGGGAACGCTCGACTATCTGCTGAAGGCGCTCTTCGGCGAGCGCCGGGAGACCCGCTTCGTCACGCATCACTTCCCGTTCACCGAGCCGTCGATCGAGGCGCTCGTCTCGTGCCACATCTGCGACGGGTCGGGCTGCCCGGTCTGTCGCCACTCCGGCTGGATCGAGGTGGGCGGGGCGGGGATGGTCGACCCCAACCTGTTCGAGTTCGTCGGGTACGACCCCGAGCGATACACAGGCTTCGCATTCGGCTGGGGGCTCGAACGCATCGCCGTTCTGCGGCACGGGATTCCCGATCTCCGCGAGCTCTGGCGCAACGATCCGCGCCTGCTGAGGCAGTTCTAGTGCGCGCGCCGCTCTCGTGGCTCCGCGAGTACGTCACCGTCGACGCGACCGCCGAAGAGATCGCGCACCGATTGGCGATCTCGTCGCTCGAGGTCGAGCGCGTCATTGATGCCGGCGTCGCCGACACCGACGGAAATCTCGGTCGTTTCCTCGTCGGGCGCGTGCTCGAGGCGGCACCTCACCCGAACGCTGACCGGCTCCGGGTGTGCCAGGTGGACGTCGGAGAGGGCGACGCGCGGCAGATCGTCTGCGGCGCCTGGAACTTCGAGGCCGGTGCCACGGTCGCGGTCGCGCTCCCGGGAGCGTATCTCCCGATCGTGGACGAGCCGCTCGACGAGCGCGCCCTTCGCGGGCAGCTCTCGCGGGGAATGATCCTTGCCGAGGACGAGGTCGGCCTCGGCGAGGATCACGCCGGGATAATGGTGCTCGAGGACGGGCCGGAGCCTGGAACGCCACTCGCCGACGTCCTCCCGATCCGCGATCACGTGCTCGACGTCACGCCGACGGTCAACAGGGTGGATCTCCTTTCGATGGTCGGTCTCGCGCGGGAGGTTGCGGCGTTGCTGGACGGAGAGCTCCACCCTCCGGCACCGGACGATCCGGCGATCGTCGACGTCGAATCCGTCGACGTCGCGATCGAGGACTTCCACCGATGCCCGCGCTACATCGGACGGGTGTTCCGCGACGTCGTGATCGGCACGTCGCCCCAATGGCTTCGTACGCGCCTGTACCTCGCCGATATGCGACCGATCTCGAACGTCGTGGACGCCACGAACTACGTCATGCACGTGTGGGGGAGCCCGCTCCATGCCTTCGATCGCTCGAAGCTCGCGGGTGGGCGAATCGCCGTGCGCCGTGCGCGCCCGGACGAGGAGCTCCGCACGCTCGACGGCACGCTCCGCAAGCTCGTTCCCGAGGATCTCATGATCACCGACGGCGAGCACTCGGTCGCGCTGGCCGCGATCATGGGAGGCGAGGACAGCGAGGTCTCGGAGGCCACGAACGAGGTGCTGCTCGAAGCGGCGAACTTCGAGCCGCTCGGGATCCTCCGCACGTCCGAGCGACTCGGGCTCCGTACGGCCGGCTCCAACCGCTGGGAGAAGGGCGTCGACCCGTACCTCGCGGAGAACGCGGCGGTCCTCGCGAGCCGGATGATCGTCGATCTCGCGGGCGCGCGGATGACCGGCCACGTCGACGTCCACGACGGGCTTCCCGAACGGCCCGTCGTCCGTCTTCGCCCCGAGCGGGCGTCGTTCGTGATCGGGCTCGGCGTTGCCCCGGACGAGCAGCGTGCCACCCTCGAGGGCTTCGGATTCGAGGTCTCGAACGACTGGGACGTCACCGTGCCGACCTGGCGCGCGCGCGACGTGACACGCGAGATCGACGTGATCGAGGAGGTCGCGCGTCCGGTGCTCGACAAGGTCCCGTACACGATGCCGCTTCGCCGGCATGTGTTAGGGCGCCTCTCGAAGCAACAGCGGCTCCGTCGCGTCGTCGAGGACGTCCTCGTCGGCGCGGGCGTCTCCGAAGCGTACACCTGGAGCCTCGTGGGGTCGGATCCGAACCCCGACGCGATTCGCCTTCGGAATCCGGTGACTTCCGACCAGGAGGTCCTCCGCACGACGATCGTCCCCGGACTCGTCGAGGCGGCCCGCACAGGTGTCGACGCGGGCGCCGACGACGTCGCGCTCTTCGAGATCGCACGTGTCTACCTGCCGTCCGGCAAACAGCTCCCGGACGAGCGCTGGCGCGTGGCCGGGGTCGTTGCGGGAGGCTACGACGTGGTCAAGGGCGTGCTCGAGACGCTCTACGCAGCCCTCCACCTCGAGCTTCGGGTCGAACGCGGGTCGCACCCGTCGCTCCACCCGGGAAAGGCGGCCGCGACCGAGGCAGGCTGGCTCGGCGAGCTCCACCCGACCCTCCTCGAAGGAGCATGGGGGGCGTTCGAGCTCGACCTGGACACCCTGTTCGCACCCGTGCCCGAGCGGATCGTCTACGAGGACGTGCTCACGTTCCCCGCGGTGCTCCAGGACATCGCGGTCGCCGTGGCCGAGGACATCGAGGTGGGAGCCCTGGTCGATGCGGCACACGATGCGGCGGGCGCCTTGCTGCGGGAGGCACGCGTATTCGACGTCTATCGCGGCGAGCAGGTCGGTGAGGGACGCAAGTCCGTAGCCATCCATCTGTCGTTCCAGTCGCCCGAGCGCACGCTCACGGACGACGAGGCGGCAAAGGCGCGCGCCAGGATCGTGGCCGCGCTGGTCGACCGCTTCGACGCAGAGCTCCGAGCCTGAGAACCTCTTTCGCGATGATCGCCGGTTGTCTTGCGACGGGGGCGCCCACTGTGAAAAGGATCCCAAGGTCGGGGCAAACCGGTCCGGCGTCTCGATGCGTAGAGTGACGTGATGCCGCGTGTCCTCGTATTCGCCCTGGCGCTCGCCGCCGCGGCGCTCCTGGGAGCGACGGAAGGGTCGGCCGTCCAGTCGCAGAACGTGAAGCTCGTCGGGACGGTCGGACCGGGATTCTTCATCACTCTCGAGGACGCACAGGGCAATCGCGTGAGGAACCTCGAGCCCGGGACCTACGACATCGAGGTCAAGGACCTGTCCGAGGAGCACAACTTCCACCTCACGGGGCCGGGCGTCGACCGGCTTACTCCGGTGGGAGCAGCGACCACGGAGTCCTGGACCGTCACGCTGACGAACGGGACGTACAGGTACAACTGCGATCCGCACGCGTCCACGATGCGCGGTTCCTTCACGGTCGGAGCCACGTCACCGCCACCTCCGCCCACGCCCGCGCCCCGGCCTGTGACGGCGAAGACGAAGCTCGTGCTCATGTCAGGGCCAGCCTTCGTCATCACCCTGAAGACGGCGAAGGGCAAGGCCGTGAAGACGATGAAGCGCGGTACGTACACGATGGTGGTGCGCGACCGAAGTGGCATTCACAACGCGCACGTCGTCGCGCCCGGCTTCAACAGGAAGACGAGCCCGCTGACGTATAAGGGCTCCCAGACCTGGAAAGTGAGGCTCAAGAAGACCGGGACCCTGCGCTTCCTCTGCGATCCGCATGCCCGTGGGGGCATGAAGGGATCCGCGAAGATCGTTCGCTGACGGCTTAGCGCTTTAGACGGAGCGTCCGGCCACCCGCCAGACGGGGCCCTGCGTATCGGCGTTCTCCGTGTCGGAGAGCTCGCCCAGGAGCGAGATCCGCCCCGTGATCCCGTCCGCGTCCATCCGCTCGAAGCACCGCCGGGCCATGCCCGGCGGGACGCCGTAACCCTGCTTGCCCGAAACACGGAACCGGAGGGCGATCGCCTCGGGATTTCGAGTCGGGTTCATCGGCGCGCCGAGGAGAGCCGCTCTCGGCAGATGGTCGCTCGAGTCGAGCTCGAGCTCGCACAGGAGGTTGCTCCAGCCCGGAGCAAGCCGGGCGACGGCGTCGTCCCAGGCGTTCACGAGTGAGCTCCGCCTGGGAGTCGGAGTCGGCCCGTCGGCTGCAGGCATCGGTCGCGTCGACTCGATCAGAGAGAGCGTGCCCCAGACTCGCTTGGAGTCGAGCCGCGAGAGAAGATTCCGAAGCCGCTCGCGACTGCTCCCGTCGCGGGTGACGTGGAATCGGAGCTCCCGTCCGACCCGTCCGGGGGCGAGCGGCGCGAGGATGGCAGCCGCATCCGCAGTCGAGCCTTCCGGGGTGAACGAGAGGTGCGCGTCGTCCCAGTCGGGCCCGAGCTCGATCTCCATCTGCGCCCACTGATCGGCAGCCCGCATCGGCGGATCAGCATAATGGCCGCTCGATGGCGACTGTCGAGGAGAAGGCCGGGTCCGGAGGCGGGCGAGTGTCCGAGGAGGTGCTGCGCGGGTTCTTCCGCGAGATGCTTCTCGTCCGGCGCTTCGAAGAGAAGGTCGAGGAGCGATTCCGCGCCGGCGAACTCCCTGGGTTCCTCCACGTCGCGATCGGGCAGGAAGCGGTGGCGACGGGGGTGTGCTCCGCGCTCCGACGCGAGGACGTCATCGCGTCGACGCACCGCGCGCACGGGCATACGATCGCGAAGGGAACGCCGATCGACCGGATCATGGCCGAGCTCTACGGGAAGGTCGAGGGTTGCAGCGGTGGCTACGGCGGCTCGATGCACCTCTACGACCTCGAGGTCGGGAATCTCGGTGCGAACGCCGTCGTCGCGGGCGGGTTGCCCGCGATCGTGGGAGCGGCCCTCGCCTTCCAGATGCGGGGCGAGATGCGCGTGGCCGTCGCGTTCTTCGGTGACGGCGCGACGAATGCGGGCACGTTCCACGAGTCGCTGAACCTCGCCCAGCTGTGGAAGGTCCCCGCGATCTTCGTCCTCGAGAACAACGGCTGGGCGGAGTCGACGCCGGCGGTGCAGCAGCTTCCGCTTCCGGTCGAGGAGCTCGGGAAACGCGCCGCGGCATACGGGATGAAGCTCATCGAGGCGGACGGGCAGGACGTCGAGGCCGTCTACCTCGCGGCGCTCGCGGCGCGCGATCATGCGCTCGCAGGCAAGGGCCCCGTGCTCCTCCACCTCCGCACGTACCGGCTGACCGGCCACTACGTCGGCGACCCGCAGGTCTACCGCGACCGCGACGCGCTCAAGGAGGAGCGCGAGACGAAGGATCCCCTCCGGCTCCTTGGCGCGCGGCTCGAGCTGACGGACGAGGAGTTCGCCTCCATCGACGCCGAGGTGACCGCCGAGGTCGAGGCGTCGGTCGAGTTCGCGAGGGCGGGAACCGACCCCTCACCCGAAGACGCGCTCAAGTACGTCTATGCCTGAAATCACGTATCGCGAAGCAGTTCGTGACGCGCTCGCGCGAGCACTTCGCCAGGACGAGAGCGTCTTCATCATGGGCGAGGACATCGCGGAGATGGGTGGGTCGATGGCCGTGACCCAGGGCCTCCTCGAGGAGTTCGGACCGAAGCGGATCCGCAACACGCCGATCTCCGAGATGGCGATCGTCGGGAGCGGCATCGGGGCGGCGATCCAGGGCATGCGCCCGGTCGTCGAGATCATGTACGAGGATTTCCTCACGCTCTCGATGGAGCAGCTCGTGAACCAGGCCGCCAAGCATCGGACGATGTCCGGCGGCCAGGTGAAGGTGCCGCTGACCATCAGGACCCAAGGCGGCGCCGGCTGGTCGCCGGGTGCCCAACACGCGCAGCAGCTCGAGGCCTGGTTCGTCCACGTCCCCGGTCTCAAGGTCGTGTTCGCGGCCACACCCGAGGACGTTCGCGGCCTGCTCTGGTCCGCGATCTACGACGACAACCCCGTCGTGTTCTTCGAGCACCGCACGCTGTACCCGATCAAGGGCGAGGTTCCGGTCGAGCTCGAGCCGATTCCGCTCGGCAAGGCGCGTGTGCACCGCGAGGGAGAAGACGTGACCGTGGTGGCGACGGGTCGCCTCGTGCACGAGGCGCTCGAGGCAGCCACCTCTGCCGAGAGTGAGGGCATCTCCGTCGAGGTCGTGGACCCCCGGACACTGCTGCCACTGGACGAGGAGACGATCGTTAGCTCGGTCCGCAAGACGACCCGGTGTGTGACTGCGCACGAGGCCGTGACGCGAGGGGGGTTCGGCGCAGAGCTCGCCGCGGTCATCCAGCACGCGGCATTCGACTGGCTGGATGCCCCCATCGAACGCGTCGGTGCGAAGTTCTCTCCGCTTCCGTTCGCTCCTGCGATGGAGCAGTGGGTCGTCCCGCACGCCGAGGACGTCCTCGAGGCGATCCGGCGCACGGTCGCTCGGAGTTAATCGTGGCCACCGAGGTCAAGCTGCCTCGTCTCGGGCAGGGGATGGAATCGGGGACGATCGTGCGCTGGCTGAAGGCGGAGGGCGAGGCGGTCGCCAAGGGCGAGCCGCTCTACGAGCTCGACACCGACAAGGTGACGCAGGAGGTGGAGGCCGAGACTGCCGGCGTCCTCCTCAAGATCGTGGTTGAGGACGGTGAGGTCGACGTCGGGGAGACCGTCGCCGTGATCGGCGCACAGGATGAGGACGTCTCCGAGATCCTGGCAGGCGCGCAGGGCGGAAACGGAGGAGCGCCCGCACCTGCGCCGGAGGCGCCGGCAACGGACGCAGGCGCGAAGGAGCCGCCGGACTCGGAGCGGCAAAGCTCGATCGAGGACACTGCGGCGACGGTCACCGCCCAGTCCCCGGGGCGCGCCGGCGAGCGCGTGAAGGCGTCGCCGCTCGCGCGTCGAATCGCGCGCGAGCGCGGTGTCGATCTCGCGTCCGTCTCGGGTACGGGTCCCGAAGGTCGGGTGATCGCAGAGGACGTCGAGACCGCGGCCTCTCTGCCGCCGGCCGCGGCCGCGACGGCAGCAGCGGCTCCTCCGTCTCCTCCGGCAGGTGAGGCCGAGGTGGTCGAGCTCACGTCGACCCGGCGCACCATCGCGCGCCGCCTGACCGAGGCCTGGGAGGCCCCGGTCTTCCAGCTCTCGGTCACGGCCGACGCCTCGCGGCTCGTCGCGACGCGGGAGCAGCTGGTCGAGCTCCTGCGCGAGGGCGAGGTGAAGCCGACGGTGAACGACGTCCTCACCCGGCTCGTCGCGGCCGCGCTCATGCGACACCGTCCCGTCAACGCTCACTTCACCGACGGGAAGGTCCTTCGCTTTCCGAGCGCAAACGTCGGCATCGCCGTCGCCGCACCGAGCGGACTCGTCGTTCCCGTCATCCGTGACGCCGATCGAAAGTCGGTGCTCGAGATCGCCGCAGGCCGTTCAGACCTCGTGACGCGTGCACGGGCAGGGAAGCTCCAGCTCGCCGACCTCGAGAACGGCACGTTCACCGTCTCCAACCTCGGGATGTACGGCATCGAGCAGTTCATCGCCGTCCTCAATCCGCCGCAGGTCGCGATCCTCGCCGTCGGCTCGATCGAGGATCGCGCCGTCGTCGTCGAAGGCCAGCTCGCCGTTGCGCCCACCATGACCATGACCCTGACGTGCGATCACCGCGCGATCGACGGCTCGGAGGGCGCGGAGTTCCTCCGGACGGTCAAGGCGTTCGTCGAGTCTCCCGCGCTGGCGCTCTGAGCGCGTCTCGCGTTCCGCGGGTCACGGGGTCGACGAGACGGTCGTGTACGACGCGGCTTGGTCGTGACCGCCCCAGCTGCGCGCCAATGTCGCACTAGCGCCTCTCGTCGAGGGCGCGGCGTGGCCAGTCAGCCTCCGACACGCAACCGATTAGGCTTTCCCTCATGATCATTCGCCGAGGCGGCCGCCAGGACGTCCGGTTCCTCCGCGACATGCTCCACCACGCGTACTACTGGCGCGAGCGGAATCCGGGCGAGGAACCGGGGCCGGTCGCTCGGTACGTCAAGGGGTGGGGTCGGCCAGGCGACACCGCACTGATCGCCGTCGAGGGCGCCTTTCCCGTCGGGGCGGGCTGGTACCGACTGTTTCGACAGGATCAGCCGGGGTACGGCTTCGTGGACGAGGAGACGCCCGAGCTCGCGATCGCCGTCGTTCCCAGTCGCCGCGGCCTGGGGTTCGGAGAGGCGCTCCTGAGTGCGCTCTCCGACCGCGCGCGCGCGGACGGCTATCGCGCCCTCAGCCTGAGCGTGGAGCGCGACAACGCCGCCCTCGTCTCGTTCTACGAGAAGCACGGCTTCGAGCGCGTCGCCGAGGACGGTGGCGACAGCGTGACCATGCGCCGCGAGCTCTGAGCAAACGGGACTCGGGCGTTCTGTTCGCTCGATTCGACCTAGGCGGCGCGATCGGGCGGTTCCCCCCGCGCCTCGCTCGAGCCCTCGAGATCGACGAGGAGCGCGTGGAGGAGGTCGTCGAGCGTTCGCTGCTCGGCTCGAGTGAGCGAGCTCAGAAGCTGCTCCTCGTTCGCCACATGGACTTCGAGAGCCCCGTCGACGGCCGCCTTCCCTCGTACGGTGAGCGTGACGAGCGTGCCCCTTCGATCCGAGGGATCGGGCCTCCGCTCCAGGAGCCCTGCTTCGACCATGCGATCCAGGCGCTTGGTCATCCCGCCCGACGAGAGGAGGGTCGTGCGGGCAAGCTCGGTGGGGTTGAGTTCGTAGGGAGCGCCCGCGCGCCGCAACGCTGCCAGCAGGTCGAACCAACCGGGCTGGAGGTCGTGGTGCGACAGCGATCTGCCGAGCGCAGCGTCGGCCAGCTGCGCCGCTCGAAAGAGACGTCCGAAGATTCCCAGCGGCGACACGTTCAGGCCGGGGAGCTCGCGACGCCACTGCGCGAGGATGCGATCGACGTGATCCGGGGTGCTGGCGGGCATGAGCTGAGAATACTCTCTGGAGAAATACTTTCTAGTAAGATTCTTTCCAGCGTATAGAGAGGGAGAGGATCCGATGACGGTTCAGGGCGAGGGCGGTAGTGGCGTCGCGCGGACGATGCGAGCCGTCCGCCTGTATTCGGATCGTGGCGTCGAGGGCCTGGCGCTGGAGGAGATCGAGACCCCGCGAGTCGTGGCCGGCGAGGCGCTCGTCCGAGTTCATGCCGCGGCCATCACCCGAGACGAGCTCGACTGGCCGACCGACCGGCTGCCGGCGACGCCGTCGTACGAGTTCTCGGGTGAGGTGGTAGCGACTGCGTCAGACGTGAGCGCAGTCACCATCGGAGAGCCGGTGTACGGGTTGACCAACTTCGATCGCGACGGCGCTGCTGCCGACTATGTCGCGGTTGCGGCGAACGTGCTTGCCCCCAAGCCTCGAACGCTCGACCACGTCGAGAGCGCTGCCGTCCCGCTCGCGGCGCTCAGCGCGTGGCAGGGGCTGTTCGACCATGGAGGCCTGGAACCTGAGCAGCGTGTCCTCGTCCTCGGCGCGGCCGGTGGTGTAGGCCACTTCGCGACACAGCTCGGCCGCTTACGTGGCGCCCACGTGATCGGCGTGGCTTCGAGCGCCCGCCTCGAGGGCGCTCGGAGACTGGCTGTAGACGAGGCGCTCGACGGCTCGAGCGCCAGCCTCGCGGGCGCGGTCGATCCGGTCGACCTCGTCTTCGACACGGTTGGTGGGGAGCTGCTCGGGCGCTCGACTGTGCTCGTCCGCGCCGGTGGTCGGATCGTGTCGGTCGCCGAGCAGTCGACGGAAGCTCGACCGAGCTCGCGCATCGACGGCGTGTATTTCGTCGTCGAGCCGAACCGCGAGCAGCTCGTCGAGCTCTCCGCCCTCGTCGACGAGGGTGACGTACGCCCCGCGATCGACTCCGTGTTCCCGCTCGCCGATGCGCGCACGGCGTTCGAGCGCAGCATGGCCAGAGGGAAGTCTGGCAAGGTTGTCCTTCGCGTCGTCGATGACCACAACTAGGCAAGAACGCAAGGCCGAGGCGTTTCGTGCGCTGCACGCCGGTGAGGCGTTCGTGATCCCGAACCCGTGGGATGCGGGTACGGCTCGCGTGCTGGAGGCGCTCGGCTTCCAGGCGTTGGCGACCACCAGCTCGGGCTACGCATTCACCCTCGGACGTCTGGACGGTGGCGTGACGCTGGACGAGGTCGTCGAGCACACGGCGGCGCTCGACGGCGCGACGGAGCTTCCGCTCTCGGTCGATCTCGAGAACGGGTACGGCGCGAGCCCGGAAGCGGTCGCGCTCGCGATCACGCGGGTCGCCGCGGCGGGCGCGGTCGGCGGCTCGATCGAGGACTACGACAGGGATGAACATCGAATCTACGAGCGAGGCGACGCAGTCGAGAGGATCGCCACAGCGGCCGAGGCGGCACACAACCTGGGATTCCCGTTCACCCTGACCGCGCGAGCCGAGAACCACATCCGCGGTAACCCGGATCTCGCGGACACGATCACGCGCCTCCAGGCCTTCGAGGAGGCCGGCGCGGACGTTCTCTACGCTCCGGGATTGCGGAGCGGCGACGAGATTCGAGCTGTGTGCCGGGAGGTCTCCGGTCCGGTGAACGTCTTGGCGCTCCCCGGACTGTCCGTGGAGGAGATCGTGGCCGCGGGGGCGCAGCGTGTGAGTGTCGGAGGAGGCCTGGCGTGGGTTGCCGTGCGCGCTCTGGCGGACGCGGCGACTGCGATTCGAGACTCCGGCGAGCTGTCGTCGCTCGCAGCGAGAGTTCCACTCGCGCGGTGGTTCCGAAGCGAGCCGTCGAGCCCTCGCGGCCCAGAGGCTTGACGCGAGCTTCCTGCCCGCCGGATGGCGGTCCGACGCGTGAGTGCGACGCCCGACGTGGTCGTGACCGCACCCGGCTGCGCGCCGATCTCGCGTCGAGCCTCTAGGATCGCGGCCATGGAATTCGACGTAGCCGTCCTCGGGGGTGGGCCGGCCGGCTATACGGCGGCGATCCGGGCCGCGCAGCTCGGTGCCCGTGTCGCGTGCGTCGACAAGGAGTCCGAGCTCGGGGGAACGTGCCTGCGCGTCGGATGCATTCCGACCAAAGCCTGGGTACAGACCGCGCACGCACTCCACGCCGCACGCGAGGTCGACCCGAAGCTCGGCGTCGTCACGGGAGAGCCCACGCTCGACTTCTCCCAGGCCAACGAATGGAAGGCCGCGGTCGTGAAGCAGATGACGGGCGGCGTAGCCTCGCTCTTCAAGGCCAACGGCGTCACCTGGTTCCAGGGCGCCGGACGATTCGAGGATGCCCGGTCGATCGCGTTCGACACCGGCGACGTCGGGCTCAGCTTCTCGAGCGCGATCATCGCCACGGGCTCGTATCCGATCCGACCGCCCATCCCTGGCCTCGACTCGCCACGCTGCGTCGACTCGACGGGCCTCCTCGCCCAGACCGACGTACCGCGACGGCTGGTCGTCCTCGGAGGCGGGATCATCGGCTGTGAGTTCGCGTCGATCTTCGAGCGCTTCGGCACCGAAGTGACGATCGTCGAGATGCTCGACTCGCTCATCCCGCAGGAGGATGCCGATGCCACGAGCGAGCTCCGCAAGTCGTTCGCTCGACGGGGCATCGTCGTCCACCTCGGCAAGCAGTGCACCAAGGTCGAGGACACGGGATCCGCACTCGTCGTCCACTTCGGGGAAGGCGAGACGGTCGAGTGCGACCTCATGCTCGTCTCGGTCGGTCGCGCACCGCTGGTCGACGGCATCGGCCTCCAGGCGGCCGGGGTTGCGTTCGATCCCCGGACGGGCGTGGAGACGGACGCGCACAGGCGGACGTCCGTGCCGCACCTCTATGCGGCCGGCGACGTCGCCGGGTACTGGCAGCTCGCGCACACGGCGTTCCGCGAGGGTGAGATCGCCGCGGAGAACGCGACGGGCCACGAGGCAGCGATGCCGGAGGCGGCGGTTCCGCGGCCGATCTACACCGACCCCGAGATCGCCGGCGTCGGCCTTACGGAGGCCGAGGCCCGCGAGCGGCACGGCAACGAGAACATCGCCGTGGGCCGGTTCCCGTGGGTGGCGAACGCGCGCGCCGTCATGTCCGGAGAAGCGGCAGGATGGGTGAAGACGATCCACGAGACGACGTACGGGGAGCTCATCGGTGTGGTCATCGTCGGCGCGCGCGCGACGGATCTCATCGAAGCCGCGGTGGTCGCACTCGACGCGGAGTCGACGATCGAGACGATCGCCGACGGGATGGCAGCGCATCCGACCCTCGGCGAAGGCATCAAGGTTGCAGGACAGGTCGCCCTCGGCCGTGCGATCGATCTTCCGCCGCGAAGGAAGTAGGGCGCCCGGACCAGGGAGGCGCTCGTTGCGTTACCCTCCGGTGGTGAGCATCTTCAACAAGAGAAACGCGGCCGTCGGCTACATCACGCTGAAGGCGGCCTCGCGTGCCCTCGAGCGGCGACGTCGGCGGCGGAGCGGGCTCAAGCTCGGCGTCTACATCGGGCTCGGGCTCGTCTCGGTCGGCATCCTCGCCGCCGTCGCGGTCATCGCCGTGCGGCGCCAGAACGGGGCCGCCGCCGAAGAGCCGGGAGAGGGATCTGCGTCGACCGACGCGGAGCGCGAGGACGAGAGCGAGATCGTCGGCGAGTACGTGACCGCGGCGCCGGAGCCGATACCGGCGACGTGAATCGGCGACCGGCCGACGCTGATCGGTCGCCGATTCGACCAGCGCTCGCAGAGCTCGTCCCGTACGAGCCCGGCAAGCCGGTCGAAGAGGTCCAGCGAGAGCTCGGTCTCGAGCGCGTCGTCAAGCTCGCTTCGAACGAAGGCCCCTACGGGCCCTTCCCGGCTGCGCAGGGAGCGATCGAGCGCGCCACGTGCGAGCTCAACCGGTATCCGGACGGCGGTGCCTGGCGGCTCAGGCACGCGCTCGCAGACCTGCACGGGGTCGGCTTCGAGAACGTGACCGTCTGCGCCGGCGCCGATGCGGTCATCGGCTTCGTGTGCCTGGCGACGCTCGACTCTGGTGACGAGGCCGTCACCGGGTGGCCGTCGTTTCCGAGCTACGTGCTGGACCCGCTCAAGCTCCGCGCCGTCCCCGTGCGCGTCCCGTTGCGGGACGAGCGCTTCGACCTCGACGCGATCCTCGCCGCCGTGACGCGACGCACGAAGCTCGTCTTCATCGCCGCTCCGAACAATCCGACCGGCACCACGAGCAGTCGCTCCGAGCTCGATGCGTACTTCGAACAGGTCCCGGCAGGTGTCCTCACGGTGCTCGACCAGGCCTACTTCGAGTACATCGACGACCCCGAGTACCCGGACGCCGTCGAGGAGTACGCAAAGGAAGGGCTCGAGGTTCTCGTTCTGAGGACGTTCTCGAAGATCTTCGGACTCGCCGGTCTCCGGGTCGGCTACGGCATCGGCCGTCCGGACGTGATCACGGCGATCGGGAAGGTACGCCGAGCCTTCGACGTGACGTCAGTCGGGCAGGAGGCAGCCCTGGCCAGCCTGGCAGGCGACGACGAGCTCGCGCGCCGCCGGACGGCCAACCGCGAGGCCATGACCCTGCTCGATCGGGCTCTTCGTGGCCACGGGCTCGAGCCGCCCGGGCCAGCGGTCGCGAACTTCGAGTTCGTCCGCGTTGGGGACGCGGTCGCGGTCTCGGATGCACTCCTTCGACAAGGGGTGATCGTCCGTCCCATGGGATCGTTCGGGGCGCCGGACGCGCTCCGTATCACCGCCGGTACGCCGGAAGAGATCGCGTTTCTCGAGCGTGCCCTGGATGCCGTGCCCCTGGCGGGCGCGGTCGCGCGTGGTTAGGACTCCTGGGGGAAAGGGCGCGTAGGGGGCGAACCTCTCTTTGCGATGCTGGACCGGAAATTCACGCGGGCCGACTGACGTTCACGACACGGCGCCGGCTCGCCACCCGCGCGCGTCGCACTGGCTTTTCGAGCCTGCACGACGCGTACGTGCGTCGCCCGGCTTGGTCGTGGCGCACTCGACTGCGCGCCAATTTCCGATCCAGCATCTCGCTGAGCTATCCTCCGCAGGCGGGCGCCCGTGGAGGCGCTCGTTGGCTGTTCTATGCGAACGACTCTGAAGAGAGGCCTGGGGCGCGGGGCCGCGCCGAACGGAAACGGGAAGCCCGTTCTCCCGCCTGGTGCCCTGTCACCCGTCAGCCTCTACCAGCAGCCTTCCAGGCCGCCTCGTTCACGGGCCGCCCTGATCGGACGGATCGCGCTCTGGCTCGGAGTCGCGTCGCTCGTCCTGGTGAGCGGCGCGGCCGGAGGTGCATACCTGTACTTCCACCAGTCCGTGGCTGCCGTGGCCGCCCAGACGCCGGAGGTCAAGCGCGCGGCGAGGGCCCTCAACACGCCCCTTCCAGGGCAGCCGGCCGTGGCGCTCGTCATCGGATACGACCATCGCCGGGAGGACGGCGCCAACGCCTCCGGCCGCTCGGACACGCTGATGCTCGTGCGCGCGGATCCGTCGACGGACTCGATCTCGCTCCTCTCGTTCCCGCGCGACATGCGGGTGGAGATCCGGTGCGAGGGGCGCACGCCGTACTTCGACAAGATCGCGCACGCTTACTCCGCCTGTGGGCCCCAGGGCTCGCTGGACACGGTCAAAGCTCTGACAGGCATCCCGGTCAACTACCTGATCACGGTCAACTTCCGCGGCTTCCGGCAGATCATCGACAGGCTGGGCGGCGCCTGGATCGACGTCGACCGGCGCTACTTCAACGACCGCGGTGGACCTTCCGGCTACGCGAAGATCAATCTCCGACCCGGTTACCAGCAGCTCACCGGGCGCCAGGCGCTCGACTACGTTCGCTATCGCCACACCGACTCGGACCTCTACCGCGTCGCGCGCCAGCAGCAGTTCGTGAAGGCGTTCAAAGGCCAGGTGCAGGAGAGCTTCGCTCCGTTCGCGCTGCCGAGGGTCGTCAATGCGATCACGAACAACGTCGAGGTTGCCCAGGGCGGCGGCAGCGACGTTCCGGGCGGCACCATCCTTTCCTACGCGCTGTTCGCCTACGGCCTGCCCCGGGGACACGTCTTCCAGAACAAGATCGAGGGACTCGAGGGGTTTGCCGAGTTGACGACCGGCTCCGAGAACATCGAGCGCGCGGTCCAGACATTCACGCATCCCGATGTCGAATCCTCGGAGAAGGCGACCGCGGTCGCACTCGGCGAGAAGCTCAAGCAGCGCGTGCCGGCTCCGCGCGACACGAGCATCACCGTCCTCAACGGAAACGGCGTAGCGGGCTCGGCATCGACCGCCGGGTTCCAGCTCGGCGAGCGCGGCTACGAGATCGTGCTTCCGCCGAACGGGCTCCCGGCCAACGCGCCGCGGTACACGTACTTCCGGACGCAGGTCTATTTCGCGTCCGGCCGTCGCGGGGCCCGCGCGGCGGCGCAGAGCGTCGCAAACCTCTTCGGCTCGTCCGAGGTGAACGCGCTGCCGAGCGAGATCTCGCATCTCTCGAACGGCGCGCTTCTGACCATCGTGGTCGGCCAGACGTTCCACGGCAGTCTGGCCGCCGCTCCGATCGACCGGACGCCCAAGCGGGCCCGCCCGAACGTCGTGTTTGCCCCCGACGCCGCCCGAGAGCTCCTCCGCGAGCGGCGCTCGCGCGTTCCGTTCCGGCTGATGCTCCCAACCGCGATCGAGCGGAATTCCTGGACCGACTCGACGATGCCGGTACGGATGTACTGGATCGATCCCGGCGAGAAGCACAAGGCCGTGCGTCTCGTGTACAGCATGGGCTCGAACGAGTACTGGGGCGTGCAGATGACGGACTGGGACGACGCTCCGGCGCTCGCGGACAAGAGCCTCACCCGGCGGATCAAAGGCCGCATCTACGACCTCCACTACGACGGGCCGAAGCTGCACATGGTCGTCCTGCGCACCCCCACCGCGAGCTACTGGGTGATCAACACGCTGCTCGACCGCCTTTCGAACGAGACGATGCTCGCGATCGCAAAGGGCTTGAAGCCGCTGGGGAGAGCGAAGTAGTCCCGTGCGCGTCGCCGTCTTCGGCGCCGGCTACGTCGGCCTGGTCACAGGAGCGTGTCTCGCCGACCTTGGCCATGACGTCGTCGTTCGCGACGTCGTCGTGGACAAGATCGAGGCGCTTCGGCGCGGCGAGGTGCCGATTCACGAGGAGGGGCTCGCGGACCTCCTCGAGGGAAATCGGGACCGCTTGAGCTTCACGACCGACGTCGCCGAGGCGGTCGACGGGGCTGAGGTCGTGTACGTGGCGGTGGGAACCCCTCCGACGTATTCCGGCGACGCGGACCTGTCCGCTGTCTGGACGGTCGTGGACGAGCTACCGCAGGTCGACCACCGAATCGTGATCGCGATGAAGAGCACCGTGCCCGTCGGGACCGGGAAGACCGTGCGCCACCGGCTCGACGATCGCGGACTTCAGAACGTCGGCTACGTCTCGAACCCAGAGTTCACTGCGGAGGGGACGGCCGTGCACGACTTCCTGCACCCCGACCGGATCGTGGTCGGCGCGTTCGATCCGGCGGATGGCGATGTCGTCGAACGGCTCCACGACGGTATCGACGCGCCCGTGGTGCGGTGCGACGTGTCGTCGGCCGAGATGATCAAGCTCGCCGCCAATGCGGCGCTCGTGACGCGGATCTCGTTCATCAACGAGATCGCGAACGTCTGCGAGGCGACGGGCGCCGACGTGGTGACCGTAGCGCAGGGCATCGGGTTGGACCGACGCATCGGCCCCGCGTTCCTGCGCGCGGGCATCGGTTTCGGCGGGTCCTGTTTTCCGAAAGACTCGCTCGCGCTCAAGCAGCTTGCGGCGAACTCGGGGTACAACTTCCAGCTCCTCAACGCAGTCATCGAGGTGAACGAGCTCCAGAAGCGGCGCGTCGTGGGGAAGCTCGAGCGCCGGCTGGGGCCTTTGCGAGGCAAGCGGATCGCGCTGCTCGGCCTCGCGTTCAAGCCCGGCACCGACGACATGCGGGAGGCACCGAGCCTCGTACTCGCCGGGCGACTGCTCGCGGAGGGCGCCGACGTACGCGCGTGGGATCCGATCGCCGATGGCCGCGCCCATCTCCACGGCGCCGTGATCGCGGGCTCTGCGTTCGAGGCACTGGACGGCGCCGACGCAGCTGTGGTGGTGACCGAGTGGCCCGAGCTCCGCGAGCTCGACTGGGCCGAAGCCGGAGCGCGAATGCGGAACCGGCTCGTCGTCGACGGGCGCAACCTGCTCGACTCTGCGAAGCTCCGTGCGCTCGGCTTCGCGTACGAAGGCATCGGCCGCCCGGTCGCATGACGCTTTCAACCTTCGCCGCGCCGAACGCGTGAGCCTGCCGGCCGTGATCCTGGTCGGCGGCCAAGGGACGCGGCTCCGGCCGCTGACGGATCGCACGCGGAAGGACATGCTTCCACTCGTCGATCGTCCGCTGCTGGCCTACACCTTCGAGCATCTCGCCCGGCACGGAGTCGAGCGGGCGCGGCTCGCGTGCGGGTATCTCCCGGACCAGTTGCGTGCGCACTTCGGAGAGCGGTACGGCGCCGTCTCCTTGGACTACTCCGTCGAGGATCAGCCCCTCGGTTCGGGCGGCGGGATCGCCTTCGCGGCTCGCGAGCTGGAAGGGAGCTTCTTCGCGCTCAACGGTGACTCGCTGCGTGAGGCCGACCTCGCCGAACTGGTGGCGTTCCATCGCTCGACGGGCGCGAAGGCGACGATCCTGCTCACGCCTGTCGCGGACCCGAGCCGCTACGGGCTCGTTCGCACCGCGGCGGACGGCCGCGTCGAGAGCTTTCTGGAGAAGCCGCGCCCGGAGGAGATCGACACCGATCTGATCAACGCCGGTCTCTACGTTCTCGAGCCCGAGGTGCTCGACCTCGTGCCGCCCGGCAGGCCGGTTTCCATCGAACGGGAGGTGTTTCCCCAGCTTGCAGCCGACGGCGCCGTGTACGGGATCGCGCTGCCCGGGTACTGGCTCGACGTCGGAACACCCGAGTCGTACCTCCAGGCCCACCGCGATGTTCTCGAGCGGCTCTTCTCGACCGAGGTGGGCGGCGCGCTCGGCGTCGACTTCACCCTCGTGCATCCGTCGGCCGACGTCGATCCGGGAGCGAGGCTCGTACCTCCCGTGTACGTCGGTCCCGGTGCGGTGGTCGAGGCTCGTGCG
>DATAEF010000044.1:0-46672 GCA_036258155.1 Gaiellaceae bacterium | reverse complement strand
GCGCAGACGAGGACGATCCGCTGGTCGAGACCCATCACGTGCGGGTTTCGGTACGCGGGATCGCTGTCGGGATCGAGGCGCCACTCGAGAACCGAGCGGGGGATGTGGACCGACCCGGGAATGACGCCGTCTCGCCGTCGCTCGTCATTCGAGCGCGTGTCCACGATCAGCGCTCCGTCGGCCTGCGCGGCAAGCGCCTCCTCTGGCTCGAGACGCTCGAGACGGCTTCGCGCCTCGCGCACGAGGTCATCGATGGTCATGCGCCGCGCCGGCTTCGAGGACTCGTCAGGAGTGTTCGTGCCGGCAATCCTCGCATGCGCCGCGCAGGACCACGTCGTGCGCCGCGACTGCGTATCCACGGCCGTCGGCAACGCGCTCGATCGCCGCTTCGAGGGTCGAATCCTCGAACGGCTCGACCTTGCCGCAGTCGTCACAGACGAGGTGGTGATGGTGGTCGCCGCCTGCATGTGTCGGCTCGAAGCGCGAGACGCCGTCGCCGAGGTCGACCTTCTGCACGAGCCCTAGCCCGTCGAGACCCTCGAGCGCCCGGTAGACGCTCGCGATTCCCACGCGTGGGCCGGCCGTCCGAAGCCTCTCGTGAATCTCCTGCGCCGAGAGGCAACAACCCTGGCGGCCGAGCAGCTCGACCACCGCGCGGCGGGCGCTCCCGCTTCGTCCGCTCGACTCGCGCAGACGTGCGAGCGCCGCCTCGGTCCATTCTGGTTCACGCATCGAAGATAATGATACCCATTCTCAAAGACGTGGTAGGGTGCGCGCCGTGCGCCTGCTCACGCTCATCGTCTCGGCGCTGCTCTTCTCGAGCTGCGGCGGCTCGGACACGAGCACGCATGGTGAGCGGACGATCGTGGCCGCCTTCTATCCACTCGCCTGGGCGGCGGAGCAGGTCGCCAGCAGTGGCGACGTCGTGGTCAACCTCACGCCGCCCGGGGTAGAGCCTCACGACATCGAGCTCACTCCCGGAGACGTGGAGCGCGTCCGTGACGCGGATCTCGTGCTCTATCTCGGCAAGGGTTTCATGCCGGCGCTCGAGGACGCGGTTGAGGGAGCGGGCAACGCCGTCGACCTGCTCGCGGGTCAGGACGTCCGTCCGGGCGAGGAGCCGGGCGAGGCCGATCCACACGTCTGGCTGGACCCGACGAGGTATGCGACCGCCGTTCGCGAAATCGCGGCTGCGCTCGGTGACCCCGACGCAGCCGAGGCTCTCGTCGCGCGACTGAACGAGCTCGACCGAGAGTTCCGGCACGGGCTCGTGCGCTGCGACCGCCGTCAGATAGTCACGAGCCACGCCGCGTTCGGATACCTCGCGGATGCATATGACCTCGAGCAGATTGCGCTCACGGGAGTGTCGCCTGAAGCCGAGCCGAGCCCGAGGGCTCTGGAGGACCTCGTTCAGAAGGTCGACGAGGACGGCGCGACGACGGTTTTCTTCGAGACGCTCTTCTCGCCTCGGCTGGCAGAAACGGTTGCACGCGAAACCGGCGCACGAACAGCTGCCTTGAACCCGTTGGAGGGCCTGACGGACAGTGACCTCTCCGAAGGACAGGACTACTTCACGGTGATGCGAGCGAATCTCGCCGCGCTTCGCGAGGGGCTCGGGTGCCGCTAGCCGCCGAGCTCTCCGGCGTCTCGTTCGGCTACCGGCCGGGACAGCGGGTCCTCGAGGAAGTCGACCTCGTGCTCGGGGAAGGAGAGTTCGTCGCGGTCGCCGGGCCGAACGGCGGCGGCAAGACGACGCTCGTTCGAATTCTGCTCGGGCTCGAGCGCCCTTCCGGGGGGAGAGCATCTCTCTATGGAGAGGCGGCACACCACTTCTCGCGACGGCGCACCCTCGGGTACCTCGCGCAGCGCTCCGAGCTCGGCGGTGACGCTCCAACGACGGTACGCGAGGTCGTCTCCGCCGGTCGGCTGGCGAGCGGCCTGTTCGGGCCGATGCGCCGGCGAGATCGCGAGCTCGTCGCCGAGGCGATCGAGCGCGTCGGTTTGGCGACTCAGGCAGATGTTCCCGTCCGGACGCTCTCCGGCGGAATGCAGCAACGTGCGTTCATTGCGAAGGCCCTTGCGGGCGGCCCGTCGCTCCTCGTTCTGGACGAGCCGACCACAGGTGTCGATGCGGAGTCGCAAGAGTCCCTGGCCGCGCTGCTCGATCAGCTGCACTCGGATCTCGGCGTGACCATCGTCTACGTCTCCCACGAGTTCGGGGCCGTCGAGCGCTTCGTCCAACGGATCGTCCTCGTCCGGCGAACGATCGTCTTCGACGGCGCACCTGCCGAGCTCCCGGGCGTCTGGCACGACCCGTCGCATGTCCATGTTCGAGACTGAGTTCATGCGGCTCGCGCTCGGCGCGGGCGCCGTCGTCGGTGTGCTGGCGCCTGCTGTCGGGTTCTTCCTCGTTCAGCGCAGGCAGTCGCTGACGGGCGACGGCATCGGACATGTCGCGTTCGCCGGCGTCGCGGCGGGGATCCTGCTCGACGTGGCGCCGGTCCTCACCGCGCTCGTCTTCGCAGTCGTGGGCGGAATCGCGATCGAGCTGCTGCGCTCGCGCGGCGGGGCCGCAGGTGATCAGGCCCTTGCGCTCGTCTTCTACACGGGCATCGCGCTCGGGGTGGTTCTCGTCTCTAGCGCTGGTGCGCTGAACGTCGATCTCTTCCAGTACCTCTTCGGCTCGATCCTGACTGTCACGCGCTCGGATCTGGCGCTCATCGCGGCGCTCGGCGCCGTCGGGCTCGGCGTCGTCGCCGTCTTCTATCGAGCGCTCGCCGGGGTCGTCATCGACGAGGAAGGCGCACGTGTCGCCGGCGTGCCGATCGGAGCTCTCAACATCCTGGTCGCCGCGCTCGCGGCGGTGACCGTGGCTCTGTCGATGCGGGTGGTCGGGATCCTGCTCGTCGCTGCGCTCATGGTCCTGCCGGTCAGCGCGGCGAGCCGGATCGCATGGAGCATGCGCTCGACGCTCGTGCTCTCGATGGCGATCGGCCTGGCGTCGGCGCTCGTCGGCCTCACGATCTCGTACTACGCGGACCTCCCACCAGGCGGGACGATCGTTCTGGTCGCGGCAGGAATGTTCGGAGGATGCTCGATCGCCGGCGCGCTACGCGGCCGCTAGGGTCGCGCCCACTCCGGGCTCATGGCAGCCGCGGCAGCGCGCCTCGTACTGCTCGGCCGCTCCGACGAGGACCGTCTCGCCGGAGTACGGCGCCGGCCTTCCGTCGACGAGGCGCTGGGTGGTCGTCGCGGGGCCGCCGCAGCGGTGACATACGGCCTGAAGCTTGTCCACGAACTCAGCGTGCGAGAGGAGGTCGGGCATCGGGCCGAAGGGGAGACGCCGAAAGTCCTGGTCGAGCCCTGCGACCACGACGCGAACGCCGCGATCGGCGAGATCGAGGGCGCGCGGGACGACGGACGAGTCGAAGAACTGCACCTCGTCGATCCCCACGACGTCGAAGCCGTCCGCATGCTCGATTGCCTCGGCGACCGACGAGACCGGAACGGCGCGCATTCGCGCTCCGGCGTGACTGACGACATCCGCTGCGTCGTAGCGATCGTCGATCAGGGGCTTGAAGATGACGACGCGTTGCCCTGCGATCTCCGCGCGGCGCAGACGCCGGATCATCTCCTCGCTCTTGCCGCTGAACATCGGGCCGCAGATGACCTCGAGCCAGCCTCCTCGTTGCGGCGGGATCCGAATCACGGCGGCGATCCTAGTTCGGCCGTCGGTCGTAGTCCCGGTGGCGAGGGGGTGCGTCTGACCCTTGCTACACTCTGGCGCGCGCGGCGGCGTAGCTCAGTTGGTTAGAGCAGCGGAATCATAATCCGCGTGTCGCAGGTTCGAGTCCTGCCGCCGCTACTCGAACGCCTCTTTATTCTTCGTCCCACACGAGAACCGACTAGAACAATGGCAACCGGAGTCCGAGTCGCGATCACGCTCGCCTGCACCGAGTGCAAGCGGCGCAACTACCAAACCCAGAAGTCGAAGCGGAACTCGCCGGACCGGGTCGAGTTCAAGAAGTACTGCCGCTGGTGCGGTCGGCACACGCCGCATCGGGAGACCAGGTAGTTGGCGCGCGAGACCCGCAGGCAACGGCGTGCGGCGCGGGCTGCCGCCGGTGACGGAGCGCCGACCTCGCGCCGCGCTCGCGCAGCACAGGTCAGGCCGTCTCAGCAGCCTGTCAAGCAGCAGACGGGGCGGAAGGCGGAGCACCAGCGCGGGCAGTTCGTCCGCGAGTCGTACGCCGAGCTCAGGAAGGTCGACTGGCCGAGCCGCCGCCAGACGTTGCAGGGTGTCGTTGTGGTCATCATCGCGTGCACGATCGTAGGCGCCTACCTCTGGGGCCTCGATCAGGTCATCCGCCCCATCGTCGACCGCGTCCTTCTCTAGGAGAGCAGTCCATGGAAATGCAGATGATCAGCGTAAGCACAGCGGCCGCGAAGCGGACGCCTTTAGGGATTTCCACGCGAGCGGAGTCGGCGCGAGCCGATTCCGCTCGCGTGCGATAGGAGAAGCAGTGTTTCAGTGGTTCGTGATCAATACGTACTCCGGGCACGAGAACAAGGTGAAGACCAATCTCGAGCACCGCATCGTCTCGATGAACCAGCAGCCCGCGTTCCGTCGTGTGGTCGTGCCGACCGAGCAGGTGATCGAGACCAAGGACGGGCAGAAGGTGCAGACCGAGAAGCGCGTCCTTCCCGGCTACGTGCTCGTGAACATGAGCATGTCCGACGAGGCGTGGACCGTCGTCAAGGGGACCCCGGGTGTGACCGGGTTCGTCGGCGCCGGGACGAAGCCCGTGCCGCTCTCGCAGCCGGAGGTCGACCGGATACTCCACCACGGGGTGCCCGCCGGCGGGCAAGCTCAGAAGGCGCAGGTCGAGTTCTCGCTCGGCGAGTCCGTGAAGGTCACCTCCGGCCCGCTCTCCGACTTCGACGGAGAGATCGTCGACGTCAACCCCGATCAACAGAAGCTGAAGGTGCTCGTGGACATCTTCGAGCGCCAGGTACCGGTGGAGCTCGGCTTCGACCAGGTGAAGAAGATCGACTGACGGCCTGGCCTAGGCTGACTCGAAGACAATGGCGAAGAAAGTACTCACGATGATCAAGCTCCAGATCCCGGGCGGCCAGGCAAACCCGGCTCCCCCGGTGGGTCCGGCGCTCGGCCAGCACGGGGTCAACATCATGGAGTTCTGCAAGGCGTACAACGCGCAGACCGCGCACGAGAACGGCCGCATCATCCCGGTCGAGATCACCGTCTTCGAGGATCGCTCGTTCACGTTCATCACGAAGACGCCGCCCGCGGCCGTGCTCATCAAGGAGGCGCTCGCGCTCGAGTCCGGCTCCGGCGAGCCGAACCGCCACAAGGTCGGTCGCCTCACCCGGGCACAGCTCCGCTCGATCGCGGAGGCGAAGATGCCAGACCTGAATGCGCGCGACGTCGACGAGGCGATGAAGGTGATCGCCGGGACCGCTCGGAGCATGGGCGTGGAGACGGACGCGTGAGCTCACACGGAAAGCGCTACACGGCTGCGCGAGCCGCCATCGATCGTGAGGTGGCGTACACCCCGTTGGCTGCGGTCCGCCTGCTCAAGGAGCTCGAGGGCGCCAAGTTCGACGAGACCGTCGAGGCGCACTTCCGGCTCGGCCTGAACGTGCGCCACGCCGACCAGCAGCTGCGCGGGACCATCATGCTCCCGCACGGGATCGGCAAGGACGTGCGGGTGGCTGTCTTCGCGGAGGGAGAGAAGGCACGCGAGGCCGAGGATGCGGGTGCCGACGTGGTCGGCTCGGCGGACCTCGCGACGAAGATCGAGGAAGGCTTCCTCGACTTCGACGTCGCGATCGCCACTCCCGACCAGATGAGCGTGGTGGGAAAGCTCGGCCGCGTCCTCGGCCCGAGGGGCCTGATGCCGAACCCGAAGACGGGTACGGTGACGATGGACGTCGGCAAGGCCGTCTCCGATGCGAAGGCGGGCAAGCTCGAGTACCGAACCGATCGCGGCGGGAACGTCCACCTTCCGATCGGAAAGCGCAGCTTCGACGAGCGTGCGCTCCTCGAGAACTACGCGGCGCTCATCGAAGAGATCGTGCGCGCAAAGCCTTCGGCCGCCAAGGGTCGGTACATCAAGCAGATCACGCTGACGACGACGATGGGCCCGGGCGTCCACGTCGACTCGACCATCACTCGCGACATCGCGGAAGAGTTGGAGGCCGCTACAGTCTCGGTCTAGCAACCGTTGAATCCCGCCGAAGACAGCCGGCAGACGCCTCGTGGCTCCGAGCAACGAGGCTCGTAGGTCCGGCCGAGGCAGGTTCTGTCCGTGCGCACTGCGCCTGATCGAACCCGCCTCGTGCGGGTTTCGTCGTTCGAGGAGGACATGACGTGCTGAAAACGGACAAGGAACGGATCGTCGCGGAGCTCGCGGAAGACCTGGGCTCCGCCGAGACGCTGATCGTCGCCGACTACCGCGGCCTGACGAACAAGCAGCTCGAATCGCTGCGGGACGTGCTGCTCGAGCACGGTGCTCGATTCCGCATCGTCAAGAACACGTTGACCCGCCGGGCCGCCGAACAGGCCGGCGCCGACGCGCTTCTCGTGATGCTCGAAGGCCCGACTGCCATCGCGTTCATCGAGTCGTCGGGCGATCCCGCGGCTGTCGCCAAGGCGCTTGCCGCGACGGCGAAGGAGACGAACGTCCTCGCACTCCGCGGTGGAATGCTCGAGGGGAAGACGCTGTCCGGCGAGCAGGTCGCGGAGCTCGCGGCCCTCCCACCGATGGACGTGCTGCGTGCGCAGGTCGTCAGCGCCGTCGTCGCCCCCCTCACGCAGCTTCTGGCGCTCGTCTCTGCGCCGCTGCGCGATCTGCACGGGCTCATCGACGCTCGTATCGCGCAGCTCGAGGAGGAGGGCCAGATCGTTGCCCCAACCGCCGTCCAGGTCGAGGAAAGCGCGCCGACCGAGGCTGAGGAGTCGGCCGACGGGGCCGCAACGGTCACGCCGCCATATTCGGGCTCGGCCGAATCCGACGGCCACGAAGGTGAAGGTTCGGCGACGGCCACGGATGTGGACCCAGTCATTGAAGACATGCAAGTGCAAGAGGAAGAGGAGGACACCTAGATGGCCACAGACGTACAGAAGGTGCTGGACACGCTTGGCAAGATGACGGTGCTCGAGCTCGTCGAGCTCAAGAAGTCGATCGAGGAGGAGTGGGGCGTGACCGCCGCTGCTCCCGTTGCGGTCGCAGCGGCTCCCGCCGCTGGCGGCGACGGCGCTGCCGCCGAGGAGGAGAAGGACTCGTTCGACGTCATGCTCATGGCGGCCGGCGACAAGAAGATCCAGGTGATCAAGGTCGTCCGTGCGATCACCGGGCTCGGGCTCAAGGAAGCGAAGGACCTCGTCGACGGGGCTCCCGGTGCCGTCAAGGAGGGCGCCGCGAAGGACGAAGCGGAGTCGATCAAGGCACAGCTCGAGGAGGCAGGCGCCAGCGTCGAGTTGAAGTAGCGGGCGACAGGAAAGCTGGGGAAACCGCCCGGTTTCCCCAGCTTCCTTCCACTGGTCCGCTTCGCGTACAGGCCCTCCGCGCCGGGTCATACTCCACGGGCCCGACCACGCTCTTGACGCCGTCCGCTATCCTTCACGGGACGCAATCCACCGGCCGCGGAGCGGTTGCGGTGGAGTGCGCTCGTGCGCTATCCTTCGTGGTTCCGCCGAGGCCCGTTCGTCCACCCTGCCCATCCAAGCCCTGCACGCAGTAAGGGAGGCAATACCACTTGAGCAGCGTTGCTGTCGCGCCGCGCGCGCGTAAGAGCTTTTCGCGCCTGAAGCATGTCCTCGACCTCCCCAACCTCATCGACATCCAGAAGGTGTCCTTCAGCTGGTTCATCCAGGACGGCCTTCGCGAGACCATCGATGACATCTCGCCGATCGAGGATTACACGGGGACGCTCGCCGTCGACTTCGGCGAGTACGAGTTCGGGGACCCGCAGTTCACGATCCAGGAGTGCCGCGAGAAGGACCTGACCTACCAGGTCCCGCTCTCGATCACGGTCCGGTTCGTCAACAAGGAGACCGGGGAGATCCGCGAGCAGCGGGTCTTCATGGGCGACTTCCCGATGATGACGCCTTGGGGCACGTTCATCATCAACGGGACCGAGCGCGTGATCGTGACGCAGCTCGTCCGCAGCCCGGGCGCCTACCTGATGGAGCCCAAGGACGCCACGAAGCAGGTCTTCATGGCGAACTTGATGCCGTCCCGCGGTTCATGGCTCGAGGTCGAGATCGACAAGAAGGGCATCGTCTACGCGCGTATCGATCGCAAGCGCAAGCTGCCGATCACGACGCTTCTGCGCGCCCTCCCGGCCGAGGACCCGACGACGGGCTTCCAGCTCGACACCACCTCGAACGAGAAGATCCTCGAGCTCTTCGGCGGCTCGCCCTTCATCGCGAACACGCTCGACAAGGATCCCACGACCCGCGAGGAGGAGGCGCTCATCGAGGTGTTCAAGAAGCAGCGCCCCGGCGAGCCTCCGACGCTCGACAACGCGCGGAACCTCCTGCGGTCGCTCTTCTTCGACCCCAAGCGCTACGACCTGACCAAGGTCGGCCGCTACAAGCTGAACCAGCGCCTGAACGTGCAGGTACCCGAAGACACGCGCGTCTTGACGACCGAGGACATCCTCGCTCTCGTGCGGCGGCTCGTCGACCTACCGACGAAGCTCGGCGTGCCCGAGGACTCGAAGGACTTCGCGGCTGACGCGGCGCAGCTCTCGCGCGATCCGATCCGTGGTGAGCTCGACGAGTACGAGGACTTCGGAAATCGGCGCCTGCGTACGACTGGGGAGCTGATCCAGGAGGCGTTCAGGGTCGGTCTCTACCGGATGGAGCGGGTCGTCCGGGAGCGCATGACCACGGAGGACGTCGACACGATCACGCCACAGACGATCATCAACATCCGGCCGGTCGTCGCCGCCCTCAAGGAGTTCTTCGGCTCCTCGCAGCTCTCGCAGTTCATGGACCAGACGAACTCGCTCGCCGGGTTGACGCACCGCCGCCGGCTCTCGGCGCTCGGCGCGGGTGGTCTGACCCGCGAGCGAGCGCCGATCGAGGTGCGCGACGTCCATCCGACTCACTACGGGCGGATGTGCCCGATCGAGACGCCGGAGGGTCCGAACATCGGCCTCATGGGCTCGCTGGCGTCGTTCGCGACCGTGTCGGAGTTCGGGTTCATCCAGACGCCCTACCGGGCGGTCAAGGGCGGGAAGGTGACCGACGAGATCATCTACCTCGACGCGGCCGAGGAGCGTCAGTTCACCATCGCTCAGGCCTCGGAGCCGGTCGATCCCAAGACGGGCAGGTTCCTCAACGACCAGGTGCTGTGCCGATCCCGGGAGGGTGAGGCCGTCATCGTCTCGCCGAAGGACGTCGAGTACATGGACGTCTCGCCGGCGCAGATCGTCTCAGTCGCGACGGCCCTCATCCCGTTCCTCGAGCACAACGACGCGAACCGCGCCCTGATGGGCGCCAACATGCAACGGCAGGCGGTGCCGCTGATGATCCCACAGGCGCCGCTCGTCGGTACCGGCCTCGAGTTCCGAGCAGCCGTTGATACGGGCGACGTCGTTCTCGCGCACAACGACGGGGCGGTGGTCGACGTCGACGCCGAGCGCATCGTCGTTGAGGGTCGGGGCACTCGTGACGAGTATCCGCTGACGAAGTTCATGCGCTCGAACCAGGGCACGCTGATCCATCAGAAGCCCGTGGTCTCGTTGGGCGACCGCGTCAAGAAGGGCGAGGTGCTGGCCGACGGCAGCTCGACCGACGGCGGTGAGCTCGCGCTCGGAGCGAACCTACTCGTGGCGTTCATGCCGTGGGAGGGCTTCAACTTCGAGGACGCGATCGTGATCTCGGAGCGGCTCGTGAAGGACGACGTGCTCAGCTCGATTCACATCCACGAGTACGAGATCGACGCGCGCTCGACGAAGCTCGGCGACGAGGAGATCACTCGGGACATCCCGAACCGCTCGGAGGAGTCGCTCGCGAACCTCGACGAGCGCGGAGTCGTGCGCATCGGCGCCGACGTCGACGCCGGCCATCTGCTCGTCGGCAAGGTCACCCCCAAGGGCGAGACCGAGCTCACGGCTGAAGAGAAGCTGATCCGCGCGATCTTCAAGGAAAAGGCGCGCGAGGTCCGCGACACGTCGCTCAAGGTCCCCAACGGCGAAGGCGGCAAGGTCATCGGCGTCAAGACGTTCTCCCGCGACGCGGGGGACGACCTGCCCCCGGGCGTGAACGAGCTCGTTCGCGTGTACGTCGCGAAGAAGCGCAAGATCGCCGAGGGCGACAAGCTCGCGGGTCGGCACGGCAACAAGGGCGTCATCTCGAAGATCGTTCCGGAGGAGGACATGCCCTTCCTCGAAGACGGCCGCCCGGTCGACGTCGTGCTCAACCCGCTCGGCGTGCCGAGCCGGATGAACATCGGCCAGATCCTCGAGACGCATCTCGGATGGGCCGCGGCGCACGGTGTCTTCCCCGAGGGAGGCCCTGTCAGCGCACGGGCGCCCATCAACGCGCCCGACCCGCGCTGCGTCGCGACCGCCGTGTTCGACGGAGCGACCGAGGGAGACGTGGACGACGCCCTCGTCGAGTTCGCTCGTGCCGACAGCTCGAACGGGCTCGTCACGATGAGCGTCGACGATTCAGCGACGCGCGGCAACCGATGCTCCGGAAAAGTCGAGCTCTACGACGGGAAGAGCGGCGAGCCGTTCAAGCAGGACGTGACGGTCGGCTTCATGTACATCTTGAAGCTCCTGCACCTCGTGGACGACAAGATCCACGCCCGCTCGACCGGCCCGTACTCACTCGTGACGCAGCAGCCGCTGGGCGGGAAGGCGCAGTTCGGCGGCCAGCGCTTCGGCGAGATGGAGGTCTGGGCGCTCGAGGCGTACGGCTCCGCCTACACCCTGCAGGAGATGCTCACGATCAAGTCCGACGACACGATCGGCCGCGTGAAGGCCTACGAGGCGATCGTCAAGGGCGAGAACATCGCTGAGCCGTCGATCCCCGAGTCGTTCAAGGTGCTGCTCAAGGAGATGCAGTCGCTCGCACTCGATGTCCAGGTGCTCTCCGACGAGGGTCGCGAGGTCGAGGTGCGCGAGGAGGACGACGAGCTCCTGCGTGCTGCCGAAGAGCTCGGCATCGATTTGTCGCCCGGCTCGTTGCGCGCTGCCGCACGCCAGCCCACGGCCGAGGAGGTCGAGGAGGGCGAGGAGCGCGCCGACGAGGGTGGCGAGCTCGTGCTCGCTGCAGACGAGGAGCTCAGCGATCTCGAGGGCGAGGAAGCCCCACTCGAGGTCGACCTCGCGGACGCCGAGGTCGAGGAATGACCTGCACTGACTTCAGAGAGAGAGGTTCGAGGCCCTAGATGGAAACCAGTAGACGCGGTCCCGACATCAACGACTTCGACTCGATCCGGATCGGTCTGGCATCGAGCAAGCAGATCCGCGACTGGTCCTCCGGCGAGGTGACGAAGCCGGAGACGATCAATTACCGCACGCTCAAGCCCGAGCGGGACGGTCTCTTCTGCGAGCGAATCTTCGGCCCCACGAAGGACTGGGAGTGCTACTGCGGAAAGTACAAGCGCGTCCGCTACAAGGGCATCATCTGCGAGCGCTGCGGCGTCGAGGTGACCCGGCAGAAGGTTCGGCGCGAGCGGATGGGACATATCGACCTCGCCGCTCCCGTCTCGCACATCTGGTTCTTCAAGGGCGTCCCCAGCCGGATCGGCTATCTGCTCGACATCGCTCCGCGAGAGCTCGAGAAGGTGCTGTACTTCGCCGCATCGATCGTCACGGCAGTCGATCGCGAGAAGCGGCAGGCCGACCTCGCGGACCTCGAGGACAAGGTCGCGGGGGAGAGCGAGCGGATCTACCTCGACCGTGACGAGGCCCTTTCGGGCCTCGACGACCGGTTCTCCCGACGCCGGGACTTCTTCGCGGCGGGCAAGGAGCGCAACTTCGACGAGGACGACGACTTCTGGGTGCGAGGGCTCTCGAACTGGGCCGAGGAATCGGTGCTTCCGACGCTCGAAGAGATCCGGATGCTCGGGACCGGTGTCTTCGTCGAGCTCGCCAAGAAGATGACGAACGAGGATCCGCGACGGGTTCGGGAGCTCGTACGCCAGACGGCAACCCGCGACGACCGGCGCCTCGCTCCGCGCGAGGTCGAGTCCGTGGCCGCGGCGGCCGTGCAGATCGAGGCCGCACTGGCGCCGTTGCGGGCCGAGCTCGAGAAGGCTTCGGGGTCGAAGAAGGGCGCGATCACGAAGCACGTGAAGCGCGTCCAGGACGGCCTCCTCTCAGGAGCCGAGCTCTCGGAGGAGGACGCGGCGCTCGTCAGCGACGTCGATCGCAAGAACCTCGAGCGAGCGCGCGAGGTCGGCAACGGCCTGCTCGCCGACGTTCTCGCAGCAGTCGATCCCGAGGCGGACGGCGCAGCAGTGCGGGAGCTCGCATACGACCTCTGCCTCGTCGAGGGAGCCCGTAAGGAGGACCTCGACGCGATCGGGCAGTGGGCTTTGAAGGTGCGGGAGATGGTCGCGGACATCGACCTCCGTCGCGAGGACACCCGCGAGGCCGCGGTCGAGGCGGTTCGCCGACTCGAGCAGACCTGGCTCCTGTTCAAGGAGCTCGAGCCGAAGATGATCGTCGGCGACGAGCAGATCTTTCGCGAGCTGAAGGATCGGTTCGGGTCACCGTACGGATTCGGGGTCTACTTCCGCGGCGGCATGGGCGCCGAGGCGGTGCGCGACCTGCTCCGCGACCTGAACCTCGACGAGGAGTCCCTGTCGCTCCGAGACACCATCAAGACGTCGAAGGGACAGAAGCAACAGCGGGCGATCAAGCGGCTCAAGGTCGTCGAGGCGTTCATCAAGTCCGGCAACAAGCCCGAATGGATGATTCTCGAGGCCGTTCCGGTCATTCCGCCCGAGCTTCGCCCGATGGTGCAGCTCGACGGTGGCCGCTTCGCGACGAGCGACCTCAACGATCTCTATCGCCGTGTCATCAACAGGAACAACCGCCTGAAGCGCCTGCTCGACCTGGGCGCGCCCGAGATCATCGTGAACAACGAGAAGCGGATGCTTCAGGAGGCCGTCGACGCGCTCTTCGACAACGGTCGCCGGGGGCGGGCCGTGACAGGCCCCGGCAACCGTCCGTTGAAGTCGCTCTCCGACATGCTCAAGGGCAAGCAGGGCCGATTCCGGCAGAACCTGCTCGGGAAGCGCGTGGACTACTCCGGTCGCTCCGTGATCGTCGCGGGCCCGAACCTGAAGCTCCATCAGTGCGGGCTACCGAAGCTCATGGCCCTCGAGCTCTTCAAGCCGTTCATCATGAGCCGGCTCGTGGAGCGCAAGGCGGTCCAGAACATCAAGGCCGCAAAGAAGATGGTGGAGTCGATGATCCCGGAAGTCTGGGACGTCCTCGAGGAGGTCATCGCCGAGCACCCCGTGCTGTTGAACCGGGCGCCGACGCTGCATCGACTCGGGATCCAGGCGTTCGAGCCGGTGCTCGTCGAGGGCAAGGCGATCCAGGTCCACCCGATGGTCTGCCAGGCGTTCAACGCCGACTTCGACGGCGACCAGATGGCGGTTCACCTGCCACTGAGCGCGGAGGCGCAGGCCGAGGCCCGCGTGCTCATGCTCTCGTCGAACAACATCCTCTCGCCGGCGAGTGGCCGGCCGCTCGCGACGCCCAACCAGGACATGGTCCTCGGCGCGTACTTCCTCACGTACTGCGAGCACGATCTCGTGTCCACGTCTGCCGCCGACATGGCCAAGGCGCTCGGGAAGAAGGGGCTCCCGAGATTCCGCACGGAGGAGGACGTGGAGTTCGCCTTGGAGGCGGAGTCCGTCGCGTACCAGGATCCGATCGAGTACGAGTGGAGCGGCCAGCGGCTCGTGACGACGCCGGGACGCGTCATCTTCAACGCCGAGGTCGAGCGAGCGCTCGACGAGGCGACCGGCGGCGACTTCGAGGATCACCCGTTCCTCAACAAGACGCTCACGAAGCGCGAGCTCGACGCCTTCATCGGCGAGCTCGTCGAGGACTACGGACCGAACACGATCGCCTCGGCACTCGATGTCATCAAGTCGCTCACGTTCCGCTTCGCGACCCGCGCCGGAATCACCATCTCGAAGAACGACATCGTCATCCCGGGCGACAAGGAGGAGATTCTCGCCCGCTACGAGGAGGAGGTCGCGAAGGTCGGGCGTGAGTACGACCGCGGCCTGATGACGGAAGACGAGCGCGACGAGCGCATCGTCGCCATCTGGACGCAGGCGACCGACGAGGTTGCGGACTCGATGATGGCGAACCTCTCGGAGACGAACCCGATCTACATGATGGCCAACTCGGGCGCGCGCGGGTCCTTCAACCAGATCCGTCAGCTGGCCGGAATGCGCGGCCTGATGGCCGATCCGAAGGGCGAGATCATCGCGCGGCCGATCAAGGCCAACTTCATGGAGGGGCTCACCGTTCTCGAGTACTTCATCTCCACGCATGGTGCCCGGAAGGGTCTCGCGGACACGGCGCTCCGGACTGCCGACTCGGGGTATCTCACGCGGCGTCTCGTGGACGTGTCCCAGGACGTCATCGTCCGAGAGGAGGATTGCGGTACCGAGGATCGCATCGAGCTCGCTCTCATCCTCGACGATTCCCCGAACAAGAGCGTCGCCGGGCGCGTCGCCGCATCCGACATCGCGAAGCCGATCAAGGATGGCAAGCCTGGCAAGACCGTGATCGTCGAGAAGGGCGCGGAGATCACGATGAGCGCACTTCGGCGGCTCGTCGAGGAGTTCGGCGAGTACGCGGAGACGGCAACCGTGCCGGTTCGCTCGGTGCTCAAGTGCCGCAGCGAGTACGGGCTCTGCCGGGCCTGCTACGGAACGTTCATGGCGACCGGCGGCATGACCGAGATCGGCGATGCTGTCGGGATCATCGCAGCGCAGTCGATCGGCGAGCCCGGGACGCAGCTCACCATGCGGACGTTCCACACGGGCGGCGTCGCCGGGGCCGACATCACCCACGGCCTCCCGCGTGTCGTCGAGATATTCGAGGCTCGTAACCCCAAGGGTGCGGCGACCCTCGCCGAGGTCGCGGGCAAGGTCGACATCGAGGAGGCCGACCGCACCATCAAGGTGACCGTTACGCCGAGCGCCCTCGATGCGAGCGGCGAGCTCCCGGACCCGCGGGAGTACAGCTTCCCGCGCCGCACCCGGTTCAGCGTCGTCCAGGGTCAGACGGTCGAAGCCGGGGACGCTCTCAACGAGGGGTCGCTCAACCCGGCGGATCTCCTGCTTCTCAAGGGTGCGACTCCGACCGAGCTGTACCTCATCGGTGAGGTGCAGAAGGTCTACAAGTCCCAGGGCGTCGAGATCCACGACAAGCACATCGAGCTCATCGTTCGGCAGATGCTGAAGAAGGTCCGGGTCGAAAGTGCCGGTGACTCGGCCCTCCTGCCCGGGCAGCTCGTCGACCGCGTTGTCCTGGAGCGCGAGAACGCCCGCGTGAAGAAGGAGAAGAAGGAGCAGGCGACCTTCGAGCCGATCATCCTCGGCATCACGAAGGCGTCGCTTGCGACCGAGTCGTTCCTCTCGGCCGCGTCGTTCCAGGAGACGACGAAGGTGCTGACCGACGCTGCCATCGAGGGCAAGGTCGACCACCTGAACGGGCTCAAGGAGAACGTCATCATCGGGAAGCTGATCCCTGCCGCGACCGGGCTCAAGCAGTATCGGCAGATCACGATCGAGCCGACGGAGCCGCTCCCCGTGACCTTCGCACGGCCCGAGGCGGAGGCCGAGCTTCTCGCCGCACTCGAGGAGATCGGCGAGGGCGACGGCTTCGATCTCGACTCCCTCGGCCTCTCGTTCGAGGAGCCTGTGCTCGACGGAGACGGTGAGGCGGCCGAGCTCGAGCCGCCTGCCGACGAGGAGCAGTAAGGACCCGACTGGGGTCAGACCGTGGGTCTGATCCCAGTCGACTCCGTTGGCGGTCAGACTTCGCGGGCCTGGCGCCGTTCGTCGTCGACCCCGCAACCCGGTCAGACGGCACGGGTCTGAGCCTATGGTCAGACACCCAGACACGTTCCTAACCACTTTCTGCTACCTCTGATGCCCATGTGCAGGGGTTTCGTTGCTGCAATCGGCACGTTCGTCGTGCTCCTCGTCTGGCCCGCGACCGGCACGGCTGCTCTCTCCTGCGGCCTTCCGGACGAGCAACCGGTCTGGGTCGACTTCGCGGACTCGTCGGTGTCCTTCTGGCGCGAGCGCTTTGCGCGCCCGGGCGTCGTCGTTGCGACGGGCGGTCCCCAGCTCGCTGCCGAAGCGCGGGGAGCGGGCGCGGGAACGGTCCACTGGGACATGTATCTGCGAAAGCGGGTCGGGACTCCGTCGGAGCCTGCCGATGCCTCCGTCATCGAGAAGCGCGCCGACTCGCTCTTCGACTACGCGGTGTCCGTGAGCGGCTGTGAGCAACCGCTGATCGCGCTCAACGAGCTCTGGGGCGCCTCGCTGCCGACGCCGCTGACCCCGACCGCGGAGCGGTATCGCGCGAACGTCCTCCAGCTCGTCAGCAGACTTGCAGCTCGCGGCGGCCGTCCCGCCCTCCTCGTCTCGAGCGAGCCTTTCACCGCTGGTGACGCGGCGGCCTGGTGGAAGTCGGTCGCCGCGGTCTCCGACCTGGTTCTCGAGAACTACGCGAATGCAAACTTGATCTGGCGCGACGGCCCGGTTCACGGTTCCCGACGTCTCAGGGTGCGCCATCGGCAGTCTGCCGCGAAGCTCCTTGCACTCGGCATCCCGTCCTCCCGAATCGGGATCATGATCGGCTTCCAGACGGGGTCGGGTACCGGCGGTCGAGAAGGACTCGCGCCGCGCTCGCGCTGGTTCAGCGTGGCGAAGTGGCAGACACTTGCCGTCCGTCAGGTCGCGCGTGAGCTCCGGCTCGGACACGTCTGGTCGTGGGGCTGGGCTCAGCGCAACGAGCGGTCCAACGATCCGGACAAGACGTACGCCGCCTGCGTATGGCTCTGGGCGAGGGAGGAAGGCCTGTGCGACGCCCCGGGCATCCTCGGCGACGAGCTCGACGCGGACGTGAAGACGGGTCAGCTCGACCTGCCCGCCGGAGCTCGGTGCGTGTACGGCTCGAGTGCGCTCACCGCGTCGAACGTGGCGTCACTCGCGAAGCTGACGCGCGACCGCGAGCTGGCGTTGACCGCGCTCGTCGTCCGCGCGATCGAGCGTGAGCGTGCGCGTGTTTCGCCCACCGAGGCGCTCGGCGTCGAGGCGCGCATCGTACGCGCTCGCTTCGGCGGAAGCCTCGCCGCGTATCGATCTGCGCTCGCGGAATCGGGTGCGAGCAGGACCGTCGCGCGCGGGATCATCGGCGACGAGCTGAGGGCCCGTGAGATTCTCGCGCGTCTCGCCGTGTCGCGACCGTCGGCTGCCGACATCGCGCGGTTCCGCGTGACGTATGCGCCTGTGGTCGCACGCCGACTCGTCGTCTCGCCGGCGCCGAGCTGGCTTCCCGGAGGGACGGGCATCGCGCTTGCCACGTCTGCTCCCGAGTCCGTGTTCCGCATCACCACCGGCCAACGGATGACGGTCCGTACGGCAGAAGGCGTGTTCAGCGTGAAGGCGCTGGACGACACCGGTGCGCTCGGTGCCTACGGATCTGGCGTCGCGCGGCCTGCGATCATGCGCGCCTTGGAGAGCGAGCGCCTGGCCGATGCCTACGCGGCGTGGACCGTGCGCATGCAGAAGGCCGCGGAGGGAAGGCTGGTCTGCGAGAGAGACCGGCTGCCGGAGCTTGGTGTGGTCAGCCTTTCGACGTACGCACCGTTCCTCTCGTTGCACGAGGCCGAAGCCGCTCGCTGGGCCGCAACGCGCCGTCCGTAGCTGGGCAGAGCGTCGGCCTACGGCCAGTCTGCGTCCAGGCGGTCCTTGCCGGCACGCTTCGCCCTGTTGACCGCTGCGGACACGCGCGCGTCGAGCGACTCGCGCGTCTCGTTCGGCCGCCATTCGACGAGCCCGGCCGAGAACGTGAGACGTCCGACGTTCGAGAAACCCGTCGCGGCGACTTCCTCACGAAGGCGGACGTAGAACTGCCGAGCCTCGTCACCCGTCGTCTCGGGAAGCAGGATCCCGAACTCCTCGCCGCCTCGACGGCAGACGGTGTCCGTCGCGCGCGCGGCCAGCTCCAGAAGGTCGGCGAACTCCTGAAGCACGAGATCGCCGCCAGGGTAGTCGAAGCGGGCGTTGATCTCCGCGAAGTTGTCGAGGTCGAGCAGAAGGAGTGAGAGCGGTCGTGCGGTGCGCCGTGCTCGTGCGAGCTCGCGCTCGAGCTCCTCGTCGTAGCCGCGGCGGTTGCGGACACCCGTGAGCCCGTCGGTGACTGCGCGGAGCTCCGCCTCCGCAAAGCGACGCGCGTTCGTGATGCCGGGAGCGGCGTCATCTGCGAGGGCCTGCAGTGCGCGTGCGTGCTCGGGCCGGAATGCCGCGGCTCCGCGGGCATAGGTCGCGAGCGCGCCCGTCTCGACACCGTCCTCGATGATGGGAACCACCAGGCCCGATCGATACGATGCGTCGTCTCCTTCGAGGGCCTGCCCGTAGGTCCAGTTCAGTGTCAGTGCACGGAAGGGCCGAGCGTCCGGAGGGCCGAGGCTCGCCTCGAGCAGCGCAGCGCCGTCGCCCGTTCCGAAGGACGCGACAGCGGACATCTCGCCCGCTCCGCGCACTCGCACGGTCGCCGCCTGCGCTCCAGTACGGGTCGCGGCTTCTTCCACCAGTCGTTGGAGCAGATCGGCCAGGTCGAGCGTCAGCCCGAAGTCGCCGAGACTGCGCCCTCGCGCGTCATCCGACCGCTCGACGGCACGCTGGAGGTTCTGCGATATCGCCTCCATGTGCACGTCGAGCTGGCCGACGACCGCCTCGAACCGGCGCTGCGAGCGCGCGCCGGCCCAACGGGCCATCAAGGCCGCTGCTACGACGAGCACTGCCGCGACCGCGGCCGCGGCGACTACCGCAGTCACCATCTCAATCCAACCACTCCCCTGCGGCTCACTGTATTCAGGGAGACGGCTACGCGCTACGTTGCTCGAAGGGCGTCACTGCGATGAGATGGCCGAACCGTCACCGGCGAGCGCGCGCGATGGTCTGCTAGGATCTCGCGGCCCGGTAGGTGGGCGTTCTCGTGCCCGCCTTCTTTCTGTGTGGAGAAAGCACTCGACCTTCAGTAGGAGCAGCGCGTGCCGACAGTCAACCAGCTCGTTCGAAAGGGTCGGAAGACCCCGAAGGCGAAGACCAAGACCCCGGCTCTCCGGGGAGCGCCGCAGAAGCGTGGCGTCTGCACGCGCGTCTACACGACGACCCCGAAGAAGCCGAACTCGGCACTCCGGAAGGTCGCTCGCGTTCGTCTCACGAACGGCGCGGAGGTCGGCGCCTACATCCCGGGTGAGGGCCACAACCTGCAGGAGCACTCCGTCGTACTCGTTCGCGGTGGGCGCGTGAGGGACCTCCCGGGCTTCCGGTACAAGGTGATCCGGGGCGGGCTCGACTCCGCCGGTGTCTCGGAGCGGCGTCAGGCTCGCTCGAAGTACGGGGCCAAGAGGGCGTAGGACCCGGATGCCGCGCCGCGCAGAGATCCAGCCTCGTCAACTCGAGCCCGACGCCGTGCACGGCTCGGTCCTCGTGTCTCAGCTCGTCAACCGGCTGATGCTGGAGGGCAAGAAGTCCGTGGCGGAGCAGATCGTCTACGACGCGCTCGCAGTCGCATCCGAGAAGACCGGCAAGGCGCAGCTCGAGGTGCTCGAGCAGGCGGTGAAGAGCGTCACGCCCGTGCTCGAGGTGCGTTCGCGTCGTGTCGGCGGCGCGAATTACCAGGTTCCAGTCGAGGTTCCGCAGCGCCGCGCCCGGACGCTCGCACTCCGTTGGCTCGTGCAGGCAGCGCGCGACCGGCGTGAGAAGGGCATGCCCGAGAAGCTCGCCGGCGAGCTCATGGACGCGTTGAGCCAGCAGGGCGGCGCCTACAAGAAGAAGGACGACATCTACCGGATGGCGCAGGCCAACAAGGCCTTCGCGCACTACCGCTGGTAGCGAGAGCCGCCGAGATGTCGACAGTCGCCACACCGGTCGGGCTCGACCGTGTCCGGAACATCGGGATCATGGCCCACATCGATGCGGGCAAGACCACGACGACCGAGCGGATCCTCTACTACACCGGACGGACCCACAAGATGGGTGAGGTCCACGAAGGCGCCGCGACGATGGATTGGATGGCGCAGGAGCAAGAGCGCGGCATCACGATCACGTCGGCGGCGACGACCGCCGAGTGGCGCGATCATCGGATCAACATTATCGATACGCCCGGCCACGTGGACTTTACGATGGAGGTCGAGCGCAGCCTCCGCGTCCTCGACGGCGCCGTGGCAGTCTTCGACTCCGTCGCCGGCGTGCAGCCCCAGTCCGAGACGGTGTGGCGGCAGGCTGACCGCTATCGCGTTCCCCGCATCGCGTTCATCAACAAGATGGACCGAACGGGCGCCGACTTCGACGCGGCCGTCCAGTCGATGCGCGACCGTCTGGGTGCGACCCCGGTGCCCATCCATCTTCCGATCGGGAACGAGGAGGCGTTCGCCGGCATCGTCGACCTCGTCGACATGAAGGCGATCACGTACACGAACGCCCTCGGAACCGACCTCGTGGTCGACGACATTCCGGCCGACCTCGCGGCACCGGCCGAAACCGCCCACCACCTGCTCATCGACGCGGTCGCCGAGTTCGACGACGAGCTCATGGAGACGTACCTCGACGACGAGGGCGCGGTGGCACCGGAAATGATCCGGCGCGCACTGCGCAAGGGCACGCTCGCCGGAACGGTGACTCCCGTGCTTGCCGGCTCGGCATTCAAGAACAAGGGCGTGCAGGCGCTCCTCGACGCCATCGTCGACTACCTGCCGAGCCCGCTCGACGTCCCGCCGGTGCAGGGGCTCGATCCGAAGAAGGCCGAGGAGGCGACCCGGCCGGCCGATCTCGACGCCCCCTTCTCGGCGCTGGCATTCAAGGTCATGACCGACCCGCACGTCGGCAAGCTGACCTACTTCCGCGTCTATTCGGGCCAGGTCAAGGCCGGTGAACGTGTCCTCAACACCACGAACGGCAAGACCGAGCGGCTCGGCCGCATCCTCGAGATGCACGCCAATCACCGCGAGGAGCGGGAGGAGATCGGCGCGGGCGACATCGCCGCAGCCGTCGGGCTCAAGTTCACGACGACCGGCGACACGCTCGCAGTCGGCTCGGCGCCCATCGTCCTCGAGTCGATGTCGTTCCCGAATCCCGTCATCTCGGTTGCGATCGAGCCGAAGACGAAGGCCGACCAGGACAAGCTCTCGCAGGCACTCCAGCGGCTCGCCGAGGAGGACCCGACCTTCCGCGTCTCATCGGACGAGGAGACGGGGCAGACGCTCATCGCCGGCATGGGCGAGCTGCACCTCGAGATCATCGTCGACAGACTTCTGAGGGAGTTCCGCGTCGAGGGCAACGTCGGCCGGCCCCAGGTGGCCTATCGCGAGACGATCACGCAGCCCGCGGAGCGGATTCAGGGCAGGTTCGTTCGCCAGACCGGAGGCTCCGGGCAGTACGGCGACGTCGTCGTGAACCTCTACCCGAACCCGGGCGAGGGCTACGAGTTCGTCGACAAGATCGTCGGCGGCAAGATCCCCAAGGAGTTCATCCCAGCCGTCGACCAGGGCATCGAGGAGGCGATGAGCTCGGGAATCCTCGCCGGGTTCCCGGTCGTCGACGTCAAGATCGAGCTCGTCGACGGCTCGTACCACGAAGTCGACTCGAGCGAGCGGGCCTTCAAGATCGCGGGCTCCATGGCGTTCAAGGAGGGCATGAAGCGCGCGAAGCCGAGGCTCCTCGAGCCGGTCATGTCCGTCGAGGTCGTCACCCCCGACGAGTACCTCGGCGACGTCATTGGTAACCTGAACGGTCGTCGTGGCCGGGTCGTCGAGCTCGAGCCGGTCGGTGGGTCGCAGTCGATCCGCGCGGGCGTTCCGCTCGCGGAGATGTTCGGCTACGCGACCGACCTGCGCTCGATGACGCAGGGACGCGCCACGTTCACGATGCAGTTCGACCGCTACGAGGAAGTTCCGGCCACGATCGCAGAGTCGATCGTGGTTGGCGACAAGACAGCGTAAATCGAGAGAAGACGAGCTCGGAGGGATAGGAGCAGATGGCCAAGCAGAAGTTCGAGCGCACCAAGCCGCACGTCAACGTCGGCACGATCGGCCACATCGATCATGGCAAGACGACGCTCACAGCAGCGATCACGAAGGTGCTCGCCGATTCCGGCACCAACACCGAAATCACGTCCTTCGACGCGATCGACAAGGCGCCCGAAGAGCGCCAGCGGGGTATCACGATCAACACTGCGCACGTCGAGTACGAGACGGAGAACCGCCACTACGCCCACGTCGACTGCCCCGGGCACGCCGACTACATCAAGAACATGATCACGGGCGCCGCGCAGATGGACGGCGCGATCCTCGTCGTCTCCGCCGCCGACGGCCCCATGCCGCAGACGCGGGAGCACATCCTGCTCGCCCGGCAGGTCGAGGTCCCGTCGATCGTGGTCGCGCTGAACAAGGCGGACATGGTCGACGATCCCGAGCTGCTCGAGCTCGTCGAGATGGAGGTCCGCGAGCTTCTCTCCAAGTACGAGTTCCCGGGCGACGACATTCCGGTCGTCCAGGTATCGGCGCTGAAGGCGCTCGAGGGCGACGCGGAGTGGACGCCCAAGATCCTCGAGCTCATGGCGGCCGTCGACTCGTACATCCCCGAGCCGGTGCGTGACGTCGACAAGCCCTTCCTGATGCCGATCGAGGACGTGTTCACGATCACCGGCCGAGGCACCGTCGTCACGGGCCGCATCGAGCAGGGGAAGATGTCGGTCGGCGAAGAGGTCGAGATCGTGGGCATCCACCCCGAGACGCAGAAGACCGTCGTCACCGGCCTCGAGATGTTCCTGAAGACGCTCGACTACGCCCAGGCGGGCGACAACGCGGGCGCACTCCTCCGCGGCATCAAGCGCGAGGAGGTCGAGCGTGGCCAGGTGCTCGCGAAGCCGGGCTCGATCACGCCACACACGCACTTCAAGGCCGAGGTGTACGTGCTCTCGAAGGACGAGGGCGGGCGCCACACGCCGTTCTTCAACGGCTACCGGCCGCAGTTCTACTTCCGCACGACGGACGTGACGGGCTCCATCGCCCTGCCGGAGGGCCAGGAGATGGTCATGCCGGGTGACAACACGAACATGGAAATCAACCTCATCCAGCCCATCGCCATGGACCAGGGGCTCCGCTTCGCCATTCGCGAGGGCGGGCGCACGGTCGGTGCGGGCGTCGTCACGGAGATCATCGCGTAGGGGCGGGATCTCCCGCCCCTTACTCCACAGCAGATGGCTCAGCAGAAGATCCGCATCCGACTGAAGGGCTACGACCACCAGCAGGTCGACAAGTCCGCGTCCCAGATCGTGGAGACCGCGCAGCGGACCGGGGCGACGATCACCGGCCCGGTCCCGCTGCCGACGGAGAAGAACGTCTACTGCGTCATTCGTAGCCCCTTCAAGGACAAGGACTCGCGCGAGCACTTCGAGGTGCGCACGCACAAGCGGCTCATCGACATCCATTCTCCCACGCCGAAGACGGTCGACTCGCTCATGCGGCTCGACCTGCCTGCGGGCGTCGATATCGAGATCAAGCTCTAGGAGAGACGTGAAGGGCATCCTCGGCAAGAAGCTCGGCATGAGCCAGGTGTTCGATCCCGAGTCGGGAGCGATGACGCCTGTCACCGTGATCGAGGCCGGACCTTGCCCGGTCCTCCAGGTCAAGACGACCGCCGTCGACGGCTATGACGCGGTGCAGCTCGCGTTCGAGGAGATCGCGGAACGGAAGATCTCGAAGCCCGAGCTCGGGCACCTGAGGAAGGCCGGCTTCGGTCCGCACCGGCACGTCGTCGAGCTGCGAGGAGAGACCGATCTCGCGGTCGGCGCAACCGTCACGGTCGACGCCTTCGAGCCGGGTGACGAGATCAAGGTCTCGGGGATCTCGGTCGGCAAGGGGTTTCAGGGCACGATCAAGCGCCACGGGTTCACCCGTGGCCCGGCTTCACACGGCTCGCACAACGTCCGCAAACCGGGCTCGATCGGCGCTTCCGCGTATCCATCCCGCGTCTTCAAGGGGATGCGGATGTCCGGGCGCATGGGCGGCGTGCGCGTCACCCAGCCGGGGCTCGTCGTGCACGAGGTCGACCCGGAGCGGAACCTCCTTCTCGTCAAGGGGTCGGTTCCCGGCCCTGCGAGCGGGCTCGTGGAGATCAGGAGCGCGTGATGGCGGCGCCCAAGGCACCCGTGCTCGGCGGGCAGAAGAAGCAGGTCTCGCTCGAGGCCTCGGTCTTCTCCGCCGAGCTCAAGCCGAACCTGATCCACGAGACCGTGCGGGCTGAGCTGAACGCCGCCCGCGCAGGCACGCGCGGCGCGAAGAGCCGCGGCCTCGTCGCCGGTGGTCGGTCGAAGCCTTGGCGTCAGAAAGGCACCGGTCGCGCTCGCGCCGGGACGTCGAGGGCGCCGCACTGGACGGGCGGCGGGGTCGCGTTTCCACCGGGCATGCGCAGCTTCGAGGTCAAAGTCAACCGCAAGGCCCGCCGGGCCGCCCTCCGCGGCGCGTTGAGCGACCACGCCGGGAACGGCACGATCGCGATTCTCGACGGCTCCGGATTCGACACGCCGTCGACGCGCAAGGCCGCCGCCCTGCTCGGAGACTGGGGGGAGCGGCCGACGCTCGTCGTCGTGACGGAGGACGAGGAAATTCTCTTCAAGTCGTTCCGCAACCTCGACAGGGTTCTCGTGACCGCCCCGAGCGAGCTCGAAGTGGCTGCGCTCGTCTGGGCGCGATCGGTTCTCGTCTCGGAAGCGGCGCTCCCACTCGTCCTCGGGCGTGCCGGTGCTGGCGCCGAGGAGCCCGAGTCATGAGCAACGCTCGCCTCCGGCTCGCGTTCACGGGGGAAACCATGTTTCCCCCGTGCACCCCCTTCTTCTCGAGAGCATGGGGAACCTCCCGGTTCCCCACACCCCTCCACGCTCATCGACCGGAGACCGGCCGATGAGCCTGCATCCGAATCAGGTCCTACTGGCGCCCGTGGTCTCGGAGAAGAGCTACTCGCTGATTTCCGACCGCAAGTACACGTTCAAGGTGCACGAGGACGCGCACAAGACCCAGATCCGGCAGGCCGTCGAAGAGCTCTTCGAGGTCAAGGTGCAGAGCGTCAACATCGTGAAGGTCCAGTCGAAGCCGAAGCGTCGAGGCCTCACACGCGGGTCGAAGCCTGGCTGGAAGAAGGCAATCGTCCAGCTTCGCGAGGGCCACGAGATCGAGATCTTCGAGGGGGCATCCGTCTGATGGCCCTGAAGAAGTACAAGCCGACGAGCCCGGGCCGCCGGTTCATGGCGGTCTCCGGATTCGAGGACATCACGAAGTCAGAGCCGGAGAAGTCGCTCCTCGAGTCGCTGACGAAGAAGGGCGGTCGGAACAACCGCGGCCGCATCACGACGCGTCACCAGGGAGGCGGTCACAAGCGTCGCTTCCGCGCGGTCGACTTCAAGCGCACGAAGGACGGCATTCCGGCGAAGGTGGCGGCGATCGAGTACGACCCGAACCGGTCGGCCCGGATCGCGCTCCTCCACTATGCGGACGGAGCCAAGGCCTACATCCTCGCTCCCGCGCGGCTGCGCGTCGGCTCCGTGGTCGAATCGGGCCCGGATGCCGATATCAAGCCCGGAAACGCGCTCCCGCTTGCGAACATCCCGACGGGAACGCTCGTCCATGCCGTCGAGCTCAAGCCCGGGCAAGGCGCTCGCATGGCCCGTTCGGCCGGCTCCGCGATCCAGCTCGTGGCGAAGGACGGCGGTCACGGCGTGCTGCGGCTCCCCTCGGGCGAGCTGCGCCGCGTGCTGCTCACGTGCCGTGCGACGGTCGGGCAGGTGGGCAACACCGATCACGCGAACCAGGCGAGCGGCAAGGCCGGTCGGAGCCGCTGGCTCGGCAAGCGGCCGACCGTCCGGGGCTCGGCCATGAACCCGGTCGACCACCCCCACGGCGGCGGTGAGGGCAAGTCGAAGGGCGGCCGGCATCCGGTCACGCCGTGGGGCGTGCCCACGCTCGGCAAGCGGACGCGCCGTAAGCACAAGGAATCCGACAAGCTGATCGTCCGCGGCCGACGTCGCGGCAAGGAGAGGAAGCGCTAAGTGAGTCGATCGTCGAAGAAGGGACCGTTCGTCCAAGACCGGCTCATGAGCCGGATCGAGGCCATGAACGCCTCTGGCGAGAAGCGGATGATCCGCACCTGGTCGCGCGCGTCCACGGTCTTCCCCGACATGGTCGGGCACACCATCGCAGTGCACGACGGCCGCAAGCACGTGCCCGTGTTCGTGACGGAGCAGATGGTCGGGCACAAGCTCGGCGAGTTCGCTCCGACTCGGACGTTCCGCGGCCACTCCGGAGATCGGCAGACACAGGTGAAGAGGAAGTGATGGCGGCTCGAGACGACGGCACGAAGGTCCGCGCCCAGGCGAAGTGGGTCCGCACGTCTGCGCGAAAGGCGAGGCTCGTGCTCGACCACATCCGCGGCCGGAGCGTTCCGGAGGCTCGCACCATCCTCGCGTTCACGCAGCGGGCGGCGGCGACGGACATCGAGAAGGTGCTGCGGTCCGCGGTCGCGAACGCCGAGGCGAACCACGGCCTCGACGGCGACGACCTCGTCGTCGAGGCGGCGTATGCGGACGAGGGCCCGACGCTCAAGCGTTGGAAGCCGCGTGCCCGCGGTCGCGTCAACAGGATTCGCAAGCGAACGTGTCACGTCACGCTCGTGCTCGCGGAGGTGGAGCAGCCGACGACACGGCGTCGTCCGAGGAAGCAGGCCGAGACGCCCGCTTCGGACGAGGCGCCGAGCGGCGCCAAGCCGCGGACGCGACGGAAGAAGAAGGAGGCCGTAGCCTGATGGGCCAGAAAGTGCATCCCGGCGGGTTCCGCGTCGGCGTCATACACGACTGGAAGTCGAACTGGTGGACCGGGAAGGCGGAGTTCTCCGAGTACCTGCTCGAGGACGTCCGCATCCGCAGGCATATCCTCCGCAAGCTCTCGCACGCGGGGTTGTCCGACATCCTGATCCGCAAGGACAAGCAGCGGATCACGGTCGACATTTACACCGCGCGGCCGGGCATCGTCATCGGCAAGTCGGGCGTCGAGGTCGATGCGCTCCGGCGCGAGCTGCACGCGATCACAAAGAAGAACGTCCACATCAACATCAACGAGATCAAGCGGCCCGAGCTGGATGCGAAGCTCGTGGCGCAGTCGATCTCCGAGCAGCTCGAGAACCGGGTCAGCTTCCGTCGTGCGATGAAGAGGTCGCTCGCCTCGGCGATGCGTTCGGGCGCCCAGGGCATCAAGATCACCGCTGCTGGACGACTGGGCGGCGGCGAGATGAGCCGCCGCGAGATGTACTCGGAAGGGCGTGTGCCGTTGCACACGATCCGTGCCGACATCGACTACGGCCAGGCGGAGGCGAACACGACCTTCGGCAAGATCGGCGTCAAGGTCTGGATCAACAAGGGCGAGATCATGCCCGAGGGCTACGAGGCTCCCGGTGCCCGCGACGGCCGCCTCGGTGATCAGGATCAGGCGAGGCGCCGGCGAGGCGCGTCATCCGAGGGTCTCGGCGCATCGCGGGAGGGCCGTGGTCGCGCAGTGGATCGCGAAGGACTCGGCCTCGCACCACGCAGGAAGCGCGGCCAGCGCCCGGGCGGCGGCCGTCCCGGCCAGCGCCCGCGCAGGGAGCCGAGCACGGAACCGGCTGCCGAGGCCGAGACGCCCGTCGTGGCGCCGGAGGCGCAAGCCGAGGTCGCTCCCGAGGCAAGTCCGGAGACGGCACCCGAGGTCAGCCCCGAGACGGAGACCGATAGCTGATGCTCATGCCGCGCAAGACGAAGTTCCGCCGGCACCACCGCGGTCGCCGTGCCGGGACGTCCAAGGGACAGACCACGGTCCAGTTCGGCGACTTCGGGCTGAAGGCACTCGAGGCGGGCTGGGTCACGAACCGCCAGATCGAGGCCGCCCGCATCGCAGCGACGAGGAAGATCCGCAGGACAGGGAAGGTCTGGATCAACCTGTTTCCGGACAAGCCGTTCACGAAGAAGCCGGCCGAGACCCGTATGGGCTCTGGCAAGGGCTCGCCCGAGGGCTGGGTCGCGGTCGTCAAGCCGGGTCGCGTGATGTTCGAGCTGGCCGGCGTACCGGAGCCCCTCGCCAAGGAGGCGCTTCGACTGGCCGGCCAGAAGCTGCCGCTCAAGACGAAGTTCGTGAGGCGGGAGGCTGATCTCTTTGAGAGCTAGAGAACTGCGAGCTCTGACCGATGACGAGCTCGACCGCAAGATGGCCGAGACGCGCCAGGAACTCTTCAACCTCCACTTCCAGACCGCCACGGGCGTGCTCGAGAACAGTGCGCGCCTGCGGCATGCAAAGCGGGAGATCGCCCGCATCCTGACTGTCCAGCACGAGCGCGAGCGAGGAAAGCAAGCACATGTCTGACGAGACCGTGAACGAGACCGAAGAGACCGACGAGACGGAGGAAGCGGCTCCGGTGGAAGAGGCCGCGCAGGAGGCCGTCGCGCCCGAAGTCGAGGAAGTGCCTGGCCCGGGCGATGCGGTCGCCGAGGCGGCCCCGCTCGAGGAGGCCGAGCCGACCGAGGCCGCCGATCAGGCACCTGCGGCAGAGGCTCCTGCAGCAGAAGCTCCTGCAGCTGAGGCTTTCGCCGAGGAGGCTCCTGCCGAAGAGGCGCCTGTCGAGGAGGCTCCTGCCGAAGAGGCTCCTGCCGAAGAGGCGCCTGCCGCTGAGGCTCCTCCCGAAGCTGTTGCTCCTGCAACGCCCGTGAGGAAGAAGAAGCAGAAGCGCTTGCCGCGGCCGCTTCGCCGCCAGCGCGCGAAGGCGAAGCGCGAGAAGCCGGCCGAGCGGAAGCCGATCACTCGGCTACCCAAGCCCGAGCACACTCGTGGACGTCGCCAGGAGCGCCAGGGCATGGTCGTGTCGGCGAGCGCCGACAAGACGATCGTCGTTCGCGTCGACGTCGCGAAGGTACACCCGATCTACAAAAAGGTCGTCAAGCGGAGCTCCAGGTTCCATGCACACGACGAGGAGAACCAGGCCAAGGTGGGAGATGTCGTCCGCATCGTGGAGACGAGGCCGATCTCACGGCTGAAGCGCTGGCGCCTGCAGGAGATCGTGGAGGCCGCCAAGTAAATGACGGTCGACTCCCTCGCATCTCGAGGACGCATGCGCGCTGCAACGCTTCGCATCGCCTCGTCCCTGCGTCCTTGCGCTGCTCGCGTTTCGCAGCCCGCGTCCCCGACCTACTCGGGAGGCGACCTGTGATCCAGCAGGAATCACGACTCCGGGTCGCGGACAACACGGGAGCACGCGAGCTCCTCTGCATCCGCGTGCTCGGTGGCTCGCACCGGCGTTACGCGCGGGTCGGTGACGTGATCATTGCTACCGTGAAGACGGCCACGCCTCAGGGCGCGGTCAAGAAGGGCGAAGTCGTGCGGGCGGTCGTCGTACGTACGAAGAAGCCCTACAGCCGGGACGACGGCACACACATCGGGTTCGACGAGAACGCCGCCGTCCTCATCGACACGCAATCGAATCCGCGCGGGACGCGCATCTTCGGACCTGTCGCGCGCGAGCTTCGCGAGAAGAACTTCATGAAGATCGTCAGCCTGGCGCCGGAGGTTTTGTAGATGGCCACGAAGATGAAGGTGAAGAAGGGCGACACGGTGCAGATCCTCACCGGGAAGGATCGCGGAAAGCGCGGCCGGGTGATCGAGGCGCGCCCGTCCGAGCGTCGCGTCATCGTCGAGAACCTCAACGTCGCGAAGCGCCACACGCGGCCGCGCCCGATTCGGGACACCTCGCGGATGGGCGGAGCGCAGGTCGTGCCGGGCGGAATTCTCGACAAACCGGCCCCGGTGCCCGTGTCGAACGTCATGGTGGTCTGCCCTGTCTGCGGCAATCCGACCCGGGTCGGGATCGTGGAGAAGGAGATCAAGGGCGAGGTCGCACGCGTGCGCGTCTGCAAGCGTGAGGGGTGCGGCCAGGAGCTCGACCGGTGACGACTGCACCGACAGCCGAGACGTATGTCCCGCGCCTCAAGGAGCGGTACGAGAGCGACATACGTCCGCGGCTCCAGGACGAGCTCGGCGTGTCCTCCGTCATGCAGGTCCCGCGAGTGACGAAGGTCACGTTGAACATGGGCGTGGGCGAGGCGAAGACCGACGCGAAGGCGCTCGATGCCGCGATCGACGAGCTCACGGTCATCTCCGGCCAGCGGGCGCAGGTGCGGCGCGCGACGAAGTCCATCGCGAGCTTCAAGCTCCGCGAGGGGATGCCCGTCGGCGCTCGAGTGACGCTGCGCGGCGCGCGCATGTACGAGTTCCTGGACCGGCTCGCGTCGATTGCGCTTCCACGGATCCGCGACTTTCGAGGTCTCGACCCCGGCTCGTTTGACGGTCGCGGCAACTACTCGATCGGGATCCGGGAGCAGATCATCTTCCCCGAGGTCGACTACGACAAGGTGCCGTCGATCCGAGGCCTCGACATCGCGATCACGACGTCGGCGAAGACGGACGAGCACGGTCGCGCCCTCCTGGGTGCCTTGGGCTTGCCGTTCGCCGGAGAGAGAAGGGATTAGGTGGCCAAGAAGTCGCTCGTCGTCAAGCAGCAGCGCGAGTCCAAGCACAAGGTGCGTGCGTACTCGCGCTGTAACCGCTGCGGTCGCCCGCGTGCGGTCTATCGGAAGTTCGGAGTGTGTCGAATCTGCCTGCGCGAGCTCGCGCATCAGGGCGCCATTCCCGGAATGACGAAGTCGAGCTGGTAGGGAGGACCGACATGCTCACCGACCCGATCGCCGACATGCTCACGCGCATCCGCAACGCAAACCGCGCGTTGCACGACTCCGCGTCGATGCCGAGCTCCCAGATGAAGGAAGAGATCGCTCGCATCCTCAAGGACGAGGGCTACATCAAGGACTACCGCGTCGTCGATGCGACGGACGACAAAGGGCAGCCTCTGCCGTACCGCACGCTCGTCGTCGAGCTGAAGTTCGCCCGCGACCGGCGCCGCGTGATCACCGATCTCAAGCGAGTCTCGAAACCCGGCCGCCGCGTCTACGCGCGCAAGGACCGGCTCCCGCGTGTGCTCGGAGGCCTCGGCACCGCGATCATGTCCACCTCGAGCGGCGTCATCACGCACCGCCAGGCCGCGGAGCGCGGCGTCGGCGGTGAGGTGATCGCCTTTGTCTGGTAAGGCAAGCGCGTAGCGGAGCACGATGAGTCGTATCGGAAGAAAGCCGATCGAGTTGCCCGCCGGGGTCATGGTGGCGATCTCGCCCGGGCGCGTGCAGGTGAACGGCCCGCTCGGGGAGCTCAGCCAGACCGTGCCCATTCGCATGCAGATCGAGAAGACGGAGGCCGAGGTCGTCGTGACACGCCCGACCGAGCGTGGGGAGGACCGTGCGCTGCACGGTCTCACGCGAACGCTGATCGCGAACATGGTCGAAGGCGTGACGAACGGCTTCGAGAAGCATCTCGAGATCCAGGGCGTCGGCTATCGGGCCCAGCTCAAGGGGACCGACCTCGAGCTCGCCGTCGGCTACTCGCACCCGGTTCTCGTCAAGCCCCGCAAGGGCATCTCGTTCGACGTCCCGACCCCGACCCAGATCGTCGTCAAGGGAATCGACAAGCAGGCGGTCGGTCAGACCGCTGCCGAGGTTCGCAAGGTGCGACCGCCCGAGCCCTACAAGGGCAAGGGGATCCGCTACCGCGACGAGCAGGTCCGCAGGAAGGTCGGGAAGCGCGCATGAGCAACGCTCGCCTTCGGCTCGCGTTCGCCGGTGAAATGACGAACGGCAACCATGTTTCCTCCCGCGACGCCCCCTTCTTCCTGAGAGCGTGGAGAACCTCCCGGTTCCCCACATCTCTCCATGCTCATCGGCTGGAGGCCAGCCGATGAGCGTCTTGACGAAGCGGGAGGCCCGCATGCGACGACATCGCCGCGTCCGCGGGAAGGTCGCCGGCACGGCCGAGCGTCCTCGCCTCGTCGTTTTCCGCTCGAACCGCGGGATCTTCGCGCAGCTCGTCGACGACGAGAGCGCGCGGACGCTTGCCTCCGCGGGCTGGACTTCGCTAGGCAAGATGTCCGGCTCGAAGACCGAGCAAGCCGCGGCCGTCGGCAAGGCGCTCGCGGATGTCGCATTGAAGGCCGGAATCGAGCGCTGCGTGTTCGATCGCGGTGGCTACCTGTACCACGGACGCGTCAAGGCCCTCGCCGAGGGCGCACGCGAGGGAGGGCTTCAGTTTTGAGCACCGTCGACGTTCACGAGTCCCGCGAGCTCAAGGAGCGGGTCATCGAGATCAACCGCGTCGCCAAGGTCGTGAAGGGCGGCAGGCGGTTCTCGTTCACCGCGCTCGTCGTCATCGGCGACGAGGTCGATCGGGTGGGCCTCGGCTACGGGAAGGCCCGCGAGGTACCGCTTGCGATCTCGAAGGCAGTCGAGGACGCCCGGAAGAACCTCTTCACCGTGCCGAAGCACGGCCAGACGATCACACACGAGATCGTCGGCCGGTTCGACGCCGCGCGCGTGGTTCTGCGTCCGGCGAGCGAGGGTACCGGCGTCATCGCCGGAGGCGGCGTTCGCGCCGTCCTCGAGCTGGCCGGGGTTCGCGACGTGCTCGCCAAGAGCCTCGGCACGACGACGCCGATCAACATGACGCGCGCGACGGTGAACGGCCTGCGCCGGCTCGTGCGGCCCGAGGACGTTGCGCAGCTTCGCGGCAAGACCATCGCCGAGGTGCTGCCCGTCCCGCGGGCCGCACGTGCTGCCAAGGAGGAGTCCGAGGAGGCTTCCGGAAGCGCTGTCGAGGCGTCGGCCGCGGCAGGCGAGGGGGCCGACGAGTGAGCTCCGTCAAGATCACGCAGGTCCGGAGCGGAATCGGCCAGTCCGACCGTCACCTCGGCACGCTGCGCGCACTGGGCCTCGGCAAGATCGGACGCAGCGCGGAGCACAAGGACTCTCCGCAGCTGCAGGGCATGCTGCGCCAGGTTCGCCATCTGATCCGGATCGACGGAAAGTAGGAAGCCGTGAGCGACGACCTGAACCTGTCAAACCTGAAGCCTGCTCAGCCGCGCAAGGAACGCAAGCGCGTCGGGCGTGGCCTCGGCTCGGGCAAAGGTCGCTACTCGGGCCGCGGGATCAAGGGTCAGAAGTCGCGTGCCGGCTCGAACAAGATGCCGGCCGGGTTCGAGGGTGGCCAGATGCCGATCGACATGCGCATCGGCAAGCTGCGCGGCAACACCTCCGCGGACGCGATGCCGATCGGCCCCTTCCGCACGTACTCGCAGCCGGTCAACGTCGGTGATCTCCAGCAGCGTTTCGAGAGCGGAGCGGACGTCACTCTCGACGCGTTGCGGGCCGCCGGGCTCGTCCGCAAGCTCTCGGTCGACGTGAAGGTGCTCGGAGAGGGCGAGCTCACGAAGAAGCTCTCCGTGACCGCGCACTCGTTCTCGAGGTCGGCGGTCGAGAAGATCGAGGCCGCAGGAGGCACGGTCACGAGGCTCCGCGAGCCGGTCGAGCGGAAGAAGAAGCGGCACAAAGCCGTCGCCCCGGTCGCAGAGGAACCCGAGGTCTCCGAGGCCGACGGGGCCGACGACGCCGACGAGCCGAGCGAGACGGAGGAAGCACCGGTAGAGGAAGGCGAGGAGTAACCATGTTCTCCTGGCTCGCGAATGCATGGCGGGTGCCGGAGCTCCGTCGGCGCGTCCTCTTCACGGCCATGATCCTCGCGGTCTACCGGCTCGGCTCGTGGATTCCGGCGCCTGGCGTCAACTCGCAGACGATCGAGGACTACTTCTCGGGCCGTGGCGACACGATCCTCGGCCTGCTCAATCTCTTCTCGGGAGGCGCGCTCTCCCAGTTCTCGCTCTTCGCCCTCGGGATCATGCCCTACGTCACGGCCTCGATCATCCTCCAGCTGATGACGGTCGTGGTACCGCGTCTGGCCGAGCTGCAGAAGGAGGGCGAAGCTGGCTACGCCAAGATCACGCAGTACACGCGGTACCTCACGGTGGTGCTGGCAGCTGCCCAGGCGACCGGCTACGCATTCCTCTTCCGAAACCAGGGAGCGCTCGACGCGGGATCCGGCGAGCTCGTTCTCATCGTCATCTCGCTCACTGCCGGCACCGTCCTCCTGATGTGGATGGGCGAGCTGATCACGAAGCGAGGTGTGGGAAACGGGATTTCGATCCTCATCTTCGCCTCCATCCTCGTCGGCGCCCCGATCGGCATCGCGGCCTGGTGGAACGGCGGGCCGATGGAGAAGCTGTTCTTCCCGCTGATCGCGCTCGGGATCTGTGCGGCGGTCGTGTTCGTCCAGGAGGGGCAGCGGAGGATCCCGATCCAGTACGCCAAGCGGATGGTGGGCCGGAAGATGACGACGGGTGGATCCACGTACCTGCCCCTGCGCGTGAACATGGCCGGGGTCATCCCGATCATCTTCGCTGCGGCGATTCTCGCCTTCCCACCGACGATGGCGCAGTACTTCCCCGCGACCCAGGAGTTCGTGAACAACTACTTCCAGCCCGGCGACTGGATCTACCTGCTCATCGAGGGTCTGATGATCGTGATCTTCACGTACTTCTACACCGCGGTTCAGTTCAACCCTGTCGATCAGGCGGACAACCTGCGTCGCCACGGCGGGTACATCCCGGGCATTCGTCCGGGGCCGCCTACCGCCCAGTACCTCGACCGGGTCCTGTCGCGGCTCACGCTTCCGGGATCGCTGTTCCTCGCGGCGGTCGCGGTTCTCCCGAGCCTCTTCATCGCGTACGGCGGCTTCTCGCAGGCGAGCGCGGGGGCGCTCGGCGGGACGTCCGTCCTGATTGCCGTCGGGGTCGCGCTCGACACGATGCGGCAGATGGAGTCGCAGATGATGATGCGCTCGTACGAGGGCTTCCTGAAGTAGCCGGCGGCCTCCGGTGCGCATACTCATTCTTGGGCCGCAAGGGTCCGGCAAGGGAACCCAGGCGAAGGCGATCGGAGCCCTGCACGGGACACCGCACGTCGCCACCGGGGACATCCTCCGCGCGGCCGTAGCGGACGGCAGTGAGCTCGGGCGGCGCGTCAAGCCGATCCTCGAGCGTGGCGATCTCGTGCCGGACGAGCTCATGGTCGACCTCATTCGCGAGCGACTCGTGGACGAGGACGGCTTCGTGCTCGACGGTTTCCCCCGAACGGTGCCTCAGGCCGAGGCTCTCGACGCGATGCTGGACGAGATCGGGAAGCCGCTCGACGCCGTGATCCTCCTCATGGTCTCGGACGAGGTCGCCACGGCTCGCCTCCAGGCGCGCGCGGCCGCGGAGGGCCGTGCCGACGACTCCCCCGAGGCGATTCGCAATCGGCTTCGGCTCTACCACGAGCTCACGGAGCCCGTCGTCGAGCGTTACCGAGCCGAAGGGACACTCGTCGCGATCGACGGAGACCGCGCGATCGCAGATGTTTCGACGTCTATCGAGGATGCGTTGGCACGAGTCGGGGCGCGCTGGTGATCATCCGCAAGAGCATCCGCGAGATCGAGAAGATGGCGGCAGCCGGTGCCGTCGTGGCCGACACGATCGCCCACGTCGGGGCGCTGCTCACGCCCGGGGTGACGACCGAGGAGCTCGACACCGCCGCCCGTACCTTCATCCGAGAACGCGGAGGCATCCCCACTTCCGAGGGGTACAAGGGGTACCCGAAGGCGATCTGCATCTCGACCAACGACGTCGTCGTCCACGGCATCCCCGACGGCTACGTCGTCAGCGAGGGCGACCTCGTCACGATCGACGTCGGTGTCACGCTCGACGGCTACATCGCCGACAGCGCCTATACGTTCGGCGTGGGCGAGATCGAGCCCGAGTCGCAGAACCTGCTGAACGCGGCCCAGGACGCGCTCGCGGCGGGCATCTCCGAGGCGGTCGTCGGAAACCGTGTGGGTGACGTCTCGCACGCCGTCCAGGCCGTCGTCGAGGAGGCCGGGTTCTCGGTCGTGCGCAGTCTCGTCGGACACGGTGTGGGACGGCACTACCACGAGGATCCGCACATCCCCAACTTCGGCGAGCCTGGCCGCGGGCCGCGCCTCTCGGAGGGGATGACGATCGCGATCGAGCCGATGATCACCGCCGGCGAATCCGACGTCACGGTCATGGACGACGGGTGGACGATCCGAACGGTCGACGGGTCGATGTCCGCGCACTTCGAGCACACGGTCGCGATCACCGCCGAGGGCCCCCGGATTCTCACTCCGCGGGTCGGCGTTCCCTCGCGGAGCGTCGAGGTCTGAGCAAGGCCCTATGCTACGATGACCGGCCGCGGCGCGGGCTGCAGTTTTGCGTCGCCATTTATCCAAGCGGAGTCGGTGTCAGGATGAGCTCAGACACCGACGCAGTATCCAACAACGACCGAAAGGCGTCGGCTGTACGAGGTTGAGGCTGGCACGAGTGGCAGTCAAAGAAGAGAAGATCGAGGTCGAAGGCGAGGTCGTCGAAGCTCTGCCCAGCACGATGTTCCGGGTACAGCTCGACAACGGACACGCAGTGCTCGCCCGTATCTCGGGGAAGATGCGCAAGCACTACATCCGCATCCTTCCCGGCGATCGCGTCAAGGTCGAGCTCTCTCCCTACGACCTCACCCGCGGCCGCATCACCTTTCGGATGAAGTAATCGGAGCCCATGAAAGTCCGTCCCTCAGTGAAGCCCATGTGTGAGCGCTGCCGCGTGATCAAGCGGCACGGCCGCACGATCGTCATCTGTTCGAACCCCAGGCACAAGCAAAGGCAGGGCTAGAGACACGTGGCACGCATCGCAGGCGTCAACCTCCCCACGCAGAAGCGGCTCGAGATCGGGCTGACCTACATCTACGGCATCGGGCGCTCGACGGCGCAGAAGATCATCCGCGAGCTCGAGCTCGATCCGAACGAGAAGGTGCGCGACCTGACGGACGAAGAGGTCACGAAGCTTCGCGGGTACATCGACGGGGAGCTCGAGGTCGAGGGCGATCTGCGCCGCGATCGCGGGCAGGCGATCAAGAGGCTGACGGAGATCGGTAGCTATCGCGGGATCCGCCACAGGCGGGGTCTCCCTGTTCGCGGTCAGCGAACGAAGACGAATGCGCGCTCTCGGAAAGGCCCGAAGAAGACCGTGGGTCGCGGCAAGAAGGCAGCGGCGAAGTAATGGCCCCTCCCCGCAGGTCCGCGACTCGGGGTCGCACTCGGCGCCGGGTCAGGAAGAACATCGCCATCGGGCAGGCGCACATCAAGACGTCGTTCAACAACACGATCGTCACGCTGACCGACGGCGACGGCAACGTCATCGTCTGGGAGTCCGCCGGCTCGGCCGGCTTCAAGGGCTCGCGCAAGTCCACTCCGTTCGCCGCGCAGGTCACCGCCGACAACGCCGCGCGCAAGGGAATGGAGCACGGGCTCCAGAAGGTCGAGGTCTTCGTGAAGGGCCCGGGCTCCGGGCGTGAGACCGCGATCCGCTCGCTCCAGGCCGCGGGCCTCGAGATCCTCGGCGTGAAGGACGTGACGCCGCAGGCCCACAACGGCGTACGCCAGCGCAAGCGGAGAAGGGTCTAGTCGCGTGGCTCGAGATCTCGGACCGAAGTGTCGGCTGTGCCGTCGCGAGGGCGTAAAGCTGTTCCTGAAGGGTGAGCGCTGCCTCACCGAGAAGTGCGCGATCGAGCGCAGGAGCTATCCGCCGGGCGAGCACGGTCGAGGTCGGATCAAGCAGAGCCAGTACCTCCTGCAGCTTCGGGAGAAGCAGAAGGCGCGGCGCTACTACGGCCTCCTCGAGAAGCAGTTCCGCTCGACCTACGAGAAGGCTGCCCGAGGCCTCGGCGCCCCGGGTGAGAACCTCTTGCGGATGCTCGAGACGCGACTCGACAACGTCGTCTACCGGCTCGGCTTCGCGGGCTCGCGCGCACAGGCGCGACAGCTCGTCCGACACGGGCACTTCCATGTGAACGGGCGCCGGGTGAACATCCCGAGCTACGGCGTCCGGCCGACCGACGTGATCTCGCTCAGGCACGGAAGCCCGGTCGAGCAGCTCGTCCGCGATGCCACCGACCTCACCGCGGCGGTCGCTCCCTGGCTCCAGGCCGACCATGACGGGCTCACCGGCACCGTCCTCAAATGGCCAGAGCGCGACGAGATCGACGCTCCGGTGCAGGAGTCGTTGATCGTGGAGCTGTATTCCAAGTAGTCGGGGCGAGGCTTTGCCTCACCCTCCCCAAGGAAAGGATTCGACTTGGCAGTTCGAACCAGCTTGATGGAGTTCCAGATCCCGAGGATCATCCACGAGGAGGCCGACGATCATCGTGGCGTCTTCGCGATCGAGCCGCTCGACCGCGGCTTCGGTCACACCTTCGGGAACTCGCTTCGCCGCGTGCTGCTTTCCTCGCTCGAGGGTGCGGCCGTGACCGCTGTGAAGATCGAGGGCGTCGCCCACGAGTTCACGACGCTGAACGGCGTTCGCGAGGACGTCACGGACATCATCCTGAACCTGAAGAACCTCATCGTTCGCCTCCACGGCGCCTCCCCCGAGATCGAGGTCTACATCGCGAAGAAGGGTGCGGGAGTCGTGACGGCGGCAGACATCGAGGCACCGGCCGATCTCGAGATCCTGAACCCGGAGCTCGAGATCGCCCACGTCTCTGACAAGGGCAAGCTCGAGATGACGCTCACGATCGGCCGCGGCCGCGGCTATGTGCCCGCCGAGCTGAACCGAGGACCCGAGACAACGATCGGCGTCATCCCGATCGACTCGATCTTCTCGCCCGTCCGGCGCGTCGCCTACGAGGTCGAGGCCGCTCGCGTCGGCCAGAGGACGGATTACGACAAGCTCGTCCTCGACGTCACGACCGACGGCTCGGTGGATCCGCGGGACGCGATCGCCCAGGCGGCGGAGATCCTCATTCGTCAGCTTGCGATCTTCACCGACCTCGACGCGATCGAGGGCCTCGGCGAGCCGGCCGCGGAGGCTGCGGCCGAGGCGCCGGTCATGCACGGGATGGAGAACTTCCCGATCGAGGAGCTCGAGCTCGGCGTTCGTTCGTACAACTGCCTGAAGCGCGTGGGGATCGAGACGATCGGCGACCTGACGTCGAAGTCCGAGAACGAGCTCGTCGCGATTCCGAACTTCGGTCGCAAGTCGATCGAGGAGGTCCGCGCGGCGCTCGGCGCCCACGGCCTGACGCTCAAGGGCGAAGACATCGGCTGAGGCGATGCGACACCAGCGGTCCGGCAAGAAGCTCGGGCGGGACTCCGCCCATCGCAAGGCGCTCTACTCGAATCTCGCGGGCGCGCTGATCGAGCACGGCCGGATCCAGACGACCGAGGCGAAGGCGAAGGCTGTCAAGCCGTTCGCAGAGAAGATGATCACGCTGGGCAAGCGCGGCGATCTCCATGCTCGTAGGCAGGCGCTCGCCGCGCTGCGCTCGAACGACGTCGTGCACCGGCTCTTCGCCGACATCGCGCCGCGGTTCACGGAGCGGCCGGGAGGTTACACGCGCATCGTCCGCCTCGGCCAGCGGCAGGGCGACGCCGCAGAGATGGTCTACCTGGAGCTCGTGGATTACGAGCCCGTCGCGACACCTCTCTCCGTTTCGCGCGCCCCGCGCACGGACGAAGCACCGGCTGACGAGTAGAGCATGCTGAGCGACGAGCTCGCCGGGCTCGCCTGTTCAGGTCTGGCAGCTTCGCTGCTCCCGGCCTAGGAGTCCGTGGCCGGCCGCTCTACCCTTGCAGGGTGCTCCTCCTCATCGGCGTCTTGCTGGCGATCTTCGTCCTCCCGTCGCCTTGGGGGTTCGTCGCTGTCGCGATCGGCGCGATTCTGGACATCGCCGAGACGGGCGCGTTCGTCTGGTGGTCGAAGCGGCGGAGCTCGGACGTCGGCGTCGAGTCGCTCGTGGGGAAGCGTGCGGTCGCCATGGAAGCGCTCTGGCCCGAGGGGCAGGTGAAGCTCGCCGGCGAGATCTGGAAGGCTCGGTGCGACGGTGGCTGTGACGCGGGAACGAAGGTCGTCGTACGCGAGGTTCGGGGTCTGACACTGATCGTCGATCCGGCCTAGAGGCAAACGGAAGGCCGGGTGGCCTCCAGATCGCAGGACCCCGCGGCCAGCGAATCGTAGCCTCGGGCTCGAGGTCGGGGCTACAGTGACCGTCCCGTGCGGGTCGCCTCCGCCTCCGTCGTCATCGTCGCACTCGCGCTCGTCCCCGTCGTTTCGGGGGCTCCGGGCGAGTGGGAGACTCGCGCGCCGATGCCCGTGCCGCGGACCGAGGTGGTCGCCGCGACGGTCGGAGCCGAGATCATGGTGCTCGGCGGCTTCACCGCCGATCGCGGCGCGTCGCGTCGCGCCGATGCGTACTCGCCGTCGCTCGATCGCTGGCGGCGCCTCCCGGACCTTCCCGTCGGAATCCATCATGCGATGGCGGTCGGTTCCGGTGGAAAGCTCTACGTGCTCGGCGGGTACACCGTCGCCGGGGTGCCGCTGCGGCAGTTCCTCGTGCTCGAGCGCGGCAGGTGGCGCGCGCTGGCGAAGATGCCGTTTCCGCGGGCGGCTGCCGGAGTCGGGGTCGCCGGGAAACACGTCGTCGTCGCGGGTGGGATCGCTGCCGGAGGCCTCCTAGCTCGCAACGCACTCTCGTACGACCTCCGCGCTGGGCGCTGGTCGGTCGTCGCGGGGCCGACGCCGCGCGAGCATCTGGGCGTCGCGGCGTTCGGGGCGACGATCTACGCCGTGGCCGGTCGCACCGCCGGCCTCGACACGAACCTGCTCGACTTCGAGAGCTACCGCCCCGGCGATCGCAGCTGGCGGCGCCTGCAGCCGGTTCCTGATGCGCGTGGCGGGACGGGTGCGGTCGGCGTCGGGGGCCGGATCGTTTCCGTCGGCGGGGAGGAGCCCGGGGGCACGATCGCCGAAGTGCTCGCCTATCGAATCGCGGACCGCCGATGGGTGCGGCTGGCCGACTTGCCGACGCCGAGGCACGGTGTCGGAGTCGCTGCTCTGGGCGGGCGGGTCTTCGTCATCGGCGGCGGGCCCGAGCCCGGCCTCACGGTCAGCTCGGCGAACGAGGCGCTCGTCGTGCGGAGCTAGCGGCTCGGCTTCCAGCTGAAGGCAAATACCGGCTGGACCGACGTATGGAGCCGACGAAAATTGCTCCCGTCCGCGCGCACCGTCCAAAGTTCGATCGGCCCGCTCTCGCCGTGGCGAGTGTACGAGAGTCGACCGTCGGGCAACCAGGTGGGGTGTGATTCGTACAGAGTCCGCGTCCGGGTGAGATTCCGTTTCGCAGAGCCGGCAGCGTCCATGACAAACACGTCTTCGTTTCCGTCACGCTCGGACATGAATGCGATGTACTTCCCGTCCGGCGACCACGCCGGCCACTGGTCCTTTGCGCGGTTACGCGTCAGGTTGCGCTGATCGGAGCCGTCCGAGGCGCTGGTGTAGATCTCGAACTGGCCGTCGCGATGCGAGTTGAACGCGAGGCTCCGACTGTCGGGCGACCACGTCGGGTATTCGTTGAGCCCACCGTTTCGCGTGAGGTTGCGCTTGCCGCTCCCATCTGCACGCATCGTCCAGATGTCGCCTCCCCCTGCCGCGGTCGAGAAGTACGCGATCCTGCTCCCGTCCGGGGACCACGATGGGGACCAGTCGGCCACAGCCGGGCTTCGCGTCAGGTTCGTCTTGCGACTGCCGTCCGCGCCCATGACCCAGACGTCACCCTCGTCGCTGCGGGGCGGATTGACCCGATACACGATGCGACGACCGTCAGGTGACCAGGAGGGAGTGAACTCGTCCCGCGGCGAGGACGTAAGGCGTCGCGCGTTCGATCGACCGAGGGTCGTGACGTAAACGTCGAGGTTTCCAGCCGAATCGCCGGCGTACGCAAGGACGGGGGGCGGACTCCCAGCGCGACCCTCTTCCGCCTTCGTTTCTCCCACCGTCATGAGGCAGATGAGCGCGCCGACGCTGACCGCAAGGACGACCATGCCCCTCCTACACCACGCCTGCGAGACCGGTTCCCGCGTGTCGGACCTACATCCGCGCATGATGCAGGCTCCATGATCCTCAAGCTCACGCTCGAGTACGACGGGACGTGCTTCCGAGGCTGGGCGCGCCAACCTGGCGAGCGCACGGTCGAGGGAGCGCTCCGGGACGCGCTCGATGCTGTGTTCCGGAGCTGGGAAGGTCTCGCTGTCGCCGGTCGCACCGATACGGGAGTTCATGCCACCGGACAGGTTACGAGCCTCGCCGCCCACGGCGGCCCGCCCCCCGAGCGGGTTGCCGAGGCGCTCAACGCGGAGCTCCCGGACGACGTCGCGGTCCTCGAAGCCGAGAAGGCGCCCGCTGAGTTCCATGCGCGTTTCTCGGCACGCTCTCGCGTGTATCGGTACCGAGTGCTCGCTCGTCGAACTCCCGCACCGCTCGAGTTCCGCCGCGCCCTCAGGTGGCCGCGCCCGATCGATCTCGAGTCGCTTGTGGCCGCAGCCGCACTCGTGCACGGTGAGCACGAGTTCCGCGCGTTCACCCCGTCCGAGACGCAGCATCGGGTGTTCAGGCGGAACGTGCTCTCGTCCGGCTGGACGCTCGAAGGTGATCGGCTCGACTTCACGATCACAGCCGACAGCTTCCTCCGGCATATGGTGCGGACACTCGTGGGAACGATGCTCGAGGCGGGCTCGGACGCGCCCAGTCGCATCCGGTCGCTGCTCGACGGCGGGACGCGCGCTGACGCAGGCCTCACCGCTCCTCCGTGGGGGCTCTACCTGGAACGGGTCGACTACTGAGGGGGTCCCGCCGGAGCCTGTAGGCCTCTGAGGGTCGGACTCGGGACGTGCGACCCGGGCTACGATCGAAGGCGTGCGCTTCCGGATCGTTCTCTTCGACCTCGACGGCACGCTCATCGACTCCGGGCCGATCATCCTCGCCTCGATGCAGCACGCTGTCCGGACCGTGCTCGACCGCGAGATTCCGCCGGACGAGCTCGGGCTCACCATCGGTGGCCAGGGCATCGTGGCGCAGATGCAGGCGATCGACGCCGAGCACGCCGAGGAGCTGCTCGAGGTCTACAAAGAGCACAACGACGGCCTCCACGAGACGCTCGAGGCGTTCGACGAGCTGATCGCGCTCCTTCCCCGGCTCAAAGCCGAAGGGCGGCGACTCGGAATCGTGACCGCGAAGCGCCATCGCACGGTCGGGCTGGCGCTCGATCGCTTCCCGGCACTTCGCGACGACTTCGACGTGGTCGTCGCACACGAGGATACGGATCGGCACAAGCCGGACCCGGACCCCGTCGCCCTCGCGATCGAGCGCCTCGGCGGCACGCCGTCGGACGCGGCCTACGTGGGGGACTCGCCTTTCGACATCCAGTCGGCGAAGGCGGCCGGCGCGTATGCCGTCGCCGTCGGTTGGGGTGGGATCCACCCGGACGAGCGCCTGCTCGCCGAGGAGCCCGACGCCTTCGTCCGATCGCCCGAGGAGCTCCTCCGTGTCCTCTAGAACGAGCACCCCTTCCGCCCGCGTGGCCGAGCTCCGCCAGCTTATCGAGCACCACAACTACCGATACCACGTGCTCGACGACCCTGAGATCCCGGACAGCGGCTACGACGCGCTCTACGACGAGCTCCAGCAGTTGGAGCAGGAGCATCCCGATCTCGTCGCGGGCGACTCGCCCACACAGCGCGTCGGCGCCGCGCCGGCCGCGGGGTTCCGCAAGGTCGACCACCTCTCGGCGATGGGCTCACTCGAGAAGGTGACGACGCGGGAGGCGCTCGAGAAGTGGGCGGACGACATTCGCAAGCGCCTGGGGACCGACGAGGCAGTCGCGTACGTTCTCGAGCCGAAGATCGACGGCTCCGCGGTTTCGCTCGTGTACGAAGACGGTCGCTTCGTGCGCGGCGCGACGCGCGGAGACGGCCTGCGCGGCGAAGACGTGACGGCGAACCTCCGCACCATCGAGGCGATTCCGCTCCGCATGCTTGACGGGAGCGGAGCCGCCCCGACCCGCGTCGAGGCTCGCGGGGAAATCTACTTTCCGCTCGACGGGTTCGACCGCTTCAACGAGGCGCAGATCGCCGCAGGGAAGAAGCCCGCGCCGAACGCTCGGAACGCCGCGGCCGGGTCGCTGCGGCAGCTCAATCCAGCGGTGACTGCGGAGCGGCCGCTCTCGATCTTCTTCTACGGCGTCGGGGTCCTCGAGGGCGCCCGGCCGCGCACGCAGTGGGAGGCGCTCGAGTGGCTGCGAGCGCGGGGCTTCCGCACGAACCCGAGCGCCGTGCGGCTCGAGACGATCGACGCGGTCGCCGACGCGTGCGAGGCATGGGAAGTGCGCCGCGCTTCGCTCGGCTACGAGATCGACGGAATCGTGGTCAAGGTCGACTCGTTCGAACAGCAGGAGCGCCTCGGCTCGCTGCACGGGCGTCCGCGCTTCGCGCGCGCCTTCAAGTGGGCCCCGACGTCGGCGGTGACGCGGCTCCTCGAGATCCACGTCCGCGTCGGTCGCACAGGCGTCCTCAACCCCCTGGCCGAGCTCGAGCCCGTCCACGTCGGAGGGGTGACCGTGTCGAGCGCGACGCTCCACAACGAGGACGACATCCGGCGCAAGGACATTCGCAAGGGCGACCTCGTGATCGTCCAGCGGGCCGGCGACGTGATTCCACAGGTCGTCGGGCCGGCCGGCGAGCACGAGCCGGGCTCGAAACCGTGGCGGATGCCGAAGCGTTGCCCGCTCTGCAAGACCGAGGTCGTGCGGCCCGTCGGAGAGGTCATGCACCGCTGCCCGAACCGCGCGTGCCCGTCGCGAGGCCTCGAGACGCTCTACCACTGGGTCGGGCCCGCCATGGACATCGAGAACGTCGGCGCGAGCACGATCAAGAAGCTCTGGGACGAGGCGATCGTGCGCTCGCTGCCAGACCTCTACCGGATATCCGCCGAGCAGCTGGCCTCATTGGACGGCTTCGCGGAGATCTCGGCCACGCGCGCATTCGACTCGATCCAGGCCTCGAAGGCGCGGCCCTTCTCGCGTGTGCTCTTCGGCCTCAACATCCCGAAGGTCGGTTGGGTGATCGCCCGCAGCCTTGCTCAGCACTTCGGGTCGGCCGACGCGTTGCAGAAGGCGTCGCTGGAGCAGCTGGAGGAGGTCGAGGGTATCGGGCCCGACCGGGCGGAGCTGATCGCGGAGTGGTTCGCCGACACGGAGAATCGCGCGTTGCTCGATGAGCTGCGCGACGTAGGGCTCCAGCTCGCGGCGGACACCGCCGAGCGACCGGCCGAGGACGGCCCACTGACCGGGAGCCAGTACGTCATCACCGGCACGCTCGAGGGTTACAAGAGAGAAGAGGCGAAGGCGGCTCTCGAAGCGCTCGGCGCGAAGGTTTCGGACTCGGTTTCGAAGAAGACGACCGGCGTCGTCGTAGGCGAAAGCCCTGGTTCGAAGGCCGCCAAGGCAGAGAAGCTGGGCGTTCCGGTCCTGTCCGAAGCGGAACTCGCCGAGCTGCTAGGGGCTTGATGCGCATTTCGCAGCAAGCCTCAGGAGCGCGCTAGGACCGTGGCGAAGCGATCCTGCGCGGCACGTGCCGACCAGTACGGCACCGGCGATCCGTTCTGGATGATCGCGAAGACGTAGCGCCGCCGAATGAATCCCGCGAGTGAGGACGCGGCGTTGGTCGTGCCGGTCTTGGCGATGACGCGACCCCGTGTCGGACGCCTCGCGAGCCGTTTCTCGAGCGTTCCGGAGACGCCCGCGACCGACAGCGAGGTGACGAAGGCGTCGCGCATCGAGGGATCGGCCGCACCGGCTTGCAGGATCGCCACGAGAGCGTTCGCAGTGAGCCGATCGAGCGCCGAGAGGCCGGAGCCGTCGGCGATCCGCACGCCGGCCACGGGTACGCCCGCATCCGCCAGCGCCGCTCGTACGACGCGGCTCCCCGCAGTGGTCGAGCCCCGCCGAACGAGGCTCGCTCCGAGTTCCTTGAGCACCATCTCCGCGACGAAGTTGTCGCTCTCACGGTTCATGTGCCGAACGATTGCGACGAGTGGTTCCGAGAGGTCGAGAGCGAGCGGCAACCCGTCTGGTCGCGCACGACCCGCGCCCGCCGGGCCTGCGACGGTAACCCCGCGACGCTCGAGTGCCGCCGTGAGCGCGTGGGCCGCGGCTACGGCAGAGCCGTTCGCTCCTCGGAACTCGGCCTCGGAGACCGAGAGTGCCGAGAGCGGCCTGGACTCGAAGCCCACGTAGGACGGCTTCCAGCCTGGCGCGTCGCGGCGCGCGTCGAAGTGGCTCTCGTCACCGATGATCCGACCCGTCACACGCCGGATGCCCCAGGCGGCGACGTCTCGCGCGAGCGCTTCGACGTCCTCGGAGCCGAGTGTCGGATCACCGAACCCGACGAGCACGAGGTTGCCGTCCCAGACCGTCC
>DATAEF010000043.1:0-2153 GCA_036258155.1 Gaiellaceae bacterium | reverse complement strand
TATCTCGCCGTCCCGGAAGAGGAGCTCCAGCGCGACATCTTCGCGACGGGCTTCTTCCGGCAGAAGACGAGATCGCTGCGCGGGACGATGCGCGTGCTGATCGAGGAGTTCGACGGGCAGGTCCCGCACCGCATGGAGGATCTGCTGCGGCTTCCCGGGGTCGCGCGCAAGACGGCCAACGTCGTCGCCGCCGAACTGGGTGAGCCGCAAGGCGTCGTGGTGGACACGCACGTCCGTCGGCTGTCCCAGCGCCTCGGCCTGACCAAGCAAGAGGACCCGGTGAAAATCGAACGGGACCTCCAGAAGCTCGTCCCGCGCGAGTTCTGGGGCATCTTCCCGCACCTCCTGATTTGGCACGGCCGCCGGGTCTGCGACGCGCGCAGCCCGCTGTGCGAGGCGTGCGTCGTGAACGACCTCTGCCCGTCGAGCCGTGTTAACTCAATGCCGTGAGCGATCTCCTCCAAGGCGTGCTTGCGGTCGCGATGGTGGTCGTGATCGGCGTGTGGATCCTGCGACGCTTCTCCGGCCCACTCCTCCGAGCGGAGAAACCCGAAGACGCGGTCGAGGAAGCACGGGCGATGGCAGTGGACATCGGCTGGGACGAGCTCGACATCGAGCGGCTCGATCGCAAGCGGGCGTTCAAGAGGCACGTCGAGCGTTTGAGTGAGCCCGACGTACCGTTTGCCGAGCTGGCGCAGATGGCGCACTCGCCGACACCCGGCATCGCCGCCCTCGGGCTCTCCGCGATCGCCCGTCGCGACGACGTCCCGGAGAAGTGGCCGCAGGAAGCGCTTCGCTCGATCAGGAGCAGCGCCTTCATGGTCGAGCCGTTCGTCTTCCGCGCGATCCTCGAGACGGCGACCTACCCCGTCATCGGCCCGGCACTCGCGACGCTGAGCGAAGAGTCGGACTGGGATGCGCTGGCCCATTTCATCCAGCAACGGCGCGCCAGGGGCGAAGAGGTCGGCGTCCAGACGTTCCAGGGCGTGGTCCCGGCCGGTCTCGTGGAGTCGATCCAGCTGTTCATCGATCGCTACGAGACGTACCTGGGCGAGGACTTCCGTGGCTACTTCGAGGAGTGGCGTCGGGGCGCGGTCGATCTCGAGTTCCTGCGCCACATCGGCCGCATCCTTGAGCGCCCGTACGACGACCCACAGGCCTTCCTCGCCGGCAGGCGCGGCGAGCTCGTGGAGGTGATCGTGGACGCGCTGGAGCGCCAGCCTCGGCGGTCGCTCCTCCTCGTCGGCGAGCACGGCGTCGGCAAGACAGCGCTTCTTCGCGCTGCGCTCGAGCGGCTGCAGCCGCAGCTGATCCCGTTCGAGGCTACGGCGACGGAGATCAGCGCGGGCGCCATCCACGTCGGAGAGCTGGAGGGACGCATCCAGGAACTCGCCGGCCGGCTCCGGGGTCACCCCGTCGTGTGGCTTTTCCCAGGCTTCAGCGAGGCGTTGTACGCCGGCCAGCACTCGCGGAGCCCCATGGGGATGCTCGACGCGATGCTGCCCCCGATCGAGCGCGGCGAGCTGACCGTCGTCGGCGAGATCGACCCGGCGGCGTTTGAGCGCCTGCTCGCCGAACGGCCTCGAATCGCGGGAGCCTTCGAGATCGTCCGGGTCCGCCCGCTCGACGAGCAGTCCACCGTGGCGGCGGCCGAGCAGCTCGTCGCCGGTCGCACCTCGCGGTCGACGCTCGTCGAGGCCTTCGAGCTCGCCCAGCAATTCCTGCCGGGCCTGGCGGCGCCGGGCAACCTTCTCCGCCTCGTCCAGGCCACGGTCGCGGACGTGGCGGAGGAAGGCCGTGCCGAGTTCGAGACCTCCGACGTGTTGGCGACGCTCGCCGCGTCTTCCGGCCTGCCGCTCGCGATGCTCGATCCGAACGCCCCGCTGGGCCTGGACGAGGTGCGGGCCTTCTTCGAGGCCCGGGTGCTCGCGCAGCCGGAAGCAGTCGAGACGATCGTCGAGCGCATCGCGATGATCAAGGCCGGGCTCAACGACCCGACCCGTCCGCTCGGCGTCTTCCTCTTCATCGGCCCGACCGGCACGGGGAAGACGGAGATCGCGAAGGCGCTCGCTGAGTTCCTCTTCGGCTCCCAGCGCCGACTCGTCCGCCTGGACATGAGCGAGTACCAGACGCCGGACGCGCTCGACCGCCTG
>DATAEF010000042.1:0-25914 GCA_036258155.1 Gaiellaceae bacterium | reverse complement strand
CGTATCCATCGATCGTCCGCGAGCTGCAGGCCGTCATCGGACGCGAGGCGCGACGCCAGGTCCTCGAGACGGTGGGGCGCCTTCCCGACGCGGTCGTCGCTTGCGTCGGAGGGGGATCGAACGCGATCGGCCTCTTCGCAGAGTTCCTCGAGGACGAGAAGGTGGAGATCGTCGGGGTCGAGGCCGCGGGCGCCGCGAGCCTCTCTTCGGGGCGGCCCGCGGTCCTGCACGGGGCGCGCTCCTCCGTGCTCGCCGACGAGGACGGACAGGTGCTCGACGCGCACTCGATCTCTGCCGGCCTCGACTACCCTGGCGTCGGTCCGGAACACGCGTCGCTTCGGGACTCCGGGCGTGCCCGCTACGTGACCGCGACCGACGAGGAGGCGCTCGCGGCGTTCCACCGCCTCGCTGAGACGGAAGGGATCCTCCCGGCTCTCGAGCCTGCGCACGCCCTCGCGCGGGCGCTCGATCTCGACGCCGATTTGATTCTCGTCGGGCTTTCGGGGCGTGGAGACAAGGACCTCGCCGAGGTGCTCGCGAGCTGAAGACCCTCGTCGTCTATCTCATGTCCGGACCCGAGGCGCCCGACCTCGCAGCCGCGGCCGTTTCTGGCGGAGCCGACATCGTCGAACTCGGATTTCCATTCTCCGACCCGCTTGCCGACGGTCCCGTCATCCGGCGCGCCGCCGAGCAGGCGCTCGCGGCCGGAATGCGGACGCAGGCGTGCCTCGAGTGCCTTGCGGCGACCCGTGGGAAGGTCGACGTCCCGCTCGTCCCGATGACGTACTCCTCGCTCCTCGAGGCGTACGGCTGGGAGCGCTTCGCGCTCGACGCCCGCGCCGCGGGAGCGACCTCGCTCATCCTTGCCGACCTGCCGGTCGACGCGCGGCCCGAGCTGGAACGCGTCCAGCTCGTCGCCCCGACGTCGACGGACGAGCGCATCGGACTCGCCGCCGAGCGGACGGATGGCTGGCTCTACCTGGTCACCGTGGCGGGCACGACCGGCGCGCGAGCATCGCTCTCGCCCGCGCTCGCTCCACTCGTCGAGCGCACTCGCCGTCTGACCGACGTCCCGCTCTACGCGGGCTTCGGCATCTCGACGCCCGAGCAGGCGGCTGCGGCGGCAGACCTTGCAGACGGCATCGTCGTGGGCTCCGCCGCACTCGTCGCGGCCGAGAACGGGGTGGCTGCCCTCGAGAGCTTCGTCGCTCAGCTGCGCTCGGCGCTCGCGTAGGCGTCGAGCCAGTCGCGAGCAACGTGCCATGCGGGAGCGCGCGCGTCGATGTGCTCGAAGTGCCCCGTTCCGCTCAGGAGGACGAGCTCGCACGGATCACCGGCCTCGCGCGCGGCCGCGGCATAGCTCGTGGCGATGCGCACCGAGACGGTGTTGTCCCGGTCGCCGTGGAGCACGAGCTGCGGGACGCCGAGCGGAAGCCGCTCGCGCGGCGATGCGAGCTCGTAGCGCTCGGCGTGCTTCTCGGGATCGCCCAGCAGCGCGCGCGTCGGCTGGGCCGACGGACTGAGCTGCGCCGCGAGACGGAGATCGATCACGCCCGCCTGTGACACCGCGGCCCGCACGCGCACGCGAGGGTCGGCGCCCGGCGTTCCGGCGGGAAGGCCTCCACGTCCGGCGAGCCAGAGCGCGAGGTGGCCGCCCGCCGAGTGCCCGACCGAGATGACCCGCTCGAGGTCGAGTGGTTCCTCGAGCTCCGCAAGGGCGTCGACCCCCGCCGCGACGTCCTCGAACGTCTCCGGCCATCCGCCTCCGGAGCCCACGCGCCGGTACTCGAGGTTCCACGCTGCCCAGCCGTGCGCTACGAGGTCGAGGCACAGCTCGGTCATGAGCGAGCGGTCGTAGCGCGAACGCCAGTATCCGCCGTGGACGACGACGGCCACCGGATGCGGGCCCTGCTTCATGGGCAGGAAGAGCTCCCCGACCTGGCTCGGGTGGCTGCCGTAAGGGTGGACGACGCGATTCACGACCGCCGCAGCCTAAATCGCGACGCGAAGAACGTGCTCGATCATCGGCGTGACCTGCCGAGGCGCGTCGAGCTGATCGTGCGTGGAGCATCGGACCTCGGTTCACGGCCGGCGAGGTGATGCGCGAACACCGGAAGCGAGAGGTGGCGCGCGACCGGGAGGCCTGCGACATCGAGCGCTTGCGCGAGCGAGTGCAGCGTCTCCGCGTCGACCCCCGTCGAGAGATGCGAGCACGCGGTTGCGCGTGATCGTCGACTAGGGCCGAGTCGTCTCCTGGTAGCGTTTGAATCCCGAACGCGTTTTGCTCCCCATACGGGTCGTTCGCACCCTCTGCGTCGTCGGGGAGCCACGCGTCGAGAACCCCGCGCACGGAATCGGTCCGTGTCCCCGACGATCGCGCTCCGTTCGGGTTAGCGGACTCGACCATGCTCGATCCCCGGATTCCTCACGCGATCCGGCCGAACGACTGCGGGGGTCAGTGCTCGGCGGATCTCTGAAAGACGGGTCGTCTACGCACAACGATCCGCGTAGACCCTGACGTGCAAGCACGCTGAGCGATGGATGATCGAGTCGAGGAGGTGACGAGATGACCATCTTCCTAGCGACTATCACCATCGTTCTCGCGACCATCGTTGTTGTGCTCGTGAGGAAGCGGCGCGCTCAATAGTGCGTAGTCCGATGCTCGCGGTTCTCGCAGCGCGTGCCGCCGCCGTCGTGATGCTTGGCATCGCGGCCTTTCAGGTCGCGCTCGTGTTCGGGACTCCGTGGGGTGAGTACACCCAAGGAGGTCAGACGGAAGGCGCGCTCGACGCGTCCGGACGATTGTTCGCAGTGGTCTCGTGCGCGATTGTCCTCGTGATGGCGGCGGCCATGCTCGCGCGAGTGCGCGAAGGTCCGCTGAAGGACGCTCCGGGGAGACTCGTGACTGGTCTCTGCTGGTTTACGACGATCTACTCCGCGCTCTCGGTTGCGCTGAATCTCGCCACGGAAAGCTCGTCGGAGCGCGCAGTGTTCGCGCCAACCGCGATCCTGCTCTTCTCGCTCGTCGTGACGACGATGGTCAGTTCTCGACATACAAGAGCACCCGCCTCTTCCAGCGTCTAGCGGCTTGACGACGCTCGATGCGGTGGTCGAGTGCATCACCGCACCCCGAGAACCGGTCCGTGGGAGCGTGCATCGGTCCTGTGTCACGGTCCGGTCGTGGCACAAGATGCGCCCGGCAGGAATTGAACCTGCGACCTCGCGCTCCGGAGGCGCGCGCTCTATCCCCTGAGCTACGGGCGCTCGGGAGGCCCAGTGTACCGCTGCCGTCCCCAATGCTCGATCGGAAATCGCGCGGGCCGACTGACGGCCACGACACGGCGCCGGCTCGTCACCCGTCACCCGGCTTGGTCGTGACCGCCCTCGACTGCGCGCCAATTTCCGATCGAGCATCTTGTCGCCCGGAGTCACGAGGTCGTAGGCTCCCCGTGTGCCACTCGCCGACGTCGCGGAGACGTACACCGATCTCGTCACGACCGTGTTCTCGTCGGCGATCGCGGCGAAGGCCTGGTTCGCGACGGCGGCGTTCGCGCTCGCGTTCGTCCAGGTGACGACGGCCGCGCGCATCTACGGCCGGCTTCGTTTCCTCTCCGAGCGCGGCCCCGCGATCGCCCGCGTCCACCGCTGGTCGGGCCGGATCGCTTTCCTCTGCACGCTGCCGGTGTTCTTCCACTGCGTGACGATCCTCGGCTTCCAAACACCGGACGCGCGGGTCGCCCTGCACTCGCTCGTCGGCACGTTCTTCTACGGGATGTTCGCGGCGAAGGTCCTGATCGTCCGTGACCGCACGCTTCCGGCGTGGGCCCTTCCGACCGCCGGCCTGACCCTCGCCTCGATGCTCGGCGTCCTCTGGTTCACCTCGAGCCTCTGGTACTTCACGAACGTCAGGTTCGGCTTCTGATGCGCCGGGGTTGGACACCGCTCCTCGTCGGCGGCGCGGTCGTCGTATGCACATTTGCCCTCGCGCAGGCGGAGATCTTCGCTCCCTCGTCGCCTGCGGGTACCGAGACGGTAGGAGACGTCTCCCGCGGCGAAACCGTCTTTCAACGCGAGTGCGCGAGCTGTCACGGAGCGGGAGGCTCGGGCGGCGGCGTCGGCCCGCGCCTCGTCGGCACTGGGATCGACGCGGCCACCGCCACAGCGATCGTTCAGCAGGGCAGCGGCGTGATGCCGGCCGGCCTCGTGTCGGGCCGCGACGAGGCCGATGTCGTCGCGTACGTCGTCTCGATCTCGATGCCGTGACGCGCGGTTAGATTCAGGCCGTGGAGGTTACCGCCCGAGTTGTTCGCCTCGAGCTCGCAGAGACGTTCGTCATCGCGCGCGACGCGACCGACTTCGCCGATGTCGTCCACGTCGCCCTCAGCCACGAGGGAGTGACGGGCCATGGGGAAGGCGCCCCGGTCGACCGCTACGGGGAGTCCGCGAAATCAGCCAAGAGGTTCGTGGAGGAGCACGCCGAGCTCGTCGGCAACGACCCGTTCGCGCTCGAGGACATCGGCGAGCGGCTCGCGGCGGTCCCCGGAGAGCAGGCTGCGAAGGCCGCGATCGACGCCGCGCTTCACGACCTGCAAGGGAAGCTCCTGGGGATGCCGGTCGGCCGGCTCCTCGGACTTCCTCGATCCGGCCCGCCGACGTCGTGGACCGTGTGGCTCGGCGATCCCGACGACATGGCTCGTCGAGCGGAGACAGCGGCATCGTCCTACCGCCGCCTCAAGCTCAAGCTGGGTGGGGGAGACGGCCTCGATGTCGAGCGCGTCCGCGCGGTCCGCGGCGTGACCGATATTCCGCTCATGGTCGACGTGAACGAGTTTTGGTCGCTCGAGGAAGCGCTCGAGAACCTCGCGCAGCTCGCCGAGCTCGGCGTCGAGTACTGCGAGCAGCCGCTGCCAGCGGGTCACGAAGGGGGGCGGGAGCTGAAGACGCGCTCGCAAGTCCCGGTCTACGTGGACGAGGACTGCCACACGCTCGCCGACATCATGTCCTGCGCGGAGATCGCGCACGGCATCAACATCAAGCTCGCGAAGTCGGGTGGCATCCGCGAGGCGATGCGGATGGTCCAGGCGGCGAGGGCGTTGCGCATGGGGGTGATGCTCGGGTGCATGCTCGAGTCCGGCCTCGGGATCGCGGCCGGCTGCTGCGTGGCGCCGCTCTGCGACCACGTCGACCTCGACGGCAACCTTCTCCTCCGTGACGACCCCTATCCGGGCGTCGAGCTCGTCGACGGTGTGCAGGTGCCTTCGCTCGCGTCCGGACTCGGTGTCTCCGCCCGTGGATGATGCGCTCGTCGACGGGCTCTCTCTGAACCACGGCGTGCATGCGTACGCGAAGTGGGGAGGTGCTTTCTGGCGGCTGCTTTCGCTCGTCGATCTGGGGGTTAAGCCCGGCCACCCGGGCGCGATTGCGGCGGCCCACGAGACGCTCGAGTGGGTCGCGAGCCCGCGACGGCTCGCCGAGATCCACGAGCGCCGGATCGACGGGCGCGTGCGGCGCTGTGCGTCTCAGGACGGTCGGGCACTCCAGGCTTGCCTCGACGTGGGCCTTCGCGGAGACCCCAGGCTCGACACCCTCGCCGAATCGCTGGTCGAGACCCAATGGCCCGACGGAGGCTGGAACTGCGACCGACGGCCTCGAGTCACGCATTCGTCGTTCAACGAGAGCTGGGGTCCAATTCTCGGGCTTGCGAGATACGGAGCCACAGACGCGGCTGCCCGCGGTGCCGAGTTCCTCCTCCGCCACCGCGTGGTCTTCTCACACCGCACGGGTGAGCCGGCGCACCCGGTGATGGTGAAGCTCCACTTCCCACCGTACTGGCACTACGACCTCCTCGCGGGACTCAGGACGCTCGCGGCCTCAGGCGGCCTGTCCGACGAGCGGGCCGGGGACGCCCTGGATCTTCTCGAGGCGCGCCGACGTCCCGACGGCACCTGGCGCACGCAGGGGCGATGGTGGAAACGACCTGGTTCGCGGGGGAGCAACGTCGAGGTCGTGGACTGGGAACACGCAGCGAACGACGTGTTGACCGAGCAGGCGCGCCACGTGCTCGAGGCAGCCGGGCGGCTCTAGATTGTCGCCGTGAAGCCGCGGCGGCTTCTCATTCTCGGCGAGGGGTTCTCGCACGATCCGCACTACGGGAAGACCATGCGCGGGATCGTTCGCTATGGCCCGGACCCGGTCGTCGCGATCCTCGACTCCGCCCGAGCGGGAGAGGCGCATGACGGCATTCCCATCGTCGGGACCGTCGCCGACGCCGATCCGTTCGAGCCCACGGTGGCAGTCGTGGGCGTCGCAACCCAGGGGGGCCGGTTCCCGCCCGCGTGGCGCGAGCTCCTGAAGAGCTGTATCGCCGGCGGTCTCGATGTCGAGAGCGGCCTGCACGAGTTCATCTCCGAGGATCCAGAGCTGAGCGAGCTCGCTCGCCGGCACGGGGTCGAGCTGCGCGATCTCCGCAAGCCTCCTCCCGGCCTGAACGTCCCGACGGGCGCGAACCTCGAGGTCGACGCGAAGATCGTGCTGACGGTCGGGTCCGACTGCGCGATCGGGAAGAAGACGGTCGCCGTGGAGCTGGACCTCGAAGCGCGGCGGCGCGGCCTCGAGTCGGTGTTCGTGCCCACCGGGCAGACCGGGATCGCGATCGCGGGGTGGGGGATAGCCGTCGATGCGGTCGTCTCGGACTTCCTCGCCGGCGCGGCGGAGCAGCTCGTCGTCGAGGGTGCTCGACGCGGCGGGAAGCTCTTGCTGGTCGAAGGGCAGGGCTCGATCGTTCACCCCCTGTACTCGGGAGTGACACTCGGCCTGATTCACGGATCCGCGCCGCATGCGTTCGTCCTCTGCCATCGGGCTGGGGCGACGGAGATCGAGGGCTGTCCGGGGCACCCGATCCCGCCGCTCTCGGAGCTCGTCGAGCTGCACGAGCGGATCGCGCTGCCCGCTCGGCCGGCGCACGTGGCATGCATCGCGCTGAACACGTCTGATCTCCCGAGTGACGACGACGCGCGCGTCGAGATCACCGGGGTCTCCGTCGCCACGGGGCTGCCAGCGGACGACCCCGTGCGCTTCGGGGCGGGACACCTCCTTGACGCGATCCTCGCGCAACTCTAGGCTCCGACCGGCTGCGGGCAGTGGGGAGCCCGCCAAGGACCATCGATGAGACTCCTCGCTGCGGCCATGACTCTCAGCACGGCGCTCCTGGTCGGAGCGTCGGTTGCCACGGGTGCCGAAGTCGGGGCGAACGACGACTCGGCGAAGCACTCTGGAGACGGTGGGCTCGGCCTGTATACGGACATGACGAGCCTCGGCCTACGCCAGACGGTCATCGGCGTCCGTTTCGTTCCCAGCGAGTCAGTGGTCATCCAGGACAAAGCGCTCCTCGACCGCGTGATCGAGAGTGCCACTGCCTCCGGCCTCCGCGTCGTCCTGGCCGTCTACCCGTACCCCCCGAAGCAGATCGAGGCGGGGATCGGGTCACCTTCGCTATTCGCCTCGTACGTCGGCGTCGTCGCGTCGATCTACCCGCAGGTGAAGCAGTTCGTGATCGGGAACGAGCCGAATCAGCCGGCCTTCTGGCGCCCGCAGTTCGACTCCACGGGAGCGAACGCATCCGCCCGGGCGTTCGGGCCGTACCTCGCGGCCGCGTACGACACGTTGAAGGCCGTCGACCCGGAGATCTCCGTGGTCGGCGTCGGTCTCTCGCCGCGCGGGAACGATCGTCCGGGCGCGAAGAACAACATCTCGACCTCGCCGGTTCGCTTCCTGCGAGCGCTTGGCACCTGGTACCGCACGAGCGGTCGCACACGCCCTCTCATGGATGCGTTCAGCTTCCACCCGTATCCCAACGAGGCGACCGATCCGCTCGAGCGTGGATACGCGTGGCCGAACGCGGGATTCGTCAACCTCGACCGCATCAAGCAGGCGCTATGGGACGCTTTTCACGGGACCGCGCAGCCCACTACGGTCGACGGCTTGCGGCTCCATCTCGACGAGGTCGGCTGGCAGGTCGACACCTCGGGGCGCCCCGGCTACCACGGGCTCGAGAATGTTCCGGTGACCGACGAGCTGACTCAGGCCTCCATCTACGGCCGGTTGATCCGCCAGGCCGCATGCGACCCCGACATCGCCGAGGTCAGCTTCTTCGGGTTCCAGGACGACGGCTTGCGGACAGGGTTTCAGGCGGGACTTCGCAGGGCGGACGGCACCGCGCGTCCTGCCGCCGCAGCGGTGCAGGCTGCGATCGCCGAGGTGCAGAGCGGCTGCGCCGGAACGGTGACCGAGTGGGCGCCCGGCGAGGAGGTCGTAGGAGCGGCTGTGGCCGTCGGTGCGCTCGCCTCGGCGGTGACCGCGCGCGTCGCCGCGGGCGAGGACGCCCGCGCACTCGTGTGTGTGCGCTTGCTAGACGGCGTGTTCCTCATCGAGACTCGCCCTCGCTGCCGTGCAGCCCGGATCCGAGGACTGCGCCCCGCGAACGTCGCCGTGCGGGCACCCACTCGGGCGGGCGGCCCGGTGGAGGTGACGGTGGAGCTCGCGGCCGAGGCGAACCTGACCCGGCGAACGCTCCTCGTTCAGAACGCAGTTCTCACACGCCGACCTTGACAACCGAACACCTGTTCGCTCATACTGCGAACGTATGTTCGGACGCATCGTGGTCGTGATGCTCGTGGCAGCGGTCTTGTGGGCCGTGCTGGCGCGTGACACGGGCGCAGGCCCGCAACCGCGCTACCACGTCGTCCAGCCCGGAGAGACCCTGTGGTCGATCGCGGTGGCGAGCTACGGCGGCGATCCGCGCGAGGGCGTGTGGAAGCTGGAAAGCCGAAACGGCCTCGGAAGCGCGACGATCGTCCCGGGGCAGCGGCTGCTCGTTCCGTAGCAGCGCCGGCAGCGTCGCAACGGGCGTGAGCGGCTGATAGAAACCGCCGCATGGCCTCAGACCGGATCCTCGAGCTGCTTCGGCGGCCCGTCGACGTCGACGAGTACGCGGAGATCCGCCAGCTCTGGAAGACGCACTCGATCGCCGAGGACAACCGCGACCTCCCCGGCTTGATTTCGACGCTGACCGAGGACTGCGTGTACGAGGTGATGGGCACCGGCGCGCGCTGGGAGGGCCACGACGGAGCGGCGCGCTTCTACACCGAGCTGCTCACGGCGTTTCCGGACATCCATTTCGATCTGGAATACATCGTGATCGGTCCGCAGGGCGTCTGCGAGGAAGCCCGCGTCACCGCGACGCACGAGGCGAAGTGGCTCGAGCACGAGCCGACGGGAGAACGGCTCGAGTGGCGAAACGCGATCTTCTTTCCGTGGGACCTGGCGGCGAAGAAGTTCAAGGGCGAGATGGTGTACACGGACCTCGCCTTCGAGCGCATCTGACCCGAACTCGCTTGACCTGCGCCGCGGGTCGATTTCGAGAGCACGACTAGAATCCGCCGCCGTGGAGCTCGACGTCGTCTTTCTCGGGACGTCCGGCTCCATGCCGACCGCCAAGCGCGCACTGTCGGCCACGCTCGTCCGGCGCGGCGGGGACAGGATCCTCTTCGACTGCGCCGAAGGGACACAGCGCCAGCTCCTGCGGTCGGACATCGGACTGGTCGAGCTCGAGGAGATCTACCTCACGCACTTCCACGCCGACCATTACCTCGGCCTTCCCGGGATGCTCAAGACGTATTCGCTCCGCGGGCGGGAGCTGCCGCTCCGCGTCTACGGGCCGAGCGGCCTGCGCGAGCTCTTGTCGGGGCTCCGCCGCATCGTCGGGCGTCTCTCGTATGCGGTCGAGCCCACCGAGCTCGAGGCCGGCGCGGTCCTCGAGCGCGCGGGCTATCGTATCGAGACGTTCCCGGTCGACCACGGCGTGTCGGCGATCGGCTACGCGATCGTCGAGGGCGAGCGTCCGGGCCGGTTCGACGTCGAGGCCGCCGCGGCGCTCGGCGTCCCCGACGGTCCTGAGCGCGGACGCCTCCAACGTGGTGAGAGCGTGGTCCTGGCAGGCGGGCAGGAGGTGACCTCCGCACAGGTTCTCGGGCCCGCTCGCCCGGGGAGGAAACTCGTCCTGAGCGGAGACACGCTGCCGGCGGCGTCCGTCGTCGAGGCGTCGGCGGGCGCCGATGTGCTCGTCCACGAGGCGACGTTCCTCTCGGACGAGCTCGAACGTGCACGCGAAACGCTCCACTCGACGGCCGGCGAGGCCGCGCTCGTCGCTCGCGAGGCGGGAGTGCGGTTGCTCGCGCTCACACACCTGTCGACTCGCTACTTCGGCCATCAGGTGGTCGAGGAGGCGCGCGAGCTCTTCCCCGAGACCGTCGTGCCGCGCGACTTCGACATGGTCGACATCCCGTTCCCCGAGCGAGGCGCACCGGAGCTCGTTCGGGCGGGAGCCCGGTCGAGCCGTGCTGTTGTAGGGTCCGAGGAGACGTGACACGGCTCGTACAGGTGACGATCGCGGGGGACGTGGCCGAGGGAGAAGAGCTCCAGGAGCTCCTTGCGGCCGCAGGAATCGAGTCTCAGCTCGAGGCGGCCGTCGAGCACGATGCGGACGCTCTCGACGACCCGCCGCTCAAGGTGCTCGTCGCCGAGTCCGACATCGACGAGGCCCGCGACGCGATCGACGCGCTCGCCGAGATCGAGGACGAGGAGGAGTGAAACGCGGCCTCTTCGCTACCGCGCGCCTGGGCATCGTCACTGCTCGCTAGACTGACCGCGTCCTTTAAGCCGGTCCAGTGAGGCCGGAAAGGAGTGAGCTTGACGACGCACGTCCCGGATCACGCCTCGGCGAAGCGCCTGCTCGACGCCGACGCGATCTCGAAGTCCCTCTCTCGCATCGCTCACGAACTGATCGAGCGGAACGCAGCGCCCGAAGGCCCCGGCCTCTCGCGCGTTGCGCTCGTCGGGATCCAGACGCGCGGCGTGCCGCTCGCGTCGAGGCTACGGCACCTGGTCGAGGAGCGAAGCGGTGTCGAGCTCCCCGTCGGCGGGCTCGACATCACGTTCCATCGAGACGACGTGCACGTCCGCGACGGGAGGGCGCCCGATCGTCAGCCGGTCGTGCGCGCGACGAGCGTCTCGTTCCCGATCGAGGGGATGACGGTCGTTCTCGTCGACGACGTGCTCTACACGGGCCGCACGATTCGTGCTGCAATCGAGGCCCTCTTGGAGTTCGGCCGCCCGGCGCGCGTGCAGCTCGCCGTGCTCGTGGACCGCGGGCATCGAGAGCTTCCGATTCGCCCGGACTACGTGGGCAAGAACCTCCCGACGGGTCGTGGCGAGCGTGTTCAGGTGGAGCTCGTCGAGATCGACGAGCGAGACGGCGTGCTCCTCGTAGCCGAGAGCGAGGACGGCGGCCATGTCTGAGCTTCGGCTCCCCGCGCCCGCCCGGCGCCACCTCCTTTCGATCCGAGACCTCGATCGTGGCGACGTCGAGCGCGTCCTCGACACGGCTCTGTCGCTCGGAGCGACTCTCGACCGTGAGGTCAAGAAGCTCCCGACGTTGCGCGGGAGAACGGTCGTGAATCTCTTCTACGAGTCGTCGACGCGGACGCTCTCGAGCTTCGAGCTCGCGGCGAAGCGACTCTCGGCCGACACGATGTCGGTTCGGTCGGCCGGCTCCTCGGTGGACAAGGGTGAGTCGCTCAAGGACACCGCTCTGACGCTCGCCGCCTACGACCCGGACGTCATCGTCGTGCGCCATCCGTCGATCGGTGCGCCGGTACTCGTCGCGCGGTACGCGGGCGCACACGTCGTCAACGCCGGTGACGGGAAACACCAGCACCCGACACAGGCGCTGCTCGACCTCTACACGCTGCGCGAGTCGCTCGGCCGTCTCGAGGGGCTCACAGTTGCGATCGTCGGCGACGTTCTCCACTCTCGGGTCGCACGCTCGCTCGTGCAGGCTCTCGGACTCGTCGGCGCGCATGCGTTGCTCGTCGCGCCGCCCACGCTCCTCCCGCGCGGGATCGAGGCGCTCGGGTGCGAGGTTTCGACGGACATAGGTGCGATCCGCGACGCGGACGCGATCTACGTGCTCCGCATGCAGGCTGAGCGGATGGGGCCCGGGGAAGCCTTCGTGCCGTCGCTCCGGGAGTACAGCGCGCTCTACGCGGTCACCCCCGAGCGTGTGCGCTCGGGTCAGGTGGTGATGCATCCGGGGCCGATGAATCGCGGGGTCGAGATCGATCCGCGGGTCGCCGACTCCGCTGCCGCTCTCGTCACCGACCAGGTGCGAGCGGGGCTCGTCGTGCGAATGGCGGTGCTCTACGACCTGGTCGTGCAGCGACCTGTCCGCGACAGCGGGCCAGGGGAGGGGGCCCGGGAGACCCGGGAGGTTCCCTCGGCGCTCACCGGTGCCCCGGAGGTGGTGTGATTCTCGCGAGTCGCAACGGGAATCCCGACTCGCTCACACTCGAAGGGCGAGTCGTCTCTCCGACGCAGGGTATCGACGAATCACTCCGGGTCACGGTCACGGACGGCGTCATCAGCGCGATCGAGCCCGGTGGCGTGCGCGCGACCGTGATCGCGCCTGCGTTCGTCGATCCCCACGTGCATCTGCGCACGCCCGGACGTGAGGACGAGGAGACGTTGCGGTCGGGGACGGAGGCGGCGGCCGCGGGCGGGTTCTGCGCGATCCTCGCCATGCCGAACACGGATCCGGTCGTCGATTCGGCAGCCGTGCTCCGCGCCCTCGTCGAGCGTGCGCGCGAGGAGTCAGTCGTTCCGACGGGTTTCATGGCCGCCATCAGCACGGGGCAGCGCGGGGAGAAGCTGACGGAGATGGCGGAGCTCGCGGCCACGGGGGCGGTCGCGTTCACGGACGACGGGTGGCCCGTGGAGTCCGCCGGGCTGATGCGACGCGCACTCCAGTACAGCGCGCTCACCCGGCGACCACTCGCGCTCCATTGCGAGGAGCCCACGCTCTCGCGTGGAGGCCACGCGCACGAAGGGGAGGTGTCGGCAGAGCTCGGCCTCGGTGGGTATCCGTCGACCGCGGAGAGCGTCATGGTGGAGCGCGATCTCGCGCTCGCCGCCGCCGAAGAGCGGCCCATCCACCTGATGCACCTGTCCGCTCGGGAGTCGGTGGTTGCTCTCGACGCCGCCTTGGCTGCCGGTTCCGCGGTGTCGGGCGAGGTGACACCGCACCATCTCGTCCTCACCGACGACGCCGTGCGCTCGCTCGATCCCAACATGAAGATGAACCCTCCACTGCGATCCGAGCATGACCGGGCCGTATTGCGAGACGCCCTCCGCCGCGGAGCCATCTCGTGCGTGGCGACCGATCATGCGCCGCACGCGCGCCATGAGAAGGACGTCCCGTTCGAGGAGGCTCCGTTCGGCGTCACCGGCCTCGAGACGGCGTTCGCAGCGCTCTATACCCATCTCGTCCTTCCCGGTGAGCTCTCGCTCGAGACGTTGCTCGAGCGCATGTCGGCAGGGCCCGCGCGAGTCTTCGGCCTCGCCGAGCCGAAGATCGACGTCGGCGCGCGCGCGAACCTCGTCGTCCTCGACCTCGACGCCGAGTCGACGGTCACCGAGCAGGGTTTCCGCTCGCTCTCTGCCAACTCGTGGCTCCTGGGCGAGACGTTGCGAGGCCGCGTCCTCCAGACGGTTGCCGACGGCCGGGTGGTGTTCGCCGCGTGAGCTCGGGGTTCTTGGTGCTCGAGGACGGCACGGTCTTCCGCGGGCGCTCGGTCGGCGCGCCCGGCGTCGCTTTCGGGGAAGCCGTGTTCACGACAGCGATGACCGGATACCAGGAGACCGTCACCGACCCGAGCTACGCGGAGCAGCTCGTCTGCTTCACGGCGCCGATGATCGGCAACTACGGCGTCGCCGACGCGCGCGCCGAGTCGTCGCGACCGCATGCAAAAGCAGCGCTCATGCGTCAGCTCGGCGGCCGGGACTGGGCCGAGTGGCTCGCCGGCCACGGGCTCGTCGGACTCGAGGAGATCGACACCCGCGCGCTCGTTCTGCGTCTGCGCGACAGCGGAGCGATGCGTGCGGCGGCGGCAGCCGACGAGGCGGGGGTGTCGCCGGCGGACATGCTCGAGCAGGTTCGCGGGCAGCCCCTGATGGAGGGTCAGGCGCTCGTCGCCCAGGTCTCCGCCACAGAGCCCTACGTGTTCAGCGAGTTGGGCTCTCCGAGAATCGCGGTCGTCGACTACGGCACGAAGCGGTCGATCCTGCGCCGTCTCGTTCAGGCCGGCGCCGCGGTCACCGTGCTTCCTCACACCGCCGAGCCCGACGAGCTTGCCGCCTACGACGGTGTCGTCCTCTCGAACGGGCCGGGCGACCCGGAACCGCTGCGCGCGGAGACCGACGCCGTCAGGGGCTTGCTCGGGCGCGTTCCGGTGCTCGGAATCTGCCTCGGCCATCAGTTGCTCGGCCTGGCAGCCGGACACGAGACGTTCAAGCTCCCCTTCGGCCACCGCGGCGCCAACCATCCTGTGCTCGAGCGGCGGACGGGTCGAGTGCTCGTCACCAGCCAGAACCACGGCTTTGCAGTCAGGCCCTCTGCGGCGACCGAAGCCACGTACGTCTCGCTCTACGACGGAACAGTCGAGGGCTTCGACTTCCCCGAGCTGCGCGCGCAGTCGGTGCAGTTCCACCCAGAGGCGGGGCCGGGGCCTCACGACGCGTGGCCGATCCTCGAGAACTGGGTCGAAGAGCTCAGGACGGCCGGCTAAGTGCCCGCTCGCCGCGACCTCGAGTCGATCTGCGTCATCGGGTCCGGGCCTATCGTCATCGGCCAGGCGTGCGAGTTCGACTACGCGGGCTGTCAGGCCCTCAAGGTGCTGCGGGAAGAGGGCTACCGGACGGTCGTCGTCAACTCGAATCCCGCCACGATCATGACCGACCCGGGCTTCGCCGATCGCACGTATATCGAGCCGCTCGACCTCGAGAGCGTCGCGTCCGTGCTCGCCCGGGAGCGGCCCGACGCTCTCCTGCCCACGCTGGGTGGGCAGACGGCGCTCAACCTCGCCGTCTCCCTCTCGGAGGCAGGGGTGCTCGAAGACCTCGGCGTCGAGCTGATCGGCGCTCCCGTCGAGGTCATCCGGCGAGCGGAGGACCGCGAGGAGTTCCGGCGAGCGGTTCGCAGCTGTGGCCTGCAAGTGCCGGCCTCGCGCATCGTCACCTCGCTCGCCGAGCTCGAAGGCGTGTCGCTGCCGGCGGTCGTGAGGCCCGCGTTCACGCTCGGCGGGCACGGCGGCGGCTTCGCGGAGGATCGCGCCATGCTCGAGTTCCAGGTCGAGCGTGGGTTGTGGGAGTCGCCGATCGGCCAGGTTCTCGTGGAGGAGTCGGTCCGCGGCTGGGACGAGTTCGAGCTCGAGCTGATGCGGGATCATGCGGACAACGTCGTCGTCGTCTGCTCGATCGAGAACCTCGACCCCATGGGCGTGCACACAGGCGACTCCGTCACGGTCGCGCCGCAGATGACGCTCTCGGATGAGGCCTATCAGGAGCTTCGTGACGCCGCCGCCGCGGTGATTCGTGCGGTGGGAGTCGAGACCGGGGGCTCGAACATCCAGTTCGCGCGGGACCGCGAGACCGGTGCACTGCGCGTCATCGAGATGAACCCGCGCGTCTCGCGCTCGTCCGCGCTCGCATCGAAAGCGACCGGGTATCCGATCGCGAAGGTCGCCGCCAAGCTGGCCGTCGGCTACACGCTGGACGAGATCCCCAACGACCTGACTCGGACGACTCCCGCGAGCTTCGAGCCGACGCTCGACTACGTCGTCGTCAAGTTCCCTCGGTTCGCGTTCGAGAAGTTCCCCGGTGCGGACCAAACGCTTGGGACACAGATGAAGTCGGTCGGAGAGGCGATGGGCATCGGGCGGACGTTCTCCGAGGCCTTCCTCAAGGCACACGGCTCGCGCGAGCTCGAGCACGGCTCCCCAACTCCCTGGGCGAGCCTCCTCGAAGACGACATCCCGGACGGCTTGCATCCGTGGTTCGAGGAGCAGCTCGCCAACGCGCGGCTCGCGCTCGAGAGCGGAGATCTGGCGCGCGCGAAACGCGCGGGATGGGGAGACGACACGATCGGTGTCGCCCGCGGTCTCAGCGGCGCGGAGGTGCGCCGCCTGCGCCACGAGCGGGGCGTGCGCCCCGCTTTCCGCCGTGTCGACTCCTGCGCGGGCGAGGTCGAGGCCGCATCGAACTACTTCTACTCGACGTGGGGCGAGGAGGACGAGGCGCTTCCGGCAAGCGACAAGCCGCGGGTGGTCATCCTCGGCTCGGGCCCCAACCGCATCGGCCAGGGGATCGAGTTCGACTACTGCTGCGTCCACGCCGCGAAGACGTTCCGTGAGCTCGGGTACGAGGCCGTCATGGTGAACTGCAACCCCGAGACGGTGTCGACGGACTACGACACGTCGGATCGGCTCTACTTCGAGCCGCTTTCCCCGGAGGAGGTCCTCGCGGTCTGCGATCGCGAGCAGCCCGTCGGCGTCGTCACGCAGTTCGGCGGTCAGACTCCGCTGCGCCTCGCGCGTCACATCGAGGAGGGCGGCTACCGGATCCTCGGCACGCCTCACGAGGCGATCGATCTGGCCGAGGATCGCGAGCGCTTCGGCTCGCTCGCCGGCGATCTCGGGGTGCGCTGCCCGCCGTGGGCCACCGTCTCGGGTCTCGACGAGGCGCTCGCAGCGGTCGACCAGATCGAGTACCCCGTTCTCGTACGGCCGTCGTACGTGCTCGGCGGCCGCGCGATGCGGGTCTGCTACGACGCCGAGCAGCTCGCCGCCGCGATGGCCGCGGTTCACGGTCAGGTGCTCCTCGATCGCTTCGTCGAGCACGCGACCGAGCTCGACGTCGATGCGCTCTGCGACGGCGACGAGGTCTACATCGCCGCGGTCATGCAGCACGTCGAAGAGGCCGGCGTGCACTCGGGCGACTCCGCCTGCGTCCTTCCGGCGCCGTCGTTGACGCTCGCAGCGGCTCTCGAGGTCGAGCGCGTGGTCAAGCTCCTCGGGCCGGCGCTCGGGGTTGTCGGCTTGCTCAACGTCCAGGTCGCGATCGCCGACTCGATCGTGTACGTCCTCGAGGTCAACCCTCGCGCGTCTCGCACCGTGCCCTTCGCGAGCAAGGCGATCGGCGTGAATCTCGTCGACGCCGCATGCAGGCTTGCGGCGGGGGCGACGCTCCGGGAGCTCGAACTTCCGGCGCCGAGGCCTGCGCAGGTGAGCGTGAAAGCAGCTGTTCTGCCGTTCTCGCGCTTTCCCGGAGCGGACCCCGTGCTCGGGCCCGAGATGCGATCGACGGGCGAGGTCATGGCGAGCGCGGCCGATCTTCCGACCGCGCTCGCGAAAGCCGAGAGGGCTGCCGGACGGCCATTGCCGTCGTCCGGAACGGCTTTCCTATCCGTTCGGGACGAGGACAAGCCCGCGGCCGTTGCCGTGGCGGCTGCCCTGGCCGGGCTCGGCTTCGAGCTCGTGGCCACGGAAGGCACGGCTCGGACGCTGCGGGCAGCCGGGCTGCAGATCGAGGAGGTGGCCAAAGTCGCGGATGCCGATTCCGACGAGGCGACCGTTGTCGATCTCGTCCGGCGCGGACGATGCGACCTCGTCATCAACACACCGCAGGGCAGCGGCGCGAGAGCCGACGGCTACCTGATCCGCGAGGCCGCGCTCGTCGCCCGTGTGCCGTGCGTGACGACGATCTCGGGAGCGGCGGCCGCGGTGCACGCCATCGCAAACGCTCGCGCCGAGTCGGCGCTCTCGCTCCAAGAGCGCATCGGGATCGAGGTGTAGCTCTGTTCCCCCGTGACACACTGTTCCTCGGCGGACGAGTCGCCGGCCGCCAGCGACTCGCAGTCGTCGGCGCCGAGCCGGTTGGGCCGTACACGCTCCTCCGTCTCGAGCGCGGCCAGCTCGAGCCCGGCATCCCAGGGCAGTTCTTCATGCTGGAAGCGCCCGGCAGGGTGCTCCCGCGGCCGATGAGCCTCTGCCAGGCGCCTCCCGGCGAGCTTGTGTTCCTGATCGACCCGGTCGGGCCCGGCACGCGCGCTCTCTGCGAGCTGAACGCCGGCCGGACGGTCCATGTGCTCGGCCCTCTCGGCAACGGCTACGACCTGCAGCTCGAGCGACCGCTGCTCGTCGCCGGCGGCATCGGAATCGCGCCGATGCCGTACCTGGCGGAAGCACTCGGCCATCCCCCTGCGGTGCTGGGCTTCCGGACCGAGCACCATGCCGCGGCCGCGCGGCTCCTCCCGGGCGCCACTGTCGTCGTCGAGCCATCTCTCGTGACCGACGTGCTCCCCCACGATCCCGGCGACGTGCTCGCATGTGGGCCCGAGCCCATGCTCGAGGCCGTTCGTGCCCTCGTCCCTCGCGCGCAGCTCGCCTGGGAGGCACCGATGGCGTGCGGATACGGGGCCTGCTACGGCTGCGTCGTGGAGATTGCCGGTCGCTACCGACGGCTCTGCGTCGACGGACCGGTGCTGCGGGACGCTGCGTGAAGGTTCCCATCCTCAACGCGAGCGGCTGCCTCGACGCGCTCACCGCGCCCGGCGTCGCGATGCAGCTCGACGCCTTCGTGACGAAGACGGTGACTCCGCTCGCTCGCGAGGGCAACCGACCTCCGCGGATTGCCGAGGTGGAGACCGGGATGCTCAACTCGATCGGCCTTCAGAACCCTGGCCTCGACGCGTTCGCGAGGGAGAACCTGCCGCAGCTCGCAGAGCTCGGAGTGCCGCTCTGGGTCTCGGTCGGCGGCTTCTCGGCGAGCGACTATGCCGGCATCTGCGAGCGACTCGACGGCGAGGCGTCCGTCACGGTCTTCGAGCTCAATCTCTCGTGCCCGAACGTCGAAGAGGCGCCCGAGACGGCGGCCGAGCTCGTCGCGGCTGCGAGGGGCGTCACGACGAAGCCCCTCTACGCAAAGCTCGCGCCGGCAGGGTGGGACATCGCGGAGAGCGCGCGTGCAGTCGCTGACGCGGGAGCAGACGGTCTTTCGCTCGTGAACACGATCCGAGGACTGGCTCTCGACCCGGGCACGCGTCGTTCGAGGCTCGCCCGCGGCCCAGGAGGCTACTCCGGGCCCGGCCTGCGGCCGATCGCGCTGGCCTGCATCCACGCCTGTTCGGAAGCCGTCGACCTGCCGATCGTGGGGATGGGTGGCGTGAGCTCCACAGCCGACGCTCGCAACGTCGTCGGGGCGGGCGCGAGCGCCGTTGCGCTGGGCACGGTTCTCTTCGCGGATCCCATGGCACCGGGGCGAATCCGGGTCGAGCTCGAGAGTGCCGAGACCGCCTCGACGGCGCTCGGCGGGCGTGACATTCACGGTCTCACGCGCTCATCTCGCTTTCGCGATGTTCTGTCGACAAGCTAGACAACGCAAAAATGCCTGGAAATAGGCTAAAACGTTCCCGCTTGACCAGAGGTTTAGTCTTGGTAGACTCGTCCGGCTCATGGTCACGACGAAGACGCACGCGCAGGCACCGGCGCGCTCGCTCGACCAGAGGATGGAAGCTCTTCAGCGGGCGAACGATGTTCGAGTCAGGCGCGCACAGCTCAAGCGGGACCTGAAGGCGGGCCGAGAGAGCATCGAGGACATCCTTCTCGACCCCCCCGAGTACGTCTCGACGGCGAAGGTCTTCGACATGCTCATGGCCGTGCCGAAGTTCGGTCGGGTCAAGGCGGCGCGTCTGCTCAATCAGTGCCGGATCAGCCAGTCGAAGACCGTTGGCGGTCTCTCCGAGCGCCAACGGACGGAGCTCGTCGAGCTCTTCAACCACCGCTCGTGACGTTTGCGCAAGACCGGAATCCGCGAGCGCGGATCCCGGTCGCGCGAACATCTCTAAGAGCAGCCGCTTCGCGGTCGCTGCCGCATCGGCACTAGTCTTGCCCGTGTCGTTGCCCGTGTTCGTGATCACCGGGCCGTCGGGCGCAGGGAAGGGCACGCTCATCAAGGGCCTCGGCGAACGCGTACCGGAGGTGGAGGTCGCCGTTTCCGCGACGACGCGCGCACAGCGACCGGGCGAGGTCGACGGGAGCGACTACTGGTTCCTGTCGGACGACGAGTTCACGCGCCGCGTCGAGGCCGGTGAGTTCCTCGAGCACGTCTCGTACGTGTCGGGACGCCGGTACGGAACGCTAAGGTCGGAGCTCGACAGGATCGCCGACCACAGTCGAGTCTGCGTGCTCGAGCTCGAGCTCGAGGGAGCGTTGGACGTTCAGGCGAATGTGAGCGGGAGCGTGACGATCTTCATCGCGGCGGACGTCCCGGAGCTCGAGCGGCGACTGAAAGCGCGGGCGACCGAGAGCACGGGCGAGATCGGCGAGCGCATCGCCCTCGCGCGTGCTCAGCTCGAGCAAGCCCATCGCTTCCGGTACATGGTGCGAAACGACGAGCTCGAGCGGGCCACCGCGGCCCTCGCGGCGATCGTGGAGTGCGAGCTGGCCCGTGCAGGTACCATGGGCCGGTCATGATTCATCCTCGAATCGACGATTTGCTCGAAAAAGTCGACGGATCCCGCTATGGGCTCGTGATCGTCGCCGCCAAGCGTGCGCGACAGATCAACAACTACCACCACCAGCTCGGCGAGGGAATCGGCTTCGACGAGGCGCCTCCACCCCTGATCGAATCCCGCTCGAAGAACTACTTGACGATGGCGATGGAAGAGATCGCCCGCGGGAAGATCACGTATAACCTCCCCGCCTGAGCGGGCGAACATGGCACGCGTCCTGCTGGGCGTCACGGGGGGGATAGCGGCCTACAAGGCGTGCACGCTCGCCCGACTGCTCGTCCGAGCGGGCCACGACGTGTACCCACTCGTCACAGCTTCAGCGGAGCGATTCGTCTCGGCCGAGACGTTCTTCGCGCTCGCCCGGAAGGCGCGCAGCGACGATCCGTACCCACATCTCCGACGGGCCGATCTGCTGGTCGTCGCGCCGCTGACCGCGAACACCCTCGCGCGCTTGGCCCACGGACTCGCCGACGATCTGCTGACCGAGGCGGCGCTGGCGCACGCCGGACCTGTGCTCGTCGCCCCCGCGATGAATACGCGGATGTGGACGCACGAGGCCACCCAGGCGAATGTGGCGACGCTCCGAGCACGCGAGGTCGAGTTCGTCGGACCGGTGGAGGGGGAGCTCGCGGAAGGGGAAGAAGGGATGGGACGGATGGCGGAGCCCGAGGACATTCTCGATCGCGTGGAGGAGCTTCTCCGCTCGCACGCGACGAGCCCGCTTCGCGGCAAGCGCGTCGTCGTCTCCGCGGGCGGAACGCGCGAGCCGCTCGATGCCGTTCGATACGTGGGCAACCGCTCGTCTGGTCGTATGGGCGTTGCAGTGGCCGAGGAGGCGCGTCGTCGTGGTGCGGACGTCACGTTGCTCGCTGCGAATCTCGCTGTGCCGGCTCCGGCCGGCGTCACGGTCGTCGAGACGCCGACGGCGGACGATCTCGCGCGCGAGGCGCTCGCACGCGCTGATGCGGACGTGATCGTCATGGCTGCCGCCGTTGCCGACTACCGGCATCCCTCGCCTCCGGCGACCAAGAGACCGAAGGACGACGTGCCCTGGGTCATCGAGCTCGAGCCGACGACGGACGTACTCGCGTCGCTGGGGGCAGCACGGAGAGCCGATCAGGTGCTCGTGGGTTTCGCCGCGGACGGCTCGGGATCCGGTCTCGAGCGCGCACGCGAGAAACGGCACGCGAAGAACGCGAACCTCTTCGTCTTCAACGACATCGGCCGACCGGACATCGGGTTCGACGCTCTGGACAACGAGGTGGTCCTGGTCTCCGAGGGGGGCGAGCGCAAGGTCGGCAAGGCTCCCAAGCGCGTCATCGCGGCCGCTGTGCTCGACGAAGTGGAGCGGGTACTCTCGAAGGTATGAACGACGGCACTCGCGCCGGCGAGGCGGTGGCCTCCGTCGCGGCGGCGGATGTCGTCGAGCGCGTCGTCGCCAACCTCGAGCTTGCGGTCAAGGCGCCCCGAGCAACACTCGAGCTGTGCGTGCTCTGCCTCCTCGCGGAAGGGCACCTGATCATCGAGGACTTTCCAGGCGTGGGGAAGACGATGCTCGCGAAGTCCCTCGCGCGTTCGCTCCATCTCTCGTTCTCGCGGCTGCAGTTCACGCCGGATCTCCTTCCGACCGACGTCACGGGGGTCAACGTCTTCAATCAGAAGGAGAACGAGTTCGAGTTCAAGCCCGGCCCCGTGTTCGCCAACGTCCTGCTCGTCGACGAGATCAACCGCGCGTCGCCGAAGACACAGTCGGCGCTCCTCGAGGCGATGCAGGAGGCGCAGGTCACGATCGACGGGACGAGCTATGTGCTGCAGCTCCCGTTCCTCGTCGTCGCAACGCAGAACCCGATCGAGTACGAAGGGACCTACCCGTTGCCCGAGGCTCAGCTGGACCGGTTCACGGCGCGGCTCTCGCTCGGCTATCCACCACTCGCCGAAGAGGCGCGCATGCTGGCCGAACAGACGACGGCGCCCCCGCTGGACCGGCTCGAAGCCGTCGCACACCACGACGACGTGCTCGCCGCGATCGAGGCCGCACGCGCGGTCTACGTCGAGGAGAGCGTGGGTCGATACGTCGTCTCGATCCTCCGGCACACGCGCGGGAGCCAGAAGCTCGCGCTCGGAGCCAGTCCCCGAGCGGGAATCGCGCTCCTGCGCATGGCGAAGGCGCGCGCCGTCGCAGGAGGGCGCGACTACGTGCTTCCGGAGGACGTGCAGGCGGTCGGCGTCGCCGTGCTGGCCCATCGGCTGATCCTGGCCCCCGAGGCGCGTACGGTCGGACTCACGGGCGCCGAGGTCGTTCAGGACGCCCTCGACCAGACCCCGGTGCCGGTATGAGCCGGCTCGGGAGTGCGCTGGTGCTGGGTTTCGGGGTCACGGCTGCCGCGCTCGCTTTCGGATCGCGCCCACTCGGAGTCGCGGGGGTCGGCCTTCTCATCGCCGCCGGAGCCGCGGGGATCTGGGCGGGCCTCGTGCGCGGGCCCGTGACCATCGACTATCAGGTCGAGCCGGCACCCGCCATCGAAGGCGAGCGCGTTCGACTTCGAATCGAAGCGCACCGTGCGTCGCGTCTCCCAGTGGGCTCGCTCGTCGCCCACGGCGTTCTCGGGCGGCTCGGCCCATACGAGAGCCGCCTGCGCGGCCATGGCCAGACAGCGTCCGGCGAGCTGGACCTCGGAAACGTCCCACGTGGGGCCTTCTGGATCTCGGACGCACGGGTCGTGCTCGGCGACTACCTCGGCCTCGAGTCTGTTTCGATCCCAGTCGACTCGTCGGCTGCAGGCGTCGTCGTGCACCCGCGGGTCGTCGACCTCCAATCGCTGTTCAGCGACTCGGGGCGGCACGGCGGAGACGGACGCCGACTCATTCTGCGCCGGCCGGCCGGCTTCGACTTCCACTCGGTGCGGGAGTACGAACGGGGCGAGTCCCTTCGTCGCGTGCATTGGCCGACGACGGCACGGCGGGGGCAGCTGATGGTCAAGGAGCTCGAGGACGACCTTCGTGACGCGGTTGTCGTCCTGCTCGACTGCGACTCACGCGGAGCCGTGGGCACACCACCCGATTCGAGCTTCGATACGGCCGTCCGCGCCGCGGGCTCCATTCTCAAGCTCCACGCCGGCCGGGGGCGCAGGACCACGCTCGTCACGACGGGGACGGGGCGTGATGTCGTTCAGATGCGCTCGCTCGACGGGGATTTTCGTGCCGTCCTCGACGCGCTCGCCGGCGCAGAACCGGACGCGACCCTCGGTCTGTCGCAGTCGCTCGGACGCGGTCAGTCGCCGGCCGGGCAGGCGGGCGAGCTCGTGGTCGTGACGGCGATCCTCGAGCCCCAGACGGTGGAGGCGCTCCTCGGCGCAGCTACACGCCAACGCGTCTCGGTCGTCTGGATCGACGCGCCGAGCTTCGCGGGGCGGCCGACCCGGGCGGCTACAGGCCCACTCCGGCTCACGGTCTCGGGAGTTCCTACTGCGGTCGTGCGGTCTGCAGACGACCTCGCCGTAGCGCTCGGTCACCCTCGCGCGTGGACAGTTGCCAGTGGGTAGGACGCTTGCCGCATCCGTGATCCCGGCGATCGTCATCTCGGCGTCATGGCTCAGGATGCAGGAGCCACGCGAGGTCGGCGAAGCCGTCGTCGTCGTCGGGCTCGCTCTCGTTCCGGCACTGCTTCCCGGCCACCGGCTACGTGGTCTTGCAGTCGTCGGCGCGGGCGCGGGCGTTTTGTGGTTCGCCTTCGGAGCACAGCCCTGGGAGCTTCTTCCGTTCCGTGACGAACGTGTCGTCGCGCCGGTCGTCGACGCGGTCACCCGTGGGGTCGGCGATTACTACGGCGTCGTCCTTCCCTTCGATCCGACGCGACGTCCGGAGATGCACGCACTCCTGCTTGTCGCGATCTTCGCGTTCGCCGCCGCTACAGCGCTGCTGGTCGCCGCCCGTCGACCGCTGATGGCTGCCGCCGTGACGGTGGCCGCGGCCGGGTGGCCGGCGACCCTCGTCAGCGACGGCGACGTCGCAATCGGGGCGCTTGCTCTTGCTGCCGCACTCTCGATCTTCCTCGTTCTCCGCGCACGATCGGTGCCCGGTCTTGCGGTCGGCGCCGCGACGGCCGGACTCGTCGTGGCGGTTTCCGTCTGGGCGTCCACGTCGACGACGTTCGTCCGCGGGGCGGTCGTCGAGTGGGAGAACTGGGACTTGAGAGGACTGCCGGCGAGGGCGCTCGGTGTCCAGTTCGTGTGGGATGCGCACTACGACGGAATTCGGTTCCCGCGGACGGAAACCGTCGTCCTCGAGATCGAGGGCCCCGAGCGTGCCCAGTACTGGCGGGCATCCACGCTCGATCTGTTCACGGCGGACCGCTGGCTCGAGCAGCTCTCTCCGCAAGTAGTGGCCGAGGGAGAGCGATCCGTCCCGCCAGACTCGTTCGGTCCACCTCGGTCACGTGACGAGAGTCACTGGCTCGAGCAAAGGGTCGAGGTGAAGGCACTCGTCGACAACCACCTCGTCGCGGCGGGCACGCCCGTCGTGCTTGCGGCGCGATCACTCGGAACCGTCTTCTTTCTCTCGGGGGGCGTCATTCAGGCGAGACATACGCTCGACGCAGGCACGCGCTATCGCGTATGGAGCTACGTCCCCGATCCATCGCCCGCAGCGCTCGCGCGCGTGCGAGCGCGATACCCGTCGGCCGCGCATCGCTTCCTGACCGTGTGGGGACAGCGCCTGCCTGCATTCGGAGAGACGCAGCGCGCCAACAAGGTTCGAGCGCTCCTGGCCGATCCGAGGTACACCGCGTTCGGCGCGTATCGACCTGTCTTCGAGGAGGCGCTACGCGTTACCGGCAACGCGCGCACGCCCTACGCGTCGGTCCTCGCGCTCGAGTCGTGGTTTCGGCGCTTCGGCGGATTCCGGTACGAACAGCAGCCGCCCCGTTCGTTCGAGGTTCCGCCGCTCGTCAGCTTCGTCACGGCCACGAAGGCCGGCTACTGCCAGCACTTTGCCGGGGCGATGGCGGTGATGCTCCGCCTCCTCGGGATTCCTTCTCGGGTTGCCGTCGGCTTTACGAGCGGGACGCTCGTCGACGGAGTGTGGCGGGTCACGGACCACAACGCGCACGCGTGGGTGGAGGTCTGGTTCCCGGGACACGGCTGGGTCGCCTTCGACCCGACTCCGGGGAGGGGGACCTTCTCGGGAATCTATTCCTTCGCATCCGAGAATGCCCAGGCCGTGGCGGCGCTCGGGCGTGGGCAGCTCGGGGCTGCCGGCCGGGTCGGACGGGGTGGCCGGACGGCCCGAGACGTGCCGGTGCCGCAAAGCTCGGATGATGGGAACAGGCCATCGTTGCTCGGTCTCGCGGTCCTGTTCGCCGCGCTCGGCGGGGGAATCGTGGGCATGTCGAAGTGGGTCGTGCGCAGGCTCCGCTACCTCACGGCGGATCCGCGGCGGATCGCGGCAGCAAGCCGCCT
>DATAEF010000041.1:0-1547 GCA_036258155.1 Gaiellaceae bacterium | reverse complement strand
GCACACCGGCCGGCCGGCGGTGATCGGCTTCGAGGGCGGCTTCCACGGGCGGACGCTGCTCAGCCTCTCGCTGACCTCGAAGACGCACCCGTACAAGGCCGGCCTCGGCCCGTTTGCGCCCGAGGTCTACCGCGTGCCGTTCCCGAACGACTACCGCGGGCCCGACTGGAAGACGGCGCTCGCCTCGCTCGAGCGCGCGCTGGTGACGCAGGTCGCCGCGGAGACGGTCGCCGCCATCGTGATCGAGCCCGTGCAGGGGGAGGGCGGCTTCGTCGTCGCGCCACGTGAGTTCGTGCAGGGCGTGCGCCGGATCTGTGACGAGCACGGGATCGTCATGGTTGTCGACGAGGTGCAGACCGGGTTCGGGCGCACGGGGAAGCTCTTCGCGATCGAGCACTACGGCGTCGAGCCCGACCTGATCACGGTCGCGAAGTCGATCGCTATGGGCCTCCCGCTCTCCGGCGTGATCGGGAAGGCGGAGATCATGGACGCGCCGGGAGACTCGGCGATCGGCGGCACCTACGTCGGGAACCCGGTCGCGCAGGCGGCTGCGCACGCGGTGCTCGACGTGATCGAGGAGGAGAATCTCTGCGCCCGCGCGACGGTTCTCGGCGACACGATGCGCGCGCGGATGGAGAGTTGGAAGGAGCGGTTTCCGCAGATCGGCGACGTGCGCGGCCTGGGGGCGATGCTCGCAATCGAGCTCGTGCGCGATCCCTCGACCAAGGAGCCCGACGCCGAGACGGCAACGGCGGTCGTCGAGGAGGCCGTCAGCAACGGCCTGCTGCTGCTCAAGTCGGGCATCTACTCGAACTGCATTCGCGTGCTCGCGCCGCTGACGCTCACCGACGCCGAGCTCGACGAGGCGCTCGGCGTGTGGGAGCAAGCGTTGGAGACAACGCTGTCCTCCGACTAAGTTAAGGTCACGCGCCCATGAGGAACCGTGCGGCCACGTGGGTCAACCTCGTCTTCGCTTCGATCATCGTGGTCAGCGTCTTCGTCCAGGCCTACTTCATCACCGCCTACGTAACAGGTGCCGGCGAGGATGCTCTCGACCTCCATGGCTTCGTCGGCGGCCTGATCATCCACGGCTCGGAGCTGATCGTCTTCCTCTCCGCGCTCGTCGCGTTCTGGCGCATGTGGGGCTGGATCGCGGTCAACTTCGGACTCTTCGTATTCGGCACGATCCAGATCTTCCTCGCGCCGCCCGACGAGGATCGCGCGAGCGGCTGGGTGCATGGCCTGCATGGCCTCTTTGCCCTGTTCGTCCTCGTCTACGCGGCGTACATCGCCCATCGCGACATGCGCTGGCTCGGGCTTCGCGGCACGCCACCCGGGGAGCCCGCGGTGGCGACCCGAACGGCAGACCCCGTCTAGCTCGCGAGTAACCTCCTTCCCATGCAGGGGGAGGTCATCGCCGGCCGCTACGAGCTGCTCGAACTGATCGGGAAAGGCGGCATGTCGAGCGTCTACAAGGCGCACGACCGGCTTCTCGACCGCCAGATCGCGGTCAAGATCCTCCACCCGCATTTCACGGAGGACGAGGA
>DATAEF010000040.1:0-39303 GCA_036258155.1 Gaiellaceae bacterium | reverse complement strand
TCGGAAGTTCCGCGTCACGCTCGGAGGAACGTCGGATCGGACGTACGAGCTCGCCGCGGAACACGGCTGGAGCGTCGCGGTCCCACCGCTGCTCCCGTACGTCGCCCTCGAGAAGCAGCTCGATCTCTACCGCGAGAAGTGTGCCGAGCACGGAACGACGCCCGACATCGTCTGGATCCATGCGTGCCACCTCGACGACGACCGCGACACGGCGCTGCGCGAGGCGCGGGACTGGACGGTCGGATTCATCAAGGGAAACTGCTCGCCCTTGATCGAGTACGAGAAGCCGTCGACCGAGGGGCTGCTCAAGGCCGATTACGGCTTCTACACCGCCGGGATCATGGAGCAGCTCAACGACATCCCCTACGAGCAGCTGATCGAGGAGGACTACGTCTGGGTGGGCACACCGGAGGACATCATCGAGCGCATCGAGCAGACGCTCGAGATCTGCCCGGGAATCGCGGAGATCGGGATCACGGTGAACGCCGGAGGAGCGCCACACTGGATGGCGATCAAGAACCAGGAGCTCTTCGCGTCGAGCGTCGCTCCGCACTTCGGCGCCCCGGCCACGGCGGAGCCTGCAGCGGCCGCGGTCTAGTGGTGAACCGGAAGGGAGTCTCGCGTCGTACGAGTTGACTGACATGTCACAACGCTCGATACTCGACGTACTCGGGTGAGCAGGCACGAACAGGAGGAGAGCATGAGAAGACCCGGCAAGTGGGCTGCACTCGGTGCGGCCCTGGCGCTCGTGGGCACGGCGACGGCGCTCCTCGCGACCGCCGCACAGGGGAGCCCGCAGCAGCGGAGGCCGATCATCATCGGGGCGGCCATGGACCTGACGGCGAACATGGCGCCGTACGACACTCCTGCGCTCTACGCCGTGCAGGCAAGGATCAAGGAGATCAACGCCGCCGGCGGCATCGACGGGCGCAGACTCCGAGTCATCGTCTGCAATCACCAGCTGAAGAACCAGAAGACGTGCGCGCTCCAGCTGATCCAGAAGGGTGCGGTGATCGGAATGGTCACGTGCGACGTCGAGTTCGCGGCGCCCGCGACGCAGGAGTTCATCAACAAGGGCATGCTCGCCCTCTCGCCGTGCATCGGCACCGACCAGCAGGGCCCCAAGCGGTTCGGGCTGCCGAGGGGCCGGCTTGCTTTCACGTTCGGGAATATCGCCCAGGACGAGGCGGCGGCGATGGCCGAGTACGCCTACGCTCGGGGCTGGAGGCGAGCGGTGATCGTCAAGGACAACCTCCTCGCGTACTTCCAGAACGTCGCAGACCTGTTCAAGGCGCGATACCAGGAGCTTGGCGGTCAGGTCGTCCAGGAGGAGAGCTTCACCTCGTTCTCCAACACGATCCAGAACGCCATCAGCAAGGTCGCACCCACCAGAGCTGACGTCATCGCGTTCCCCACGGCGTTCGACGGGCTCGCGCCGTTCGTCGGCGGTCTCCGTCAGCTCGGCAACTCGACGCCGATCATCAACTCGTGGGCGGGCGACGGCAACTACTGGTGGCCGCAGAACCCGCAGGTTCAAAACTACTACTTCGTCACGTACGGCTCGATCTACGGCGACGATCCGAAATCCGGGGTCAATCGGCTCGTCAAGCAGGTCACGGCCGTCAACAAGGGAACGCTGCCGGCGACCGGAAGCTTCATCCCGGGAGCCGACATGATCGACGGGCTCGTGGCCGCGATCAGGGCTGCGAACGGCTCGACGAAGGGGGCTGTGCTCGCCACCCAGCTCGAGAAGTTCAAGGGGTTCCAGGCGACTTCGGGGAAGATCACGTTCTCGAAGGCCGTCCACGGAGTCTCAGGCCGTGCGTACCGAGTCATGTTCGTGAACAACAACGAGGCGAAGTTCCTCAGGTTCTGGAAGACGAAGAAGCAGGCGAAGCTTCCCTGAACGAAGGGTTGACGCAGGCGACGATGCCTGGCGAGACGCGGTGGCCTGGAGGCACGCTCCGGGCCACCGCCGTCTCGCGATCGTTCCAGGGAATTCGTGCACTCGAGAGCGTGACTCTCGAGCTGCGACGCGGCGAGGTGGTCGGGCTCATCGGGCCGAACGGCGCCGGTAAGACCACACTCGTGAACGTCATGACCGGCTTCGACGCTCCCACTTCCGGGCTGGTCGAGCTGGAGGGCCGGAACGTCACGCGCTGGCGCCCGCACCGACTGGGGCGCGCGGGGCTGGCCCGGACATTCCAGGGAAGCCATTCATTCGCCAGTCTCTCCGTCCGCGAGAACGTCGAGGTGTCCGCCCTGGGGGGCGGTGCTGGCCCACGGGAGGCTCGGCGGCGCGCCGACGAGCTGCTCGAGCTCCTCGGGATCGGTACCCGGGAGAATGTGCCCGCTTCGGCACTCTCCCACGGGGACGAGCGGAAGCTGGAAGTTGCACGCGCGCTTGCGATCGACCCCCGGTTCGTCTTGCTGGACGAGCCCGCCGCCGGACTGCCAGAGGCGGAGATACCGGGCTTGGCGGAGGTGCTCCGCGCGCTCAAGGATGACCGAGGCGCAGGTGTGCTCCTGATCGACCACAACATGGCGCTCGTGATGGAGGTGTGCGACCGCATCCAGGTCCTCGACCGCGGCCGAACGCTTGCCGAAGGGACGCCCACGGACGTGCGACGGAACCTCGACGTCACCGCTGCCTACCTGGGGGAGAGCCCTGTTCACGAAGACGTGTCCGATGGCCACGTCTGAGGCGATGCTCGAGGTCTCTAGCCTCGAGGTTCGATACGGGTCGGTGCCGGCCGTACGAGGCGTCGACCTCCGCGTCGACCGCGGTGAGATCGTGGGCCTGATCGGCCCGAACGGCGCCGGGAAGTCGACGACGTTGCACGCGATCATGGGTGCGGTACGTCCCGCGGCGGGTGACATTCGCCTGGCGGGAACCTCCATCGTGGGCCGCCTGCCCGAGCGGGTGGTGCGCGAAGGGGTGGCGCTCGTGCCCGAGGGGCGGCGGATATTCGCCGAGCTGACGGTCGAGGAGAACCTGCGCCTCGGGCTTGCGGGACGTCGAACGCGAGAAGGTGCGGAGAAGGCGGTCGAGGCCGTCTACGAGCTCTTCCCGATCGTGGAGGAGACGAGGGGTCGTCAGGCCGGCCTTCTCTCGGGTGGCCAACAGCAGCAGCTCGCGATTGCCCGAGCCCTGGTCGCAGAGCCCAGGCTTCTCCTACTCGACGAGCCGTCCCTGGGGCTCGCACCAACGGTCGTCGACAGGGTGTTCGAGGTTCTGCAGGCGATCAGGGAACTGGGAGTGACGATCCTGCTCGTCGAGCAGCGGGCACAGCGAACCGTCGCGTTCGCCGACCGCACCTACGTTCTCGCGAACGGCGAGAACCGAATGACGCTCACTCCCGGGGACGCGCACGACACGGATCGCCTGGTTGCGGCGTACTTCGGATCGGCGGAGCTCGCTCTATGAGCGAGCACGTGCAGACGCTGGTCGACGCCGTTGCGCTCGGCTCGATCTACGCGCTGATGGCCGTTGGGATCGGACTCGTGTTCGGCGTCCTCCGCCTCGTCAACTTCGCGTACGGCCAGCTGATCATGGCCGGCGCCTACGCGCTGGCGCTCACGAACGACCAGCCCGTCTTGGTGAGCATTGCGCTCTGCTTCGCGGTCGTCCTCGCGCTCTCGCTCGCGATGGAGTTCGCGGCCTTCCGACCTCTCCGTGGTGCGTCCCCGACCACCATGCTCGTGGCGACGTTTGCAATCAGCTACCTGCTGCAGAGCATCGCGCTCGTCCGTTTCGGCGCGATCGGGAAGATCATCGTCGTCATTCCGAAGCTCAGCGAGCCGGTGACGATCGGGAGCGTCAACATCCGCTGGATCACGATCGTCACGATCCTCGTCGCGATCGCGGTCTTCACAGCGCTGACGCTTCTCCTCACGAAGACGACCATCGGGCTCCAGATGCGCGCGGCTTCGATCGACCCACAGACAGCTCGACTCCTCGGTGTGCGCGCGAACGCCGTCATCACGACCGCCGTCCTCGTTTCCGGCGTGATCGCAGCGATCGTCGCCGTGATCCTGCCGATGGCCGTGCCCGAGCGGCTGCTCGTCGGCCCGGACTTCGCTCTCCGGGAGACCATCATCGTCCTCGTCGGTGTCGTCGTCGGAGGCATCGACAGACTGCTGACTGCGACTCTCGGCGGGTTCACGATGGGACTTGCTGTCGGGCTTCTGGCGGGGTTCCTCCCCAGCAGCGGGACGTGGCCGTTCACGAGCAGCGTCTACCTGGACTCCGCCGTCTTCATGCTCGTCATCATCGTCCTCCTTCTTCGCCCCGAGGGCCTCTTCGTCCGCGGACGACAGGCCGCGTTGGAGCGGGTGTGATGGACCGGCGCGGTTTGGTGGCGGTGCTCGGGCCCGTGTTCGTGCTCATGGTCGTCGGGATCGTCGGGAGTCTGGGCTCTGTCGATCCGGCTCTCGAGGTGGAGTTTCGAAGCGCCCTCGTCTCGGTCGCGATGGTCGTCGCGCTCTACGTGTTCGTCGGGAACGCGGGCGTCGTCTCCTTCGGGCATGTGAGCTTCGTCGCGGTCGGCGCATTCGCGGCCGGTGTGATGACCATTCCGGTCGAGCTCAAGCCGACCATCACCCCCGGGCTCTTCTCGCTGCTCGGCGACCACTCCGTGGGAAATGCGGCATCGCTCGTGCTCGCAGCGGCCGTCGGCGGCGTGTTCGCGCTGCTCGTGGGCATCCCGCTCATGCGCTTGTCAGGGCTGGCGGCGAGCATCGCGACGTTCGCCGTCCTCGGAGTCACATACAACATCCTCAACAACTGGACGAAGATCGGGCCTGGACCGCTGACGTTGACCACGGTTCCCGAGACGACCGGCCTCCTCCAGGCCACGCTGGGCGCCATCGCGGTGGTCCTCGTCGCCTTCGCGTACCAGCGAAGCCGCTTCGGGCGCAAGCTGCGTGCGGCTCGCGAGGACTCCGCCGCCGCCCGCGCGGCCGGCATCGACGTCCGCCGGGAACGGCTCTGGGCATTCGCGCTCTCCGGGGCGCTCTCGGGGTTCGCGGGCGGGCTCCTCGTCCACCTGGCCGGAACGCTCCAGGCCCGGGATGTCTACCTCGATCTCACGTTCCTCACGCTGGCGATGCTCGTCGTCGGCGGCGTCGGAAGCCTCTGGGGCGCGGTCGTCGGAGCCCTCGCGGTGAGTGCTCTCGACTCGTTCCTCCTCAGGGCCGAAAGCGGCGAGATAGGGGTCGTAAACGACCTTCTCGGCAAGCCGCTGTGGGGCGGAAGCCGTCTCGTCGGGGTGGCGATCTTCATGGCTGTCGTCCTCGTGCTGCTACCGAACGGCCTGACGCGAGGACGTGAGTTCAGGCTTCCGCGCTTCAGACGCGGGCGCGGAGGACCGCAGGAGGCTGCCGCATGATCGAGAGCGTCTGCGTCGTCGGCGCGGGGACGATCGGAAGCCTCTTTGCGGGCCATCTCGCGCAGGTAGCCGACGTGTCCGTTCTCACGCGCCGCAGGGAGCACGCCGACGCTCTGTGCGAGCACGGATTGCGGATTTCCGGCAGGAGCGATCTCCATGCTCGCGTCCGCGCGACGAGCGACCCGGGAGAGCTCCCGGACGTGGATCTCGCCATCATCGCGTGCAAGGGGACCGATCTCGACGATGCGGCGTCCAGCCTTGCGGGACGCCTGCCCGGAGCCACGCTGATGACGGTGCAGAACGGTCTCGGCGCGGAGGAGGTCGTCCGGCGGCACGGAGACTGGCCACTCCTCTCTGCGATCACCTTCATGAGCGGAACCCGCCACTCCGATACCGAGGTCGAATACGTCCTCGACACGCCCACGTGGCTCGGACCTCATGAAGCAGCGCCCCGCGAGCGTGCCGAGGAGGTTGCTGCCCTGATCGTCTCCTCGGGCTTGAAGGCCGAGGCCTTTGCCGACCTTCGACCCGCTCAGTGGTCGAAGCTGATCTTCAACGCGACGGTGAACGGGGTGGCGGCGCTCACGGGCCTTCCTCACGATCGGCACTTCGCCGCCGAGAACGAAGGAGACGGGCTCGGGCGCCTCGTTCGCCGGCTCATGGACGAAGGCAAGGCAGTCGCAGTCGCGGCAGGCGTCCCGCCTGGAGAGGATCCGTGGGAGATGAACATCCACGCGACGCAGCGAGGCAGCACGCATCGCCCCTCGATGCTCGAGGACGTCGAGGCGAATCGACCCACGGAGGTGGAATCGATCAACGGCGCGCTCGTACGCGAAGCCGAGCGAACCGGGGTTCGGGCGCCGCTCCAGCGCGCGCTGTACGCCCTCGTTCGCGGGAAGGAAGCGTCCTACTCGTGAGGATCTGCGTCGTGGGATGCGGTGCGGTGGGATCGCTGTTCGCGGCGAACCTGGCGCAGCTCGAGGATGTCGAGGTCTGGGCGTACGACCTCTCGCAACCGCACGTGGACGCGATCAACGCCTACGGCTTGCGGCTCACGGGGGCCGGCGAGGTCGCCGCGCACGTTCGCGCGACGACCGACCCTGCGGCGCTCCCTACGTGCGACTTCGGAATCGTCGCAACGAAGGCGATGCATACGGAGAGCGCGGTCACGGTGTCGGCGCCGGCCCTCGCCAGCGCCGCCGTGGCCTCGGTGCAAAACGGCGTCGGCAACGAAGAGGTCATCGCCCATCACGTCACGCGCGTCATCCGCGGAACGACGTTTCCGGCAGGGAAGATCCTCGAGCCGGGCGTCGTGCAGTGGGACGTGAAGGGCGACACGACGCTCGGACCCTTCGAGCCGAGCCCGGCGCACATCGGCGAGATCGAGCGACTCGCCGACGCCTGCACGCGCAGCGGCATGCCGACGGCGGCGGTCGCGGACGCGCGGCCGGCGCAGTGGCGCAAGGTCATCTTCAACGCCGCGACGAACCCCGTCGGCGCCCTCACCGGCCTCACGCACGGGCGCGTGTGCGAGCGCCCCGACCTGCGCGCGCTCGTCAGCGCGCTCGTCGGCGAGGGCAAGGCGGTGGCGACTGCGCAGGGCATCACGCTCGACGCAGATCCCGAGGAGCTCATCGACCACGCCGCGAAGCCCGAGGTCGCCTACGACCACAAGGCGAGCATGCTCCAGGACGTCGAAGCGCGGCGCGAGACCGAGATCGACTTCCTGAACGGCGGCATCGGGCGCTTTGGACGCGAACTGGGTGTCCCGACACCGCTGAACGACGCCGTGACCCAGCTCGTCAAGGCACTGGAGGACTCATGGCACTGAGCGAAGAGCTCGAACGACGCTACGCGAACGTACGCGCCGCGATGGCCGCGCACGACCTCGACGCCCTCGTCGTCTCCGGGAGCGAGTACTCGGGCTTCGAAGGCGCCGTCACCTATCTCTCCGGGTTTCAGATCGTCCACCGCTACGCGTACGTCGTCGTGCCTGTGGACGCGGTGCCGCTCATCGTCTTCCCGACCGAGGCGCGCTACGTCGGCGAGCACGGGAGCGCCGAGCTCGAGCAGGTCTTCCACGATCGCCCGGGCGAGCACATTGCGGACCGGGCGCGTGGCGCGGGGTGGAGGCGCGTCGGCGTCTACGGCCTCGATTACGTCATGACGGTGCGGGACTACCGCGCGCTCGACAGCCTCGAGCTCGTTCCGTTCGATGTCGAATTCGATCTCGCGCGGTCGGTGAAGAGTGAGGCGGAGCTCGAGTCGGTTCGCGAGTCCGTGCGGATCAACGAACGGGGCTTCGAGGTCTTCCTCGACGCCTATTCGCCCGGGAAGACCGCCGCGGAGGTCATGGCCGCGGCGGAGGAATGGTTCGTCGCCGAGGGCTGCGGACGCCTGACAATGAACATGGTGCTCACCGGCACCGATACCTTCGCGCGGCCCGAGTTCAAGATCGCCCGCCGCGAGGAAGTGCTCGGTTCTTTCCTCCTGCCGTCGCTCGAGGTGGCAGGCCCGGGGATGCATTGGGTCGAGGTCTCCCGCGCGATCGCGTCCCGCGACGCGACGCTTTCGCAGGACACCACGCGGATGCTCGACGCGTACCTCGAATACTTCGAGGTCGCGCGGAGTGCCATGCGCCCGGGTGCGAGCTGCCACGACGTGCACCGCGCAGTCGCCGCTGGCTTCGTGGAGCGGGGATATCACCTCGGGCACGTCACCGGTCACTCGATCGGAATGACGATGATCGAGTTCCCCAAGATCGGCGAGGGGGTCGAGACGGAGCTGGCCGAGAGCATGGTCTTCTCCATGCACCCGCATGCAATCGCGCCGAATGGCGATGACTGTCTCTACATGCAGGACACCTGGCTCGTGACACCCGCCGGGGGCGTGCCACTGGCAACATTGCCAATGCAGGTGTTTCGCTCAGTCGTGTGAGGAGGAGCGGCGTTGACGAGGCTACAATCCGAGTCGTGAGCTGGCCGTGGCTCGTACTGCTCGTCCTCGCGGCCGCACTGGTCGTCGCGGTCGAGCGTCCGCGCCTGGAGCGCCGCTTCGGGGCCACTGCGCGGCGGGGCCGCGAGCGTGAGCGGCGCAAGAAGCAGCTCCGCGTCGTTCCGGCCGACGAGGAGAGCGACGAGTTCATCCGCTCCGTTCAACGCGACCTCGACGCGCTGCCCACCATCGAGGAGCGCGACCGCAAGACCTGAGCGACGGCTAGCGGATCGTGAACCTCGTCGTGAGCGTCCGCGTGTTCGGGAGGATGCGGGCGACGTTCTCCGTGTTCTTCGTCTCCTGGTAGTCGGAAACGCGAAGTCGCACGTGGTGCGTGCCGGGGATCAGGTCCCTTGTCGGGAGCGAGACAACGCCACTTCGGAACGACGCCGAGACGCGGTCGCCGTCGATCGTCGCGATGATCGACGGCGGGTAGACGCCCGAACCCATGTCGGCGGCGAGAACGCGCAGCGGAGCTCCGGCGCTGAGAACGCGCGTCGAGACTCGAAGCGTGGGCGGTGTGACGTCGTTCACCCAGAAACGGAACGCAAAGCGCCCTGCTCCCGCTCGTGTCGCACTGTCGAACACGAACTCGTACTCGCCCGGTTGGGGCGAGAGCGCCCCGGCAGCAGGCACGGACGCGTGGAACCCTTCGAGGTAGGGGTTCTGGCTGACGGGCAGGCCCGCCTGCCCGGTCAGCCGGTTCTCGTCGAGTGCGGCGACGGCGCGTGGCTCCACGCGCGCACCGGCTGCCCGGCTCGTGATGACGACCCCGAAGTTCGCGACCCGTCGTGCGAGCACGAAGCGGTAGACGAGCTCCGGCCCTCGCAGAACCGTCGTCACACCTATGCCTCGCGGGCTCTCGGGGTAGCGGTAGCGGGAGACGAGGGCCGGTTGGCCGACGGTCGTGCCACGGTAGATGCCGGGCCGGGCCAGCCCGATAACCCGATGACGGCTGAGCCGCTGGGCCGTCCTGCGGCCCCAGTACGGGACCCTCCGCACATCGTCTCCACGCCGAAGCACGATGTACCCGGAGACCTCGCCCTCCTGTGGAGGGCCGGCTGTGCGAATCTTCAGCGTGAGGCCTCCGGGTACCGAGACCTCCGACCTCGCGAGGTGGACGGAGAAGCGCGGCGCGCTGCGCAGCCGCTCCAGGCTCACCGCCCACGTCCCCGCGCCGCCGCCGGCGTCGCGAAGCTGGACGATTCGATCCTGAGCGATATCCTCGCCGTCGAGGAGGCCAAACGACAGCGAGCTCGGCTCCGCAAAGAGGAGAGGCCGGTCGGCCCGCGCTAGCGCAATGACGCCGCCGCCGTGGAACGTGGGTGGCAGGCGCTCGCTTCCCTCGCCTGTCGCATCGACTCCGGTCTGCACGAGGGCCGACTTCACCTGCGCGACCGTCCAGTCCGGGTGGCGCTGAACGAGGAGCGCGGCGGCACCCGCGACGTGAGGCGCGGCCATGCTCGTACCCGAGAACGATGCCCAGCCACCCGGGACGGACGAGAGCACGTCGACGCCGGGGGCGGCCACGTCCGGCTTGAGCCGGAGCGAGATCGGGGTCGGGCCGACAGACGAGAAGTCGGCATGGACTCGCTTCAGCGGGTTGCCCGAGATCTCGACCGCACCGGCGGCGATCGTTCTCGTCGAACTGGCCGGCGACGTGACGGAGCCGGCTCCGACGTCGCGAAACTCGTTGCCGGCTGCGATCGTCGACACGACTCCCGCGGCGGCGGCGGCGTCGAGCGCCATTGCGACAATGTCACGGGTCGGCTCGACCTCCGGCCCCGCATTGCCCGAGAAGTTGATGACGTCCATTCCGTCCGCAACGGCCGCCTCGATCCCGGCGGCGATGGCGGGCGAGTTCGCGTTGGGGGTGATGCCCGAGGGGGTCTCCACGAAGACCTTGTAGTTCCCGATGTAGGCGCGCGGCGCAATGCCCGAGACGAGCCGGCTGCCGCCCGCTGGCGTCTGGTAGTTGCCCGCCGCTATCCCGGCGACGTGTGTTCCATGGCTGTTCTCGGATGAATCGAATGCGAGCTCTGCGCTCGGCGCGGTTGCTCCTGGCGGCGGAAATGCACGTGCCACGATCACCTTCGCGGTCGTGAACCGTTGCTGGCCCTTCGGAAAGCCGGGCGGCATCGTGTACCCCGCAGAGTCGAAGAAGGGATGGCTCGGGTCGACACCTGTGTCGAGGATCCCGATCTTCGTGCCCTGGCCCTGGGTGTCGAGCGTAGGCCCCCAGACGACCGGTGCGCCGATCTGCCCCGGTGTTCGATCGAGCTGTGGGCTGTACGTCGCCGACGGCAGCACGTCTCGCACGCCCCGCAGGGTCGCGAGCCGTGGCACCTGGGCGCTGGGCACGGAAACCGAGAACCCGTTTGCGACGAGGCGGTAACGCCAGCCGACCCGCGCCGACGGCACGCGCTTCTCGAGCTCGCGTCGGAACTCCCGTTGTTCTGCAGCGATCGCGGCCGCGCTTTCGGGCGCGTTCGCGAGCGGGGGCGAGTCGAGTAGGACGACCACCTCGGTCCGGTCGGTGCCCGCGACGACAACTGCGCGGTCGAGCGAAACGGAGAGGGCCAGCGCGAGCGCGGCCGAGGCGAGGGCGGCGATCCGTGTCATCGGGGACTGAGACGACCCGGAGCTAGAATCGGATGGCCGCGCGGATGTGGCGGAATTGGTAGACGCGCACGGTTCAGGTCCGTGTGCCCGTAAGGGCGTGGAGGTTCAAGTCCTCTCATCCGCATCGCTCCACGGGATTCTGGCGACATGATCGCTTCCCCCGCGGATCCCTCGATCGAGGGACGGCACCTGCGTCCCGTGCGACGACGACGTGAGGATGGACACGCTCGTCCTTCGCGTTGCCGTGGTCGTGCTCGCTCTTTCGTTTTCCGCCTGGATGCTGCTGTCGCTGGTCATCGTGTTCGGACGCGCGCGCTACGAGCATCGACGGCGTGAACCGGACGCGGGCAGGCTCGGAACACGTGAGGCCGAGCGGCTCGTCCGCCGTGTGAGCCGAAGCCCGCGCACGGAGTGGGGGAAGTGGCGCCGGGTCGGGGCCCTCGCCCGGCTCGAGCAGGCGCACCATCCGGCGGTGCCACGCCTCATTCGGCCGGTGCTTGCCGATCCGGATCCGCGAATCGCGACCGCCGCGATACGGACGCTGGGCGACATCGGGGACGAATGGGCGATCGACGTCCTCATCTCCGCTCTGCACAAGGGGATCGGCCCGCGTTCGAGGGTCGCCGCGGAGCTCGAGCGGCTCGCGCCCGAACCCGGCGAAAAGCTGGTCTCGCTCCTGCGCGACTGGAATCCCGCGGTTCGCTTCTGGGGCGCGACTCTCCTCGGGCCGTATCCGGACCTCGGCGAGTCGACCCTCATCGCGCTCACCTGGGACTCCGACCCCAACGTCCGGGCCGCTGCCGTGGAGACGCTCGGGAGCCGGAGCGGGGCCGCCGCCGGAGCCGCGACGCTCGCGTGCCTCGGGGACTCGGAATGGTTCGTCCGCGTGCACGCGGCGCGTGCAGCGGGCCATGTGCTCGGAGCAGCGGCGGCCCCCACGATTGCGCAGCACCTGTCAGAGGAGCGGTGGTGGGTACGAACGGCGGCGAAGGATGCACTCCGTGGGCTCGGCACGGATGCGGTGCCGTCGCTTCTCGCCATGCTCACCCACGACGATCCCTTCGCACGCAACGGCGCCGCCGAGGTTCTGCAGGACATCGGCTTCGTCGACTTTCTCGCGCTCGACAACCCCGAGAACCCACTCCTCGAGCGGATCTACGAAGCCGGTGGCGAGCGACTTCGTGACGCCGCCCAGCAGCGGATCGCAGACGTGTACGAGCGAGAGGCGAGGGTCGCATGATCGAGACGGCCCTCGGCCTCGTTGTCCTCGTCTGCCTCGCCTACCTCATGCTGACCACAGCCGTCTACGTGGTGCTCGTCATCGTCGGTGCACTGGAGACCTCAGTTCGAAGGCACGAAAGCCGGTCCGACGACTTCGCGACGCTTGCGACCTCGAGGTTCACGATCCCAGTGAGCGTCATCGTGGCCGCATACGACGAGGAGCCGGTGATCGCGTCCACCGTGCGATCGCTCCTCTCCTTCGACTACCCGGAGCACGAGGTCATCGTCGTCAACGACGGCTCTACCGACGGAACGCTCGACAGGCTGCGCGAGGCGTTCGATCTCGAGCCCTACGAGGCGTTCGTCCGGCACGTGTTCCCGACGTCCGAAGTGCGGGCCATGTACAGAAGCGTCGACCATCCCAACCTCGTCGTGGTCGACAAGGAGAACGGCGGAAAGGCGGACTCCTGGAACGCGGGGCTGAACGTCGCTCGCTTCCGGTACATCTGCGGCGTCGACGCAGACACGGTGTTCGATCCCACCGCCCTGCTCAAGGGTATGCGGCTCGTCGTCCAGGACCCGGCTCGGGTCATCGGAGTCACGAGCCACCTGACCACTGCCCGCAAGCCGGAGGCGGCTCTAGCCGCCCCACCGGGGCGACGCCGGATCGACGGCAACCTCTTCGTCGCGTTCCAGCATCTCGACTTCGTTCGGGCCTTCTTCAACAACCGGATCGCCTGGTCGAAGCTTCGTTTCATGCTCTGCTCGCCGGGCGCGTTCCAGATCTGGCGGAGAGACGTCCTCGAGGAGGTCGGAGGCTACGACTCCTCTTTCACGTGTGAGGACATCGAGGTCACCTTCCGCGTCCACGAGCGGTTCCTGCGCGAGGGCCGTGACTACGAGATCCTCTGTCTCACGGACAACGTCGCCACAACCGAAGCTCCCGACTCCGTGGCGAAGCTCGTCGCGCAGCGAGAGCGTTGGCAGCGCGTGATCGACGAGACCGTCGTGCACTACCGGCGAATGTGGTTCAACCCTCGCTACCGGGCGGTGGGCCTGCTCGGGACGCCGTTCTACCTGGTGACCGAGGTGCTGGCACCCGCCTTCGAGCTCCTCGCGATCGGGTCGCTGGTCCTGTCGGCCGCTGTCGGCCTCTTCGAGCCCTGGACCTTCGCCGTCATGGTCGTAGCCATCGCCTTCACGAACGCCTCGCTGACGGCATGCGCGGTGCTCTACGACGACCTGCAGTCGCGGATGTACCGCAAGCGCGACCTCGTCCGGGTGCTGCTTCTCGCACCCCTCGATCTCGTTCTCTACCGGCCGATCATGCTTTGGGCGCGGCTGAAGGGCTCCTGGCGCTTTCTGCGCGGCGACAAGGCATGGCACAAGTTCGAGCGCAACGTGCGTGCGCCCGCGTGAAGCCGACGGCTCCGGGCCGGGGGAGGCACAGTGGGACCCATCCGACGTGACCCCTGGTCCCTTGGTCACGGAATGTGTGCCGCCCTTGTTACCGGGCGTGCCGTGGGAACGGGCTGAGCGGGCACGACCAGGGAATCGTGACACTGCCGCAGCAACGTGAGCACGCCCGGTGCGCTCACGTTATGCAGATCTCGCTCCAATGGGAAGGCCCGCTTTGGCGAGCCTTCCGCTTTGCAGCCCCTCCCCCAGGGTCTGTGACGGACCTGAGGCTGTACCCACTAGACGCTGCTCCGACCGTCCGTCTTCCTGCTGGGGACTAAGGTGACGCGACAAAGGGCGTAATCCCTTTGTTGATGCCGGATTGCGGCGATCGGCAGGAGTACCGGGTGGCTCTTCCGGCCGAGGTGTCACGACTGTCCATCGAGCGCGGCGAGAACGTCGTCGGCGTGCTCGGCGGGCTTCACCTTCCTCATGATCTTCGCGATGTTCCCTTCGCGACAGACGCGAAGAAGCACGAGTTTGCCCTCCCCCGGCAAGGGACTTCCTCGGAGGTCGGGCGAGAAAAGAAAACACCCCGTCACGATGGCGGGGTGTTTTCTCGTGGAAATATGTGTGGCCGTTAGCTTACCTTCACTTGTCCTTGCGGTGTGTCGAAAAGCGGAAAGTCAGCGTGATCGGTACAGGGTATCGGATCCCCGATGAGCGAGAAACTGATCTGGTCCGCCGGGTCGTTCGCAGAGGTGCCATTGTCCTTGACCCTTGTGGCCACGGGCAGACCGGCCAAATCAAACACCTCCCCGGTGTCCGGATCAGTAAAGATCCCAGATGTAATCACACCACTTACCCAGGCGTCGTTGCCGTCGACAGAGAGGCAGTCGATGACGGCGTGAAAGCCGTCTCCCCGTGCGAATCGGTCGGTGTATTGGCCCGACACGCGACCATCGGCGTACTGAATCGCGTTTAGAGAGAAATTCCCGTCGCATCCGGGGTGCGCAGATCCGAAGGCAATGCACGCATCCGGACTGCCGACGCTCACGCGGTGGAGGATAGGACTTTTAGCCGATGCGATCGTCGTCAGCATCAGGGCCAATACCACCGCCATCATGAAAGCCGACGACATACCTACCAGGCACCTTAGATTTACCACCGATCGTTTCATAACTCTCCCCTCGTCATGAGGCGCAAGGTTGCGCCTTCGTAACCCTTCTTGCTTCTACCGTCAGCGGGTGCGTGGATCTTTCCGTTCCTGCCACCAGCACACCGACAAGAGGGAGCACTCTTCAGGCGACGCAGTCAGGTAGACGAGTTCTAAACACCTCCTCTCTCGATCCGGGTCCAATACGTGTTCCGCCTGTCGCAGCACCCTGGCAACTCCCGTGCCATCGGCGGTGCGCGGATGCAAGATCAAGCACTCCACGCACGCAGACTCCTAGGCAGGAGCCATCACCTCTTCATGACGCGGCCGATCCTTCCACCCGTGTGTCGGGCTGTCAAGCGGCAGGAGCCGCGCGTCGACTCGGCACGTCCACACGCGCGCCGGTGTCGCTCGGCAGCGTGAACGTCGGAGCCGGCTTGCCTTCCTCGACCATGGGTCTCTGCGGCCGCTCGGTAGGGTGCGCGCGATGGTATCGGTGCACGTCGTCCTCGGGATCGCGGTGATCGGCGTGTGCTCGGTCGCTGCCGTGCTCGGGTTCGTCACGCATCGCCGTCGGCGTGGCGCAGGTCCTCTCGTGTCGAACGGACTCGTGCTGGCGCAGACGCTGCTCATCGCGCAGGCGGCGGTCGGGCTGCTCCTCCTCTCGGACGGCCGCCGCGCTCCCGACCGGCTGCACTACACGTACGGAGCGCTTGCGCTCGGGCTCGCGCTGTCGCCGTGGTTCTATGCGCCCGTGGGTTCGAGGCGGCTACTGTGGTTCGCGGTGACTACCCTCGTGGCGGGAGCGCTCGCGGTGCGGGCGTTCATGACCGGGTCGTGAGGCGCCTCTGGGAACGGATCCCCGCGCTCGCCCGCGCATTCGGGATCGTGGCGGTGATCGCGCTCGTCGTCGTCGTGCTGTCGCTCGAGCCCGTTGTGGCGACGGTCGGCGGCTTGCTTCAGATCGCGTTCTTCCTCGCGATCGCGTTCTTCCTCTTCCTTCTCTGGCGGGAAAAGAGGGGAGACCTCGAGGCGTGGTCGGAGTGGAACCGCAAGCTCTTCTACGCCGCGATCGTGCTCGCGGTCGTGGACATCGGTCTGGCGCTCGGCCTCGGCTTCCCGGCCGGAGTCGGCGCGTTCGCGTTCCTCGTCGTGCTCGCCGCCTGCGGATTCGTCGTCTTCCGCGTCTGGCGCATCGAGCATCGCTACTGACGTGCCCGCCTCTCAGCAAGTCGAGCCCATCGAGGAGTCGAAGGAGAGGCTCGAGCGCGAACTCGGGGAGCTCCTCCAAGAGCTTCGCGCGTTGATCCCCGGGGCGCAGGTTCTGCTCGGGTTCCTGCTCGCCATCCTGTTCACGACTAGGTTCGACGAGCTCGACGACACTCAGCGGGCTGTGTACTACGCGACGCTCGTCTGCACGGCGCTCGGGCTCGTGCTCTTCCAGGCTCCCGCCGTCTACCACCGTGTCCGGTTCCGCGAGGGCGACAGGGACTTCCTCCTGCGCAAGGCGAACCGCGAGGCGATCGCCGGGTCGGTCGCGACGGCGCTCGCGCTCACGGGAGTCCTCTACCTCATCACCGACCTCGTGTTCGAGTCCGTGGCAGCCATCGTCGCGGCGGTGGCGTTCTTCGTGTTCGTCGCGTGGCGGTGGTGGGCGATCGCCCTCTACCGGTCGTTTCGAGACCGCTAGGGGAGCCTGAAGACCGGCCCCTGGCGCAGCGTCGCCGGCGCCGGGTTGACTGGATGCACGAGCCGCAAGGTGTAGCGGTAGGCGCCGGGCCGGAGAGATCGCGACCCGAGGTCGATCTGGACGAGCTCGCCCACCTCGGCCGCGCCGCTGGCCGCGAGCTTCGTCGAGTGCGTGATCGCGTTCTCGAGCCGAACCCAGTAGCGGCAGTCGAGATCGCACGTCAGGCTGACCCGGAACACGCGCCGCTTTGCCGCCGATCTCGTACCGAAGCGGAGGTACGTCGGTCGCACCACGAGCTCGACGCCCGCACAACGTGTGATCGAACCGCCGGTCGTACGATCGAGCGCCTCCCGAACGCGCGGCAGGCTCGTCTTCGGAGTTCCGTCGACGTAGAAGACCCCCGACTGCCAGGCGGTGCGTGCCCGCTCGTCCCGCGAGAGGAAGAGCAGCATGCCCTCGACGTTCGGCTGGCAGAAGGCGAGCGCGAGCGCCTGCCGGTAGTAGGCGGCCTGCGTCTGCTCGACGACGGGCTTCGTCGTCGTCGGCTCGGTCCCCGTGTAGAGCGCTGCCTTCGCGGCGGGGATCTCTGACTCGACGCCGAACTCGCCGTAGAGGATGGGCAGCTCCGATCCGGGCTGCGCGGTCGCGTCGAATGCCTGGCCCAGCAGGGCGACGAGCTTCCCGTAGTCGGCGACGCCGATCGTCGTGTTGAGCGGATGGGCCACCGTCGGCGCCTGGCTCGAGTTGTCCGGGTAGGGGTGGATCGCGAAAGCGTCCATCACGGGTCGATCACGCCCGCTCGCCCGGTACGCGATTCCGAGATCCCGGATGAACGTCGTGGGCGAGTGCGTGGGCCGCGACCCGGACGGGTTGTCGCCGCCCCGGGGCGAGACAGCGCCGCCGTAGACGCGCACGTCCGGCGACACTTCCTTGAGCGCGTCGTACGTTTGCGCGAGCAGCGCGAGGTACGCCGGCGAGGCGGCGTTCGACCCGTCGAGCCCGAACTGCGGGAGCCAGAACCTGTTCAAGTTGGGCTCGTTTCCGACGATGACGTGCTGCAGCGAGGGTGCGCTCCGAACGATCGAGGCTGCGAACGACGCGAACTCGGCGCGAGCGTCGTCGGTGAGCGGGGTGGTTCGCGATCCCGGGTGCATGACGGTGACATAGACGCGCACGCCGTTCCGTACGCCGGCCGCACCCACGTTCTCGAGGACCGTGAGCTCGGTCTGCGTCGGCCTTGTGGACCCCGGTGTCCAGTAGCTCGTGATCCTCACGGCGCGATAACCCGCCAGTCGTAGGGAAGTCATCCTCGTCTCGGCCTCGACGAGCGTTGTAGCCCGCACGTCGTCTTCGACGGCACCCGCGACGAGGCCGGGGCCGGCGGTCGCGAGCCCCGGTGCCAGCAGGCCGAGGCCGGCTCCGACTGCCAGCAGGAGGCTCAGACGCATGGGGATACGCTAGCGACGGAATGCGTGAAAACCTTGAAGGGCAGCTCCGTTCCCTCCCGCGAGGCCCGGGCGTGTACCTCTTCCGTGACGAGCCCGGGGAGGTGCTCTACGTCGGCAAGGCGAAGTCGCTTCGTTCGCGCGTCCGCAGCTACTTCCAGCGGGGCGACGGGAGGATCGGCACGGCCCAACTCGTGGACCGCATCACCGACGTGGAGGTCATCGTGACGCGCACCGAGGCCGAGGCGCTCCACCTCGAGCAGAACCTCGTCAAGCGGCATCGTCCGCCGTTCAACATTCGGCTCCGCGACGACAAGTCGTTTCCCTACATCGCCGTCACGCTCGCGGACGAGTACCCGCGCGTCATGTTCACGCGCGAGCGCCACCGGCGCGGAACCGTCTACTTCGGGCCGTACGCGAACGCGAAGAAGGTGCGCGAAACCCTCGACGTCCTCAACCGCGTGTTCAAGTTTCGACCCTGCGAGGGGCCGCGTCCCGGCCGTCACTCCGGCATCCCGTGCCTCGACTTCCACATCGATCGCTGCTTCGCACCGTGTATCGGAGCGATCGGACAGGACGAGTACGCCCGGATCATCGACGGGGTCACTGCCTTCCTCTCCGGCGACACCGACACGATTCAGCGAGAGCTCGAGGAGCGCATGCGGGAGGCGGCCGCCGACGAGCGCTTCGAGGAGGCAGCCCGCTACCGCAACCGCTTGTTCTCGATCCGGCATCTCGCGGAACGCCAGGCCTCGGACAAGCGTGCCGTCGGCACGGTCGACGTGATCGGGCTCGCGGTCGAGGCCGAGCGCGCCGCCGTCCAGGTGTTCCCGCTTCGCGACGGGAAGATGATCGACCGCTACGCCTTCCACCTCGAGAACGTCGCCGGCGAGGACGCGCAGAGCGTGCTCGAGGCATTCGCCATGGAGTACTACGGCTCGCTGCCGAGCACGCCGCCCGAGGTGCTCGTGCCCGCGAACGTCGCCGACACGAGCGTGGTCGCCGAGTTCCTGACGTCGAGACGAGGCTCGCGCGTCGACGTTCGAGCTCCGCAGCGCGGCGAGAAGCGGCGGCTCGTCGAGCTCGCGGTCGAGAACGCGCGTCTCGCGCTCGCGGCCGACTCGGCCCACCGCGAGGAGACCAGGCGACGCCGAGTCGCCGCGCTCGAGGAGCTCCGCGAGGTGCTGAACCTCGAGAGCCTCCCGCTCCGCATCGAGTGCTTCGACGTGTCGAACATCCAGGGCGAGTCGATCGTGGCCTCGATGGTCGTCTTCGTGGACGGCCGGCCGAAGAACGCGCACTACAGGACGTTCGCGATCCGTGGGCTCGACGGGCAGGACGATGTCGGCGCCATGCGCGAGGCGATCGGCCGCCGCTTCGCGCACGTCCGCGAGGGAGAGCCGGACGAGAGCTTCTCGCAGACCCCGAATCTCGTCGTCGTCGACGGGGGAAAGGCACAGCTCGCCGCGGCTCTCGAGGCGCTCGGTGAGCGCGATCTGGCGCGCGTCGCCGTCATCGCGCTCGCGAAGCGCGAGGAGGAGGTGTTCGTCCCGGGATTGCCGGTCGCGATCGCGCTCGACCGCTCGAGCCCCGCGCTCCAGCTACTGCAGCGCGTCCGCGACGAGGCTCACCGCGTTGCGCTTCGCTACCACCGGCGCAAGCGGGGCGCGCAGTCGATGGAGACGATCTTCGAGACGCTTCCGGGCGTCGGCCCGGTGCGCCGCCGTGCGCTCCTGCGCCACTTCGGCTCGGTGGAGCGCTTCCTCGAGGCATCACAGGAGGAGCTCGAGGGCGTGCCCGGGCTCCCTCAGAAGACCGCGCGCACCCTGTACGCGCAGCTGCACAAGGCGGGGCCGTCGTAGCCAGCCCTAGGAGGTTCCAAGACCGAAAAGCCCTTGTGGAGCACGTGCCCGCAGGTTTGTCGCCCCGTTCGTACAGCTCGCGACTGGGGTGGTACGTGCCCAGTCGGAAGCTTCCGCACAGAGCGGGGGGTGGTCCACGTTTCCACACGCCCCACAGGCTGCTGTGGAAAAGATGATGACCTTCAACCGCCCCCTCAGGAGGTCAGAAGCGGAAGATACTCTCGCGCGCGGGGCGCTGTCCAGACCTGGACGAGTTCGTCCGGTCGCTAATAGCGGGGAAAGCTCTTAGCCCCGCCCGCCCGAGAGCCATGTGAACTTCGTTGCGAACCAACCCGCGGTACCTCGCGGCTCCCAACCTGTTCGGTCCCAGCTCTTCGGGAACATGCGGTTGTGCTGGCGAAGCGCGAACAGGCCCACGGCGATGACGAGGGCGAAGACGATCGCCCCGAAAACGACCATGCCAACACCGACCGTGATCACTGCTCCAAGCCTACCGACGCGTTTCGTCAAGCCTCCTCGGTGTCCGGCGCCCTTTGGGCCTGCTCGAGGGCGCGGTTGTAGCGGAGCGTGCGCATCGTGAGGGCGATCGCGGTGAAGCCGGCGACGACGTTCGTCCCGACGGTCATGAACTTCAGGCCGACGCTGAATGCGAGCAGCTGCGAGCTAGGCACGGCTCCCCGGAAGACGTAGAGCAAGAACGCCTGCTCGGTGCCGATCCCGGCCGGCGTCAACGGGAGAAGCGTCGCGATGCTCGCGGACACCTGAACGAGGAGGACGTTCTCCGGCGACTGCGGGATGTCGAAGGCGTCGAGGAGAAACCAGATCGCGACCAGCCTGAAGATCCAATCACCGGCCTGCCAGAACGCCACCGTGCGCAAATAGAGAGCAGGCCGCCGTACGACGGTGAACGCCTGCTTGACCCGTTCCCAGAAGTCCACGACGTGCCCGTGGATCCAGATCCCGGCCACGACAGCGCCGATGACGAGCGCGGACAGGACGAGCTCGGCGGCGAGCGGGCGCTCGAGAAGCCACGAGAAGTCGAAGCTCGGGAGCCGCGGCAGGTCGCCGAGGCCTGGAAGCGCATCCTGTGTGAGCGCCGCCCACGCGAGCACCGTCGAGGCGGCGGCAATGTCGAAGATCGAAAGGACAAGTGTGCTCGAGACGATCGTCGTGTACGTGCTTCCCGCGACCGCGCGGTGCGCGAGGAGCACGCGGACGGCGTCTCCCGCGCGGAGGGGGACGATCGCGTTGACGCCGACTCCGGCGAGATACGCGCCCACGATCGACCGCCGGCGCACGATCCGGTCCGGATACGCCGCGGCGAGCACGTTTCGCCAGGCCATGCTCGTGCACGCGAGCTTCGCGAGCTGCGCGAGCACGGCGAGGAAGACGGGAAGTGGATCGACCGCCGCGAGCTGGTCGAGGAAGGCGTCGATCCCGTCGAGGACGCGGACCACGCCTGTGGGCTCTTCCTAGCCGGAGGAACCGTTGCCGTCGGGACCGAGGAACGGGTAGCGGTAGTCCGTCGGCGGGACGAACGTCTCCTTGATCGTCCTCGGCGAGACCCAGCGGATCAGGTTCCACATCGAGCCGGCCTTGTCGTTCGTCCCGCTGGCGCGCGATCCGCCGAACGGCTGCTGGCCGACGACGGCGCCCGTGGGCTTGTCGTTCACGTAGAAGTTGCCAGCGGCATAGCGGAGCGCATCCTGGGCCTCCTCGATCGCCTCGCGCTCGGTCGCAAAGACGGCGCCGGTGAGGCCGTACGGAGCGGTCTCGTCGACGAGCTGGAGCGTGTCGTCCCAGCGCTTCTCGTCGTAGACGTAGGTCGTGACGATCGGGCCGAAGAGCTCGTCGCGGAGGAGCCGGAAGCCCTTGTCCTCGGTCGTGATCACGGTCGGCTGCACGAAGTAGCCCTCCGAGTCGTCGGTCGAGCCGCCCGTGAGGATCTCTGCTCCTGCGGCGCGTGCCTCGGTGATCGCCTCGCTGTGCGTCCTGAAGGCGCCTTCGTCGATCACCGCGCCCATGAAGTTCTCGAAGTCCGACACGTCGCCCATCTTGATCGTGGCCACGTCCGCGACGAGTCGCTCCTTCACCTCGGGCCAAATGTTCGACGGCACGTACAGGCGCGACGCCGCCGAGCACTTCTGCCCCTGGTACTCGAACGAGCCGCGAACGACGGCCGTCGCGACTGCCTCGGCCTCCGCTGACGGGTGAGCGAGGATGAAGTCTTTGCCTCCCGTCTCACCGACGATGCGAGGGTAGTTCCGGTACGAGCCGATGTTCGTGCCGACCGCCTCCCACATACCGTTGAAGACCTCGGTGGACCCCGTGAAGTGGATTCCCGCGAGGTCGGGGCTCGCAAGCGCGGCGCTTCCGATCGTCGCGCCCGAGCCGTAGACCAGGTTGATGACCCCGTCAGGCAGGCCGGCGGCCTGGAGGATCCGCATGAGGTAGTACGCCGAGAGCGCGGCCGTGGAGGCCGGCTTCCAGAGGATCGTGCATCCCATGAGCGCCGGCGTCGACGAGAGGTTGCCCCCGATGCACGTGAAGTTGAACGGGCTGACCGCCAACACGAACCCCTCGAGCGGCCGGTACTCCATCCGGTTCCACGTTCCCGTCGGCGAGTACGGCTGCTCGGAGTAGACGCGGACGAGGAAGTCGGTGTTGTAGCGCCAGAAGTCGATCATCTCGCAGACCGCGTCGATCTCCGCCTGATGGGCCGTCTTCGATTGGTTGAGCATCGTGGCCGCGTTCATCGTCGAGCGCCAGGGGCCGGCAAGGAGCTCGGCAGCGCGAAGGAAGACGGCGGCACGCTCGTGCCAAGGCATCCGCGACCATTCGGCGTGGGCGGCCTTCGCCGCGTCGATGGCCTGCTGGACATGCTCCGGGCCGCCCTTGCTCACGTCGGCGAGGACGTGGCTCTTGCGGTGCGGCATCACCGACTCGAACGACTCGTCGGTGTAGACGTCTTCGCCACCGATGACCAAGGGGATGCGGATCCGCTCCTCCTGCATCGCGCGCAGTCGGGCCTGGAGCTCGGTCCTCTCGGGTGTGCCCGGTGCGTAGGACGCGATCGGCTCGTTGACCGGCATGGGCGGCGTGAAGATTCCGGGAGCGCTCATTGTGGCGATTGTAGAGTCGAATGCCGTGCGTGCGACGCTGACGCGCTACTCGGTGCCGGGCTGGGGCGACGGCGAGCTGTGGATGCGCGGTCGCGTCGTGCTCGCGCACGACTTCTCGTATCTCGACAGCGGAGGAACAGGCGGCGGCGACCGTGTAGGTCCGCGCCCCCCCGAGGGGGCGGCGAGTCCCCCAACCGGCACGCTAGTTGCAGAGTCGTCACAGAGGGGACACGGCTTTGCGCCGACTTCGCACCAGGAGAACGGGCCAGATCTGGGCGACGCCGCGGAGGATCTGGTGGAACGCCTCGTCGACTACCTCGCTGGTATCGACGTCCGTCTCGGCGACGTCGAGCTCGACTTCTCGTGGGCGACGCCGTTCCAGCACGCCGTCGCCGACGCGCTGCGCCGGATACCTCGGGGTGAGGTCGTGACCTACGGCGAGCTCGCCGCGCTCGCCGGATACCCGGGCGCGGCGAGAGCGGCCGGCTCGTTCTGCGCGCACAACCGCTTTTCGCTTCTCGTTCCGTGCCACCGCGTCGTGGGCGCCGACGGGCTCGGAAGCTACGGGGCGACGGGTGTCGCCGTCAAACGGCGGCTGCTGGCGCTGGAGGGCGTCGTTCCCTGATCACATCCGAAGACGTGAGAGAGGAGCTCGCCCGAATTGCTCCGAGTCGCCCGTGCGATCAGCGGGCCGAGCTGTCCGCTCTCTTTCACACGGCCGGCAGCCTGCACCTTCGAGCAGGAGGCGATTGGGCGCTGCACCTCGATCTGGGGAGTGGCGCCGCGGCTCGCCGCGCGTTCGCGCTCCTCCGCGCGAGCGAGATCCGCTCGGAGATTCGTACTTATCGGCGCCATGCCTTCGACCGTGCAACGCGCTACCAGCTGCACGTTGCCGGCGATGCCCACGCCCTGCGCGTCCTCGAAGCGGCGGGTGTCGTCGATCGACGACATGCTCCTCTCGAGCGGCCGCCGCGCGCCGTCGTCGGTCGCGCGTGCTGCCGTGCGGCCTACTTGCGGGGCGCGTTTCTCGGTGGCGGGTCCATCTCGGTTTCGCGCTCTCCTCATCTCGAGCTCCGAACGGCGTCGCCGGCCTCGGCGTCCTTTCTCCGTGAGGTCGCCGGCACGGACGGCATCGAGCTCGCAGTGGCCGAGCGAGCCAGGCACTCGATCGCGTATGCGAAGAGCTGGGAGACGATCGAGTCGATGCTCGCGCAGATGGGAGCGTTAGAGGCGGTTCTCGCGCTCGAGGAGCGCGCGGTGGTCGCCGAGACGAGTGCGCGGGCAAATCGGCTCGCCAACGCCGACCACGCCAACCTCGTGCGAACGAGCCGCTCGGCGCAACTTCAGCTCGAGGCTGTCGAACGGCTGCAAGCAGAAGATCGCCTGGCGCGGCTCCCTAGCCCGCTTCGCGAGGCTGCGGAGCTCCGGCTCCGGCATCCAACGGACTCGCTCCGCGAGCTCGCCGCCAGGACGGATCCTCCGGCCACGAAGGCAGCCGTCTATCGGCGGCTCCGCCGACTCGAGGAGCTCGCCGCGTCGTCGCGCTGATCGAGAAACGCGGGCGCGTGCTCCCGGCCGGAAGTACGCCGCGGGCGCGCGGCTGCGAACACATCGCGTTCCCTCGCCCTCGTTCGCCCCGATACGGCCTCTTATCGGGGCTCCCCTGCGTCCTCGTCCTCCTCGGTTCTCGACGGCGGATCACGACCGTACCTCCGACGGGAAGCACTAGACTCGCCTCGCAGGAACAGCTCACGATCACGGAGGAGTGGATGGGCATTCGCGTCGGTATCAACGGTTTCGGCCGGATCGGGCGGAACTTCTTCCGAGCGCAGCACGCCCTCGGCGCGGATATCGCAGTCGTCGCGTTGAACGACCTCGGGGACGCGAGGACGATGGCGTACCTGCTCCGCTACGACTCCAACCTCGGGCCTTTCCCGGGGGAGGTCGAGCTCGCGGACGGCGTCCTGCGCGCTGCAGGTGAGGAGATCCGAATGCTGTCGGAGCGCGACCCGGCTGCGCTCCCGTGGGCCGAGCTCGGCGTGGACGTCGTACTCGAGTCGACCGGTTTCTTCACCGATCGCCCGGGCGCGCAGAAGCATCTCGACGCGGGAGCGAAGAAGGTGGTCATCTCGGCCCCGGCCACCGATCCCGACATCACCGTGGTCCTCGGCGTCAACGACGATGCGTACGACCCCGCGGCGCACGACATCGTCTCCAACGCGTCGTGCACGACGAACTGCGTCGCGCCGATGGCGAAGATCCTTCATGAGCTCGGAGAGATCGAGTCGGGCTTCATGACGACGATCCACGCGTACACGAACGATCAGGTCATCCTCGACTTTCCGCACAAGGACCTCCGTCGCGCTCGCGCGGCGGCCATCAACCTGATCCCGACCACGACCGGCGCCGCGAAGGCGATCGGCCTCGTCCTTCCGGAGCTCCAGGGGAAGGTCGACGGCATCTCGGTTCGAGCGCCGGTCGCGACGGGCTCGCTCACCGACCTCGTCGTCTCGCTCGGACGCGAGACGACGGTCGACGAGGTCAAGGATGCGTTTCGGCGAGCTTCTCGAGCCGACCTCGCCGGGATCCTGGAGTACTCGGAGGATCCCATCGTCTCGACGGATGTCAACGGCAGCGGGTTCTCGTGCATCTTCGACAGCGAGCTCACGATGGTGCGCGGGTCGAGCGTCAAGGTCTTCGGCTGGTACGACAACGAGTGGGGATACTCGTGCCGGCTGGTCGACCTGATCGGCAAGCTGCTCGGCTGACGGGTGCACGTTCCGCGCTCCGTTCGCGAGGCGGACGTCCGGGGAAAGAGCGTCCTCGTCCGGGCCGACCTCAACGTTCCGCTCGAGGACGGAGAGGTTGCCGACGACACGCGCATCCGCGCGTCCCTCCCGACGCTCCGTCATCTCCTCGAGAACGGTGCAGCTCGCATTGTCGTCTGCTCGCACCTCGGCCGTCCGAAGGGGCCCGATCCCGAATACGCGATCGCGCCGGTCGCCGCGCGCCTCCACGAGCTCCTCCCCGACCCTCGTGTGAGTGTCCTCGAGAACACCCGCTTCGATCCGGGCGAAACGAGGAACGATCCCGAGTCGGCGAGCCGTCTCGCCGAGGGCATGGATCTCTTCGTGAACGACGCCTTCGGCTCGGCGCACAGAGCGCACGCTTCGACGGAGGGCGTGGCACGCGAACTGCCCGCGTATGCGGGTCTCCTGCTCGAGCAGGAGCTCGAGATGCTCGGCCGCCTGCTGGGCGAGGTCGAGCGGCCGTTCGTGCTCGTCGCCGGTGGCGCGAAGGTCGAAGACAAGCTCGGCGTCCTCGTGAATCTCGGAAGACGCGCCGATGTCGTCCTCATCGGCGGCAAGATGGCCGAAGCGCTGCGGGACGGGAGCCCGCTGCCGTACGAGGCCCAGCTGCCCGTAGATGTCGTCGCGGCAGCGGCGTTCGAGGCGGACGCCGAGAGCCGCGTCGTTCCCTACGACGGGCTGCCCGAAGGATGGTTCGGCCTCGATATCGGGCCTAAAACGCGCACGAGCTTCGCCGAGGGGATCGGTCGCTCGCGGACCGTCTTCTGGAACGGACCCATGGGCGTGTTCGAGTGGGCGAGGTTCGCCGAGGGGACGAACGCCGTGGCACGAGCCGTCGCCGACGCGGATGCGTACACGGTCGTCGGCGGCGGCGACTCGGTACGGGCGGTCCAGGAACTTGGCCTGGGCGATCGCGTCTCCTGGATCTCGACCGGTGGCGGTGCGTCGCTCGAGCTCCTCGAAGGCAAGGAGCTTCCCGGCGTGGTCGTCATCCCTGAGAAGATGCCCGCTTAGAGTGCTCGTCGCCGGCAACTGGAAGATGCTCAAGGGCCCCCACGAGGCACGGGCGTTCGCGACCGCGATTCGCCACCTTCCCGAACGGACACCCGGGGTCGACGTCGTCGTCTGTCCTCCGTTCGTCGCGCTCTCGACGACGCTCGAGGGGCTCGGGCCGGGGAGCCAGGTACTCGTATACGCGCAGAACGTCCACTGGGAGCTCGAAGGCGCGTTCACGGGCGAGGTCTCCGCCCCGATGCTCGCGGAGCTCGGCGTCAAAGGGGCGATCGTCGGTCATTCCGAGCGGCGCCAGCTCTTCGGCGAGACCGACGAGACGACGCGACTCCGCGCAGAGGCTGCGCTCGAGGCCGGGCTCTCGGTGATTGCGTGCGTGGGCGAGACCGAGGCGGAGCGTGAGTCCGGCGAGACGCAGAGCGTGCTCACTCGCCAGGTTGCGGTACTTCCTCGCCACGAACGCCTCGTTATCGCTTACGAGCCCGTGTGGGCGATCGGAACTGGTCGAACGGCCTCGCCCGAGACGGCTCAGGAAGCGCATGCGTTCATCAAGTCGCTGCACCCGGCGTCCGTCCTCTACGGCGGGTCGGTGAAGCCGGAGAACGCACTCGTGCTCCTCGGCCAGCCGGACGTCGACGGGGCATTGGTCGGTGGCGCGTCGCTCGACGCGGGGTCGTTCGAGGCGATCTGCCTCGCCGGCGCCGAGGCCGTCGCGGCGTGACGCGCGTCGTCTGCCTCGTCATCCTCGACGGCTGGGGTCTTGCTGCGAAGGGGCCCGGGAACGCGGTGGAGCTCGCCGACACGCCGGTATTCGATTCGCTTTGGGCGACCTACCCGCACGCAAGTCTTCGTGCCTCCGGCCCTGCCGTCGGGCTCCCCGACGGGCAGATGGGGAACTCCGAGGTCGGCCACCTGACGATCGGGTCCGGCCGAATCCTCCTGCAGGACCTCGTACGCGTGAATCGCTCGATCGACGACGGGTCGTTCTTCGCGAATGACGCGCTCGTCTCGGCCTTCGAGCGTGCGCGCGAGCGGGGCGGCGACGTTCATCTCCTCGGGCTCGTCTCGTACGGTGGTGTCCACTCGCACATCGATCACCTCCGTGCGCTGTTGGAGCTCGCCGATCGACAGGCGATGGCCGAGCGCACCTGGATTCACGCCTTCACTGACGGCCGCGACGTATCTCCCCACGCGGCGTCGCGCGACCTCGGAGAGCTTCCGTCCGACCGGATCGCAACGGTCTGCGGGCGCTACTACGCGATGGACCGTGACGGGCGCTGGGAAAGGACGGACCGGGCGTTTCGTGCCATCTGCCTGGAAGACGGCAGTCGTGCCGCCGATCCCGTTGCCGCGGTACGCGCCAGCTACGAGCGGGGCGTGACCGACGAGTTCGTCGAGCCGATCGTCCTCGAAGGACGTCCCAGGCTGCGCCCGCAGGACGCAGCCGTCTTCTTCAACTTCCGGCCCGACCGCGCGCGCCAGCTCTCGCAGCGACTGCTCGAGCACGGAGTCGACCTGACCACGATGACTCGTTACCGGGACGACTTCCCTTGCCCTGCCGTGTTCGACGAGCAGGAGGTTCGAAACACGCTCGCCGAGGTGCTCTCCGCGAGCGGCGTGCGCCAGCTCCACGTCGGAGAGACCGAGAAGTACGCGCACGTAACGTACTTCTTCAACGGCGGCGAGGAGCGCGAGTGGGAGGGGGAGACTCGAATCCTCGTCCCCTCACCTCGCGACGTCCCGAGCTACGACCTGAAGCCCGAGATGTCGGCCGCCGAGGTTGCGCAGCGTGTGTGCGAGCGGATTGGCGACGGGTACGGCTTCGCGGTCGTCAACCTCGCCAACCCCGACATGGTCGGGCACACGGGCTCGATACCGGCGGTCGTGGCCGCTGTCGAGGCAACGGACGACGCACTGGGTCGCGTCGTCGAATGTGTCCACGCTTCAGGAGGTGTGTGCCTGGTGACGGCCGACCACGGCAACGCCGAGGTGATGCTCGAGCCGGACGGCAGGAGCCCACACACCGCGCACACCTCGAATCCCGTTCCGCTCGTCGTCACGGACGAAGGAATCGAGCTCCAGGACAGGGGCGAGCTGTCCGACCTCGCACCCACCGTTCTGGGGATGCTCGGGCTCGAGATTCCAAGTGACATGACAGGTAGGCCGCTCACAACGCGTCCGTAACTCCGCCCCACGAATCCCCTAACAACTCCCCCTCTATACTCGCCGCGCACATGTCGTTGCCACAGCCCGATCTCGGAATCCTCCGCAAGGCTCAGCGCGGGGACGAGCGTGCGTTCTCGATCATCGTCCGCACGTACGAGCAGCCGGTCTTCAACTACGTCCTGCGGCTCACCGGGGATCGCGCGCTATCGGAAGACTTGACGCAAGAGGTGTTCCTGCGCGTGTTCCAGGGGCTTCCCGGCTTCTCGCTCCGTTCCCGCTTCACCACCTGGCTCTTCCAGGTCACCAAGAACCGCGTGCTCGACGAGCTCCGTGCGCTCGAGCGCCGACCGCGGGCGGTCGTCAACATCGAGGACGTACCTCCGCTCGAGGTCGTCGACGCGCCGGCGGAGCGCTCGGAGACGATCGACGCGGTCTGGCGCGCGGTCGAGCTCCTGAACCCGGACCTGAAGATGGCGTTGCTCCTGCGCGACATCGTCGGGCTCTCGTACGGCGAGATCGCAGAGACGCTCGAGATCACTCTGGCGACGGTCAAGTGGCGGATCTACAAGGCGCGCGAAGAAGTACAGGCGGCCCTCCATCGTGACGGCGTCGTCGTGCCGATCAGCGCTGCCCCCTCCGCCAAGAAGCTCTAGCCGAGACACGTCGGCAAGGGGACGCCGCCGCCTAGGATGCGGGGGGTGGAGGTGCCGTCTCCCGTCACGTTGCGGCAGGCCGTCGTCGCGCCGCTTCCTGCGCTCTGCGTCGTCGGAGGCGACGTGTCGGTTGACTGATCCCGTCGCGCGACTCGCGGCCGCGCTCGCCGAGATCGCCGGCGCACCCGTCGAGCTCGAGCGTCCCGGCGAGCTCGCGCACGGCGACTACGCGACGAATGTCGCGCTTCGGCTTGCCCCGAGCCGCGGGAGATCCCCGCGTGAGCTCGCCGAGGAGATCGCCGCCGCGGCGCTCGAGCGTGGGCTCGTCGCAACAGCCGAGACGGCGGGCCCCGGCTTCGTCAACCTGCGCGTGTCGGATGCCTGGATTACCGAGTCGCTCGCCGGCGTGCTGGAAGCGGGTGCTGCGTTCGGAGGAAGCTCGGCCGCGACACGGGAGCGGATCCAGGTCGAGATGGTCTCCGCGAACCCGACTGGTCCGCTCACGGTCGGATCCGCCCGGAACGGGGCGTTCGGCGACTCGGTCGCGCGGCTGCTCGAGTTCGCCGGGCACGCCGTCGAGCGCGAGTATTACTACAACGATGCGGGTACCCAGATCGAGCGCTTCCGCGAGTCCGTTGAGGCCGTCCGCGAAGGTCGCGATCCGCCGGACGATGGCTACCGGGGCGAGTACGTTCGCGAGCTGGCTGCGGGGCCGGGAGATCCGGTGCAGGCGATGCTCGAGCGGATCGAGGAGACGCTCGAGCGGTTCCGCGTCCACTTCGACACCTGGGAGCGCGAGAGCGAATTCGGCGCGGAGATCGACGACGCCCTACCACTGCTCGAAACGTACGAGGCCGAAGGGGCGTTGTGGGCGCGCACGAGCGCGCACGGCGACGACCAGGACCGCGTGCTCGTCCGCTCGAACGGCTCGCCGACGTATTTCGGGAAGGACGCGGCGTACATCAGACGAAAGCTCTCCGGGGGCTTCGACCGGCTGGTCTACGTTCTCGGCGCCGATCACCATGGCTATGTCGCGCGCTTGCAGGCTCTCGCAGAGATGCTCGGACACGGGCGGGATGCGGTCGAGGTGCTCATCTATCAGCTCGTCAGCCTCGTCGAGCGCGGCGAAGCACGCAAGATGTCGAAACGCCGCGGCGACGTCGTCTTCCTCGACGAGCTTCTCGACGCGATCGGCGTCGACGCCGCGCGCTGGTACCTCGTCTCGCGCGGCCACGACCAGGCGATCGAGATCGACGTGCACCTCGCAGCCGAGAGGACGCAGAAGAACCCCGTCTACTACGTCCAGTACGCACATGCCCGCATCGCCGGGATCCTCCGCAACGCGGAGGGATCGAGCCCCTGGGGAACCGAATCCGCTGCGCTCACGGTCGAGGAGCGAGAGCTCGTGAAGCGGCTGCTGGAGTTTCCACGGGTCGCCAGGGAAGCCGCGGAGCGCCGCGCGCCGCATGCGATCCCGAACTACGCAATCAGGGTCGCGGATGACTTTCATCGCTTCTACCACCACCAGCGCGTCCTCGGGTCGGACGCCGAGGGCTTTCGGCTCACGCTCTGTGCGGCGACGCAGCAGATCGTCGCTCGCTGCCTCGATCTGATCGGGGTCGAGGCTCCTGAACGGATGTAGGATCACGCGATGTGAGCGCGATCCCGCCGGACCGTAACCTGGCGCTCGAGCTCGTGCGCGTCACCGAGTCCGCGGCGACCTTCGCCTCGCGCTGGATCGGGCGCGGCGACAAGATCGCCGCCGATCAGGCAGCGGTCGACGCGATGCGCATCATGCTCGACACCGTGAGCATGCGAGGCCTCGTCGTGATCGGTGAGGGTGAGAAGGACGAGGCGCCAATGCTCTACAACGGCGAGGAGGTCGGAGACGGGTCGGGGCCCGAAGTGGACGTCGCCGTCGATCCGCTCGAGGGGACGCGCCTGACTGCCCTCGGCATGCCGAACGCGATCGCGGTGATCGCGGTCTCCGAGCGCGGGACGATGTTCTTCCCAGGGGCGGCGCTGTACATGGACAAGATCGCCGTCGGGCCCGAGGCCGCGGACGCGATCGACATCGACGCGACGCCGACCGAGAACCTCGAGCGGATCGCGGAGGCGAAACACCGCGACGTGAACGACCTCACCGTGGTCGTCCTCGAGCGCGATCGCCACGACGAGCTGATCGCCGAGCTCCGCGAGGCGGGCGCGCGCGTGAACCTCATTCGCGACGGGGACGTCGCGCCGGCGATCGCGGCCGCCCAGCCGGGCACGGGTGTCGATCTCCTGATGGGGATCGGCGGAACTCCCGAGGGCGTCATCTCGGCGGCCGCGATCAAGTGTCTCGGCGGCGCGATGCAGGGAAAGCTCTGGCCCCGAAACGAGGACGAGCGGCAGCGGCTCGTCGAGGCGGGATACGACATCAACCGGGTCCTGAGCGCAGACGACCTCGTCCAGGGAGACGACGTGTTCGTCGCGGCGACCGGAGTCACGAGCGGCGCTCTCCTGCGTGGAGTCCGCGTCGTCGGCGACCGCGTCGAGACCGAGTCGATCGTCATGCGCTCGCGCTCGGGCACCTTCCGGCGCATCGTCGCCTCGCACCCACTTACGAAGATCCAAGCACTGATGAAAGGAGCGCGGTGATGGCCTGGCAGGACCTCTACGACACGGCCGACGCCATCGTGGCGGACCACAAGGGGATTCTCGCGGCCGACGAGAGCACGGGCACGATCAAGAAGCGGCTCGACTCGATCGGGGTCGAGTCGACCGAGGAGAACCGACGCTTCTATCGCCAGCTGCTCTTCACGGCGCCGGAGATGGAGGAGTCGATCGGCGGCGTCATCCTCTACGACGAGACCATCCGGCAAAGCGCCGACGACGGCACGCCGTTCCCGGAGGTACTCGCGTCCAAGGGAGTGATTCCGGGGATCAAGGTCGACACCGGGGCGCACGACCTGGCGGGCTTCCCGGGCGAGAAGGTCACGGAGGGGCTCGACGGCCTCCGGGCCAGGCTCGAGGAGTACCGGGGCCTCGGCGCGCGCTTCGCGAAGTGGCGAGCCGTGATCACGATCGGCGACGACATCCCCTCGGCCACGTGCATTCTCGCGAACGCGCATGCGCTCGCCCGGTATGCCGCTCTCTGCCAGGAGGCCGGCCTCGTGCCGATCGTCGAGCCCGAGGTGCTGATGGACGGGGACAACACGATCGAGACGTGCGACGACGTCACGGGGCGGACGTTGCGGGCGACGTATGCAGCGCTGTACGAGCACGACGTCCATCTCCGCGGCACGCTCTTGAAACCCAACATGGTCATTGCCGGCAAGGGCTGCCCGACCCAGGCATCGTCGAGCGAGATCGCCTCGCTGACGGTGCATAACCTCAAGCGCCACGTTCCGGCTCTCGTGCCCGGCATCGTCTTCCTCTCCGGCGGCCAGTCGGAAGTAGAGGCGACCGAGAACCTGAACGCGATCAACCAGATCGGCGGCCCGTGGCCGCTCTCGTTCTCCTACGGGAGGGCCCTCCAGGCCTCGGTGCTGAAGACGTGGGCCGGCGACGACGCGAACGCGGAGGCTGCGCAGGCCGTCTTCGCGCATCGCGCGCGCATGAACGCGCTCGCGGCGGCCGGCGACTGGGGTGCCGGGATGGAGCAGCCGGTCGCAGCGTAGTGGGCATCCTCTAGGGCCATGGTCGACGAGCAAGACCCGCTCGAGGAGCACCTCCTCGACTCCCTGAGGGCGCTCGTTCCGCCGCCTGCGCCCGTTCCGGAACCCCCGGAGGTGTCCGCGATCTGGCGCGCGCAGGTCGACAGCAGGCAGGCGGACTACGCCGCCCGGTGGCTCTCGCAGAACGGTCGCACCTTCTACACGATCGGCTCCGCCGGTCACGAGTCGAACGCTGCCGTCGCGCTCGCGCTGCGTCTCGACGACCCGGCGCTCTTGCACTACCGCTCGGGCGCCTTCTATCTCGCGCGGGCCGCGCAGGCTGGGATCGACGGTGTCCGGGACGTGATGCTCGGCGTCGTCGCTGCGGCTGCCGAGCCGATCGCCGGAGGAAGGCACAAGGTCTTCGGGCGGCGCGAGCTCTCGATCGTCCCCATGACCTCGACGATCGCGTCTCACCTTCCTCGAAGCGTGGGGATGGCGCTCGCGATCGATCGCGCTACGCGTCTTCGGGTCGCGTGCCCGTGGCCGCGGGATGCGATCGTGCTCTGCTCGTTCGGCGACGCCTCGCTGAACCACGCGAGCGCGCAGGCGGCTGTCAACACTGCTGCGCATTGCGTCTTCCAGGGCCTGCCGCTTCCGCTTCTCTTCCTGTGCGAGGACAACGGCCTGGGGATCAGCGTGCCGACGCCCGTCGGGTGGGTGGAGGCCGTGCTTCGATCCCGGCCGGAGCTGCGCTACCTGCAACTGGACGGCAGCGACCCGGTCGCCGTGCTGGAGAGCACGCGCGAGCTCGCGGACTGGGTGCGCAGCGAGCGAAAGCCGGCCGTGCTCCATCTCCGCACGGTGCGCTACCTGAGCCACGCGGGGGCGGACGCCGAGATCGCCTATCGAGCGCCCCAGGCGATTCGTGCCGACTTCGACCGCGACCCGATCCTGGGCACGGCGCGGTGGATCGTCGGCTCGGGGCGAAAGAGCGGAGAGGCGCTCGCAGCCGACTACGAGGCGGCGCGCGAGAAGGTGCAGAGACAAGCCCGCGATGCCAGTGCTCTGCCGCAGATGAGATCGGCTGCAGAGGTCACCGCTCCGCTCGCCCCCCGTTCCCCGGGCGAGGTCGCGCGAGCCGCGCGAGCGGTCCGGTTCGAGGGTAAGGAGCCAGTCACACTCGCGCAGGCGATCAACGCCGGGCTCGCCGGCGTGCTCGAGCGCCATCCGGAGGCGCTCGTCTTCGGCGAGGACATCGCGGTCAAGGGCGGCGTCTACGGCGTCACGCGCGGGCTGCATGCCCGTTTCGGAGCGGCGCGCGTCTTCGACACGCTCCTCGACGAGACCTCGATCCTCGGGCTCGCGCTCGGCGCGGCCGTCAGCGGCTTTCTCCCGATTCCCGAGATCCAGTACCTCGCCTACCTCCACAACGCCGAGGACCAGCTTCGCGGCGAGGCGGCCACGCTCCAGTTCTTCTCGCAGGGCCAGTACCGCAACGGAATGGTGATCCGGATCGCGGGCTACGGGTACCAGCGCGGCTTCGGCGGGCACTTCCACAACGACGACGCGATCGGCGTGCTGCGGGACATCCCGGGGATCGTGATCGCATCGCCGGCGCGGCCGGATGACGCAGCGGCGATGCTCGCGACCTGCGCCGCGTCGGCGGCCGTGGACGGCACCGTGTGCGTCTTCCTCGAACCGATAGCCCTGTATCACGCCCGCGACCTCCACGCGGACGGCGACGACGCGTGGTGCTCGGCGCTGACCGACGGACACGTCCCGCTCGGCTCTTCGCGCTCGTACCTCGACGGCACCGATCTCACGATCGTCTCGTGGGGGAACGGGCTGCACATGTCGCTCCGGGTCGCCCGCCGGCTGCGTACAAAGCGGATCTCGGCGCGTGTCCTCGATCTGCGCTGGCTCGCGCCGCTTCCCGTCGCCGACGTTCTGATCGCGGCGCGCGACACGGGGCGGGTCCTCGTGGTCGACGAGACGAGGCGCACCGGTGGGGTGTCCGAGGGCGTGCTGGCCTCGCTCGTCGACGCCGGATTCGACGGCCGGATGGCTCGGGTTGCGAGCAAGGACTCCTTCGTCCCGCTCGGCGACGCCGCGCGCCTCGTTCTCGTGTCCGAGGACGAGATCGAGGAGGCTGCGCTCCGGCTCGTTGGCTGAGCGTCGCGCTCTAGCCGGGCTGCGCGCGAGCGTTGATCTCGGCAACGATCGCGGACTTGGCGTCCGCGTAGTTCTGAACGTACTCCCAGTCCTTCGCCGCGAGCTCGCGCTTGGCGCACTCGTAGAGCTCCCGGTCGGCGTCGTTCGCGCGGAGTCGGTCTCGAAAGTCGAGCATCACCTGAACCTCGGTGCAAGCACTCGAGAAGACGTGCACGTTCACGTTCGTGTCGGGACCCTTGAACAGGCGGTGCTCGAACCAGTCGGGCTCGCGGATCCGCAGGACGTAGCCGTGCGCCTCGAGGTCGGGGACATACGCCGACTCGTCGGCTGAGTCGTCGACCACGAGCACGATGTCGATGACGGGCTTCGCGGCGAGCCCAGGGACGGACGTAGAGCCGACGTGCTCGACCGCGCGTGCGCTGCCACCAAGTGCTTCACGGATTCGTGTCGCCTCGCGCTCGAAGAGCCGAGGCCACTCGGGGTCGTACTCCGCGAGGTGGACCGTGGCCGCGTGGGGTACGAGCTCGCCGATGGTCGTGGCGCGGATCTGTTCCTCGGTGAACGGCTTGTGATCGGGTTGATCCGTCATCGCAAGGCCCAATGATGAACGCGAGCTGGGACGGTGGTCGTGTCGAGCGGTCCAGTCTCACGCATCCGCCAGACGAGGGCGAGGGCGGCCCCGAGGCCGCCCTCGCTCTCGCTCGCGGATCTCCGTCAGGTGATCCTGAGCGCCACCGCAGCGATCTGGCCGCGCACCTCACCGGCCGGGTTGCGGGCGGTGTGGACGTTCACATACGCGCGGCCTGCCTGGAGTGCGGCCAGCACGGCCGGGCGCAGCTCCACGCTTCGGCGCATCCCGTTTCTGCACGGCCCGCACAGCGCCACTGCAACGGGCCCGGCCGTCCCGCGCCGACCCGTGTGGATGTGCGCGGCGTCGGCGCGGCCCGTGAGCCCGCTGAACGTCAGGCGCCATCCCATCGTGCCGGTCGTTCCCGAGGTCGTCACCGTCGCGGTGAAGGTCGCGCGTGCCCTTTTGACGTTCCCCTTCGGCTTCGGTACTTCCTGGCGGGAGGTGAGGTTGGTCGTCACGGCTGCAACCACATTCACCTGCCCTCGAATCTCGCCTGCCTTGTTCGTGTTCGTGTGGACGTTCGTGTATGCGCCCCCGGTCTGGAGGGCACTCAGAACCGTCGCATCGACGTTCGCGGTTCCACTCGCCGGGCTCTCACAGGGGCCGCACAGTGCCACCACGACGCCCCCAGCTTGGCCGCGCGGGCCCATGTGGATGTGTGCTGCGGAAGCCGCGCCCGTCAGCCCGGTGAAGGTCAGTTGCCAGGCCACGCTGGCTCCAGTGGCCGTCGAGGTGACAGTCGCAACGAACGTGCCGCGCGCCGCGCCAACGTCACCCGCCGGCGCCGGCACCTCCTGGGCTGCGTTCAGCGCTGCGCCCACTCTGATGGCCGTCGCCTGCGGCCTTCCGACGGCAGCGCCCGCGACGACCAGGGCGAACGCGAGCCCAATCGCACCTGAAGCGGCGAGTCTTTTCACGAGATCCCTCCTTTCGGGATCGAAGCTCGTCCCCGGGGAGGTGTACGGAGAAACCCGTCAGGCGGATTGTCCGGTTCAGTGCGAGTCGTCCACGCGTGAACCGAGGCGAAGACCGAGGACGGTGGCATGACTCAGAGGCAAGCACACCCAAGCTTCACCGTGGAGACGGCACCGCCCTACGGCGCGAAGAGTCGGGCTTCAGCTGGAGGACGGACGAACCTGCGCGTCCTTCGTCGCGGGGCTGTTCGACGCAGCTTGATGCTGGCCCGGTGCACAACTGGCACGTTGTGAAGGCTGCAAGCGGACACGTCCCGAGCGGCCATCTTGCGACGACTCTCGCGCGCGTCATCGTGATGGCGGGGCCGGGTCCATCTGGTGAGAGCCGCAAGGTGCTCAGGCGGCCAATCCTGATCGCGGTCGGTCTCGGGATCGGCGCCCTCGGCTCGGGGCTGACGCTTCAAAGGTTCCTTCGTATCTGATCCGTTGAGCCGGGTCAGGCTCGGCCCCAACGGATGCGCAACGGGAGTGCGTTCAGGATCGCGCCGAAATAGCTCTCATGGTCGCGAGGTCACCCGCGACGGCCGTGGAGAGGCCGGCGGCTCGATCGACGAGGACCTGCCGCTTCCAGAGGCCGAGGCGCACCCGATCGATCTCGGCAGCGGGCCGGTATCGAAGCTGCAGGTCGAGGCTTGCCAGACCGGTGTCGATCGCGGCCTGGGAGGCCGCCGCAGGCTTCCGGGCAGCAACCGTTGCGTCGAGGTCTTGGAGGGCTTCCCTCATCTGGATGGCGAGCAGTCTGGGGACGGCAGCACCCTTCTGGTACGTGTCCCATGCTGCGATCATCTTCTCGAGCGTCGCCCGGCTCCGGCCCCAGTTCGTCGACCGAGCAGCTTCGAAGATGCGTGCAGCGCCGGCCGTTAGGCGGGGCAGCTCGCCGGGCATCGGGCCGGACTGGGCGTCGACGGGGACTGCGAGGGCGACGTTGTAGAGCTCGTCCAGAGACGCGACTCGAGCTTGAAACTCCCCATATCCGGGGGCGTAGATCTTGTCCTCGATAGTGCCGCCCATCTGGTGCTCCCTGACCGACACGGCTCTAGACACGGGGCCTCGCGGGCCGGGAACGGTCTTGCCGATGGCCTTGACGGTGACCTCCTCGAAGACGAGGCCCGGGATGTTCTCGGGCCTGTAGACGTCGCCGACCTGCGGGTTGGCGGGCATGATCATTCCGGGCGGTCCGTCCTTGCCGGCAAGCCAGGTTCCATTGTGATTGGCGACGACTCCGTTCACGTAGTTGTCGACGTTCTCGCCGAAGTACCAGACGGATCCATCGACGGCCTGTGCGAAGAAGTCGTATGCGACCTCGAGGATGCGCCCGTCGCCGTAGGCAACGAAATGCGTGACCCGGGTCTCGATCTTCCGGCCGTTCCATTTGACGACCTTGGTCCTCGGGAGCTGGGTGACCTCGAAGCGGAGCTTCATGCGACCCTCCGCGCCGAGCTGGATCACTTGGCTGAGCTTGCTCTTCGGGAACAGCGGGTTCGTGATCGAGGTGGGATCGGAGAACGAGGGCTTCACACGGTCGACCCGCCGGCCGTCCGGAGCCGCGTTGGATACGCCCCGAGACCCGAAGCCGCCGACCACGAGTGTGGCGAGCAGCCCGATAATCAGCACGCGGGCCAGGCGCCGCTTCGAGCCTCGGATCGATGCGTTGGCGGACTGGGGGTTCATGAAGGCTCCTCTTCGCGGTGGTCGAGAGTCGGTGAGACTGTAAAGACGTCAGATGAACGCCTCGTGACCGAAAGCTGAACGACTGGTGGAGCTCTCTCGGTTTCGTCTGGACCAGGCTGCGGGCTGGAAACTGCGGAATCTGCATCGTGCTCTGCGGCGCATTGCCGTGGCGTCAACACGCTTAGAGTGCGTTAGCATGAGCGAATCGTGAGGTTCGGGCGGCAAAGGCCATCGCTTCTCGCGGTCTGGATCATCGTCATCTGGATCGTCACCGGCGTCGTAGTCGCCGCGATTTACGACTACTTCGATTCGCTTGAGACCGTGGGCCAGGTGTTGACCGCAATTGCGGCGGTCCTGCTCTGGCCGCTTCTGCTCTTCGGATTCGACATTCGCATCAGCCGCTAGTCGACCTTCAGAGCGCAGCCTTTTCGAGCATCTGACGAAGAACGAGAACCAGAACGTCCTACCGCGAGCTCGCTGCGAGCACGAGTTCCGTTGTGAGAGCTCGCACAGTGCTCCACCTGTGCTCCCACGGAGACCCGGATCCCGGCACGACATGAGTCGAATGAGAGGGCGTCTTCAGGAGACGCAACACGGCGCGCGTTCATCGCAGCTATGATGGCCCCAGCGCGTTGGCTAAGTCTTTGAAGCCGCCGAGGCTCTAGCACTTCCTC
>DATAEF010000039.1:0-2724 GCA_036258155.1 Gaiellaceae bacterium | reverse complement strand
CGAAGGGTCGGTTGAAGTGCACGAAAACAGAGGCGAGTCAGCGGGCGGTGCCGTTGTAAGCGATCGCGCTCGACGCAGTCGCGCAACAGTCCTCGAGTCCGGAAAGCGCGCTGCTCTTCCCGGCCGAGCGCGGCGGCTACCTCGACCTCCACAACTTCAGAAACCGCAACTGGAAGCCGGCTCAGGTCGCGGTCGGCATCGACCCCTTCCGCCGCATCTACGATCTCAGGCACACCTTCGCGACCTTTGCCCTGCGTGCTGGCATCTCCACCTTCGAGCTCTCCCGCTACATGGGCGCCAGCCTGACCATGATCGATCGCCACTACGGCCACCTCGCTCGCGACGGACGCGAGCACGCGATCCGCCTGCTCGACGACCTCAACGCCCCCGCGGTGGACGTTCGTGGACGCCCGGTGGACGCTGAGAAACGAGGACGCCGCCGAACCCGACAACGGAACAGGGCGCTGAGCAGGCGATAAGCGGAAGCCCTCTGACGGACTCGAACCGTCGACCCCCTCCTTACCATCGAGCGTTCGTAGTGTGTCGGCAGTGTCCGCGCGTGACCGCGCGTGCTCTCGCTCATGTACCCGTCTCGTACCCGCGCGATGTTGTCAATTCCTAAAACGGGCCGGAGAGGCGTCTCGTGGCTCTCCGATTCGCTCACTCGAATGTCGAAAAGGGGGGAGCGGCTCAGGGAACCAACTCGAAGGCCATGGCGTGGCTGGGAGAGGGTGGTCCCGAGGACGAGGCGGCTGTGAGCATCGCCCAGCGCGCACCGGCGTCAGGGCGCCTACAGAACCGAGAGCGCGCGGTCGAGTTCCTCACTGAGGTCGTGCGGATCCTCGAGCCCGATCGAGAGCCGGAAGAAGGCGTCGCCCGCGAGGGCGCGGTAACGGGCCAGGTGCTCTTCGTCGAGCTGGAACGTCGAGCGCTGCAGGCTCTCGGTGTCGCATTCGAGGATCAGGCTTCTCGACATGCCGAGCGAGGGAGCGAAGCTGAAGAGGTTGAGGTGTTCCGCGAATCCCGCGCCGAAGCGCTTCGCGTCCTCGACGTGGAACGCAACCATGCCCGAGAAGAGATCCATCTGGCGGACGGCGAGCTCATGTTGTGGGTGCGATTCGAGGCCGGGATACCTGACCCGTGTCACCTTCGGGTGCGCCTCGAGCAGTTCGGCGATCGCCTGAGCTGCGGCCGAGTGGGCGCGCATGCGGATCGCCAGGGTTTCGAGTCCGCGCATGACGAGCCAGCAGTTGAACGGTGCGAGCGTGGCTCCGAGATGCACGCCGACGTGGCTGCGTAGCGCACCGATCTCGTCGGCTGGTCCGACGATCGCCCCGCCGAGCGCGTCCCCGTGTCCTGCCATGTACTTCGTGAGCGAGTACGCGACGAAGTCGACATCGTGCTCGAGCGGGCGCGTCACGGCCGGCGTCGCGAACGTGCTGTCGACGACGACGCGCGCGCCTGCCTCGTGCGCGAGCTCGGAGAGGCCTCGCAGGTCGACTAGCTTCAGCACCGGGTTGCACGGCGTCTCGGCGTGGATCAGCCTCGTGTTGGGCCGCACCGCCGCCTGCACATCTTCGAGATCGGACATGTCGGCGATCGAGACCTCGATCCCCTTCGCGCGTAGGAAGCCGCGTGCGAACTCCGCCGTCCCCGCGTAGCTGACGTCCGAGACGACGAGGTGGTCGCCGGGGGCGAGCAGATGCAGGATCAGGCCTGTGATCGCGCCGATGCCGGTCGAGAACGTCACGGCACCCTCGGCGCCATCTAGCAGCGCCAGGCGCTCCTCGAGTTGCTTCGCGTTGGGGTGACCCTCGCGCGCGTACGCGAACGGAACCAGCTCCCGGTCCGTGTCGCTCGCGGAGAAGCCGATGGTGCCGTACTCGGCAGCGAAGGTGACCGAGGTTGTGATCGACGGCGTGATCGCACCGGTGCTCGGGTCGACGTTCGCGCCGCCGTGGACCGCGAGTGTGTCCGGCCCCTTCCCCTCGAGGTTACGCGGTCTCACGTTTCTCACCGTCTCCTTTCGAAGCGGCTACGTCACGGGAGCAGGTTCGCCACTACGGTCCGCCCGACGGAGCCGGCCGTGCGAGCGCGGCGACGAGGCGCTTCGGCGCGAGGATGCGGTAGCTCTCTTCGATCCACTCACAGAGGAGCTCGGGGTGACGCCTTCGGCCTGCACCGGGACGTTGACCCACCCGGCGCGCCCGAGCCTGTATCCGGTCGGTGCTGCTCCCTCGATCGCGAGAGCATGGCCGTGGGACTCGACCAGCTTGACCGTCACGAGCAACGGCTCGGTCTCCTCGTCGTGGCCGAAGAAGACGAAGACCTTCTTGTTGACCTTGGCGACGCGCTCTCCCCAGGGAAATCCTCCCAGGCGCCGGGGAGTGATAGCGCGAAGTCGCGCAGCCGAGCCTGGATCTCAGCCATCGGCGCGGCCACGATGGTCACGACGTCGGGTCGGGGGACAGTGGCGAGGGATGCTTCGGTTGGTAGAGCCCGAGCTCGCCGCCGCCCGGTAGCCGGATCGCGGTCACGAGCCCGAAGCCCTCGTCGCTGATGGGCCGGGCGACGTCGACTCCCTTGGCTTTCAGTTCGGCCGCGGTAGCGTGCACGTCATCGCACATGAGGTAGAGCTCGTGCTGGCCGCCCTCTTCGGCAGGATGGGCCGCCAGCTCCGCGGGCGGCAAGGCGAAGATCAGCCAGCCGCCGCCGGCATCGACG
>DATAEF010000038.1:0-1579 GCA_036258155.1 Gaiellaceae bacterium | reverse complement strand
CGCTCCCTCGTGCACGGTGCCCGCGGGTTCGCCGGCTTCGTCGCGGACGATCCACCCGTCGACGGGGTCCGGCGTCTCCCGCGTCAGGCCGGCGATCTCGAACGCTCGCGAGTTCGCCCACGCGCTGTGGCCGTCCCGGCTTGTCAGGTAGACGGGACGGTCGCGGACGACGGTGTCCAGGACCTCCTTCGGCGGGTTGCCCCCGGGGAAGACGTCCATGGACCAGCCGCCGCCGACGACCCACCCATCATCCTGATGCGACGACGCGTACTCCGCGACAATCCGCTCGTAGTCCTCCACCGCGTACGCCTCGGACAGGTTGCAGTGCAACATCTCGAACCCGCTCGAAGGCGGATGCACGTGGGCGTCCTGGAACCCGGGGAGCAGCATCCGTCCACGTAGGTCCAGAACCTCCGTCCCGCCACCCACGAGCTCGCGGACGTCGTCGTCCGAGCCGACCGAGACGATGCGTCCTGCGGAGACCGCGATCGCGCTCGCCCGGCGTCGGGTGGCGTCGACCGTGTAGACCGCCCCGTTCACGAAGGCGAGGTCGGCGTTGCCGTTCGATGCCATCTCACGCGTTCCCTTCTGTCGGCGAGCTCGCCCTCGGAGCGCGCAGAGCATATCGAGCGGCTCGCGTCGTCAGGCGAGCGCGACGAGCCCGAGCAGCTCGTCGTCCCAGAAGGCGAGCTCGCCGTCGGGCATCATCAGGACCTTGTGGGGCGAGAGCGCCCGCACGAACTCGACGTCGTGGCTGACGAGGACCATCGAGCCCGACCACCCGGCGAGTGCCTCGGCGACGGCGGTTCGTGAGGGCGGGTCGAGGTTGTTCGTAGGCTCGTCGAGCAGGACGAGGTTCCGTCGCCCGGCCACGAGCTGTGCCAGCGCCAGCTTCGTCTTCTCGCCGCCGGACAGCGTGCCGGCGTCCTGGAACGCGACAGGGCCGATCAGGCCGAACATCCCGAGCAGGCCGCGCAGGTCTTGGTCCGACGCGTCGAGGGACTCGGCGCGGACGTGGGCGAGCACCGACTCACCGTCGCGGATGCCTTCGTGCTCCTGCGCGTAGTAGCCGAGTGAGACGCCGTGTCCGAGACGGAACGAGCCCGCGTCGGCCCGCAGGACGTCGGCGAGGATCTTGAGCAAGCTGGTCTTTCCGGCGCCGTTCAGCCCCATGATCAGGAGTCGTTCGCCTCGGGCGACGTGGAACCCGATCTCCTCGAAGACCGCCGGGCCGCCGTACCCCTTCGCGAGCCCTTGCGCGTCGAGCACGATCGCGCCGGCTCGCGGAGGTTCGGGGAACCGGTAGCGCACCGCGCGCTCGTGCGTCGGCGCCTCGATGGCCCGCTCCTCGAGCTTGCGAACCCGGCTGTCGAGCGCCTTCGCCTTCCGCGCCCGCTTCACCGTCTGTCCTCGCATCGAGTCGGCGAGTGTCTTCAACCGCTTCACCTCCGCCTGCTGTCGTCCCGCGATCGAGCTCAGTCGGGCCTCGTCCACCTTCCGGGCCGCCCGATACTCGGAGTACGTGCCTCGGTACTGCACGATCCCGTCGCGATCGAGGTGCAGGATGCGCGTGATCGCG
>DATAEF010000037.1:0-1836 GCA_036258155.1 Gaiellaceae bacterium | reverse complement strand
GTGCTCGCACTCCGGGTTGATCGTCCGGCTCAGCTCGATCATCTCCTGCGAGAGATCGGTGAGCGTGCAGTCGAAGCGGGCCTTCATGTGTGACGCGTTGTTCCCGCCCCCGGAGCCGAGCTCGAGGAGCGTGCGCGCCCGCCCGTCGCTCACCGTGTCGATGACCTGCGTGTAGTACGCGGCCTCCTCCGCGTACTCGGACGGGTGCGTCAGGAGGTGGAACCAGGGCGCGAGCTCGCCGTAGATCCGCATCGCTTCCATCTATGACAAAGGCGGCTCACGGCCGCCTCCGTCACATGCGCTGGAGAGGACTTGAACCTCCACGGCCTAAGTGGCCACTAGGCCCTCAACCTAGCGCGTCTACCAATTCCGCCACCAGCGCGCGCGTCCTGAATTCTAGAGAAGGTGAAAAAGGAGCACCGTGTTCGCTCCGAATACCGTCGCGACGACGACCGTGAGCCGTGTCAGGTTCCGCTCGACGATGTGCGTCCCGCCCTGCGAGTGCGGAGTGAAGCCGAGTCCGCCCATTCCTGCTTCGCGGCCCGAGTGCATGAGCACCAGCGTGATGAGGAAGGCGCTCAGGAGCACCTGCACGACGGCAAAGATCTGCAGCCAAGGCATCGGGGCGCAAGGGTAGCAGCGGCGGTAGGCTCAGCCTCGTGGCCCAGGACGAGGCTCGTACGCGGATTCAGAAGCTCCTGGTCACGGGCGACAACCGCCTGAAGCAGGGTGTCGACCTGGAGAAGGTGCGCGCAAACTACGAGGAGGCGCTGGCCGTCGCGCGCGAGGCCGCGCTCGAAGACACCGTGGGTCCGCTCGTCGAGGTCAGGCTCGCCGACCTCGAGCGGCTCGCAGCAGAATCGCCTCCACACGTTCCGCCTGCAGCCTGACGTCGTGGCCTCCGGCTGCGTCTCGCCCGGCGAGATTCGGGCGCGGCAGCGCGGCTGCCTGCGCGAGCGCGGACGCGAGTCCTGGCTCGTCGAGCGGATGGGTGAGAACCCCGGCCTCGGGCGTCACGAACTCGGGCGGGCCGCCGACGGTCGTTGCCACGACCGAGCGCGCCGACGCCATCGCCTCCAGTGTCGCGAGCCCGAACGGCTCCACGAGGCTCGGCTGGCAGAGGACGTCGCAGGCAGCGATCCAGGACGGGACGTCCTCGTGGCTGACGCGACCCACGAGACGGATTGCGTCCCGACCTTCGAGAGCCCCACGGAGCGGGCCGTCGCCGACGAACGTCAACGTCCCCTCGCCCCGTCGTTCGAAGGCGCTCGCGAGTCGGAGGACGTTCTTGCGCTCGGTGAGCCCGCCCAGGCACAGGAACGAGGTCCCCTCGGATGGCCATCCGACCTGCTGTCGGGCTTCGTCGGCGTCGCGCGGGGAGAAGCGCTCGAGGTCGACGCCGCAGTCGACGACCTCGGTCTTGCCGGCAGCCTCGGAAACGGCGTTCTCCAGCTCCCGACGGAGCCAGCGAGAGACGGCAATGACGGTGGAGGCGCGCCGCACGACGTATCGCGTCGCGGCCGTGGCGCCTGGAAGGGTCCCGAGGTTCGCGACGTCCTGACCATGGGCGGTGACGACGAGCGGGGCACGGGATGCGAGCGCGGCGACGAAGCCGGCCGGCGCGAGGAAGTGCGCATAGACGACGTCCGGTCGGAATCTCCGCGCGGCTCGGATCGCGTCACGTGCGAGCTCCAGGTGACGCCGGCGCCCGCCGGCGCGCCGATCGACGACGGCTCGCTCGATGTCATGACCACGTGCGACGAGCTCGCGCTCGAGATTGGCGACGAACACTCCGAGATCCGGATCGTCCGGGCCCGGGTACATCTGCGAGACGAG
>DATAEF010000036.1:0-76478 GCA_036258155.1 Gaiellaceae bacterium | reverse complement strand
TCGACGATCACGAGCAGGATGTGCGGTCGCTCGTCCATCGGCGGCTGACGCTACCAGCGCTCGACGGGCTCGTTCACCGCCCATCGTGGCCGCCGACCCTCGAGCACGTCGAGCACCGACTCGGCCGCACGCACGAAGACGGCCTCCTCGGCTCGCTCGCTGTACCACCCGGCGTGAGGGTTGACCACGAGGCGTGGCGCAAGGGGCGCTGGCTCTTCCGCAGAGGGCGGCTCGACGTCGACGACGTCGAGCGCCACTCCGCCGAGCCGGCCGCTCCGAAGCGCTTCGAGCAGTGCGCACGAGTCGACGAGCCCTGCCCGCGAGGCGTTCACGACGAGTGCGCCCTCCGGGAGCCGGGCGAGCTCCGTCGCCCCGATCAGCCCCCGCGTCGCGGACGTGAGCGGCGCATGGATCGAAATGGCATCGGAGCGGGCGAGCAGCTCGTCGAGAGGCGCGGGCCGAACACCTGCGTTCTCGAGCTCATCGTCGGGAACGAGCGGGTCGTGAGCCGTGACGTCCATGCCGAGCGCGGAGGCTCGTTGGGCGAGCGCTCGCCCGATCCGGCCGAAGCCGATCACCCCCAGCCGCACCTCGGCGATCCGGCGAAGTGGTCCGGCGGCACGATGATCCCAACCGCCCGACCGCACGCTCCGGTCGAGCTCGACGATCCCACGCACCAAGGAGAGCAGGAGGGCCAGCGCGTGATCGGCCATCTCGTCGACGCAGTAGTCGGGGACGTTGCACACCCACACGCCGCTCTCGGTCGCAACCGCGACGTCGAGGTGGTCGAAGCCGACGCTCGGCGTCGCGATCACGCGCAGGCTCGGCAGGCACGCAATGTCGTCCGCCGTGACGGGCTCGAACGACAGCAATCCGACGACATCGTCGCCGGTCCACGGAGGTGCCGAGGTCTCGACGGAGACCTCCAGCCGAGCGAGTGCACGTCGGGTCCGTTCGAGCGGAACCGAGGCGTCGCAAAGCACACGACTCATCTGCGCTCAGCCACGTAACGAGGCGCAAACGTCGGCTAGCTCCCTGTTGAGTCGCTCGATGAGCGGCGGGGGGCCGACCGTGATGCGCGTGTATCCCGGCAGCCCGTAGTCGGAGCCTGGACGGATCAGCAGGCCCCGCTCGGCCATTCGATCGCCAAGGACGACGTCGTCGACGTCGACGCGGGCGAGCACGAAGTTCGTCGCCGACGGGAGCGGCTCCAGTCCCGCACCCCGCATACCGTCCGAGAGCGCCTCGCGCGCGGCCGCGACTTCCCCACGTCGCGCGTGGACCGCCTCCGTCGCCCGCAGGCACGCGCACCCCGCGGCGAGCGCCGCGCAGTTCACGTTGAACGGCTCCTCCAGGAGGTCGAAGTAGGGAACGAGCGGCTCGTCCACGACTGCGTATCCGAGACGTAGCCCGGCGAGCCCGAAGAGCTTGGAGAAGCTGCGCAGCAGGATCACAGGGCGCCCCTCTTCGACGTCGAGCTCACGGCGGACGCGTCGGTCCGGCGGGACGAAGTCGGCATACGCCTCGTCCACGACGGCGACGCACCGCTCGGGCAGCGCGTCCAGGAACCCCGTCCATTCCTCCCGCTCGAGCAGCGCTCCGGTCGGGTTGTTCGGGTCGCAGATCCACACGATCCTGGCGTCGACGCGGCGTGCTGTCTCGGCGAGCGCGTCGAGATCGAGGGCGAGCTCGCGCATCGGCACGGGATGCACGGTCGCGCCGCGGGTCGCCGAGATCTGCGCGTACAGGCCGTACGTGAGGGTCGGCACTACGACGTGCTCTCCAGGCCGCAGCAGCGCGGTTGACGCGAGCCCGATCAGCGCAAGGCTGCCGTGGCTCGGCACGATCCTCGACTCGGTCGTGCCTGTGTACGCGGCGGCGTCGCGTCGGAACTGGAGATAGGGCTCCTCCGGGTAGAGCCAGATGTTGGCGAGCTCCTCGTTGATCGCTTCGACGACTCCCGGAAGCGGCCCGAACTGGTTCTCGTTCCAGCTCAGCTTGACGACCTCGTCGAGCCCGTAACGCGCCTTCACCTCCGCGATCGTCAGCCCGAGCGCGAACTGATCGAGCTCGGCCAGCTCCGGGACGACGATGCCGCTCCAGTCGGCCACGCCTTCACTCTACGGCTCACCCGCAGGCAGAGCGTCACGTCGGATGCCGGTTACGGCTGATCCGAAACGACGGGCGTACGGCCGAGGCCCGTGATCTCACCCCCGATGAGATCGGCACTCAGATGCAGATGCTCCGCGACCAGCGCGGGCGATCGTGAGTCGCGCCGACTGAGGGCCTCGAACAAGACCTCGTGATCGCTGATGTACGTCTGCCACGGATACGGAGGGTGGTGCCGTAGGAGCATGCGCGCCTCGGCGGCCAGCGTCTCGTACGCCCGTGATAGGCGCGGGCTCCCGGTGAGCGCGACGAGCTCGCGGTGGAAGCGAATGTCGGCGGCGATGACTGCCTCGGTCGGCCGGTCCTCTCCGACGGCTGCGGCCCGAAGCTCCTCCATCGCCTCCTCGAGCGGGCTCAGATCGACGCCCTCGCCGCTCTCGACGAGCCACGTTGCCGCCCAGACCTCGATGGCCTCGCGTGCGGCATACACGTCGAAGTGGTCGCGGAGCGAGAGCGCCGCGACGGACGCGCCCCGATGGAGCTTGGTCTCGACGAGGCCCTCTTGGACGAGGTGCCGGATCGCCTCTCGAACCGTGCTGCGGCTGGTTCCGAGCATCCGGGCGAGTCGCACTTCCCCCAGGCGCGCGCCCTCCGGAATCTCGCCTTCGATGATCGCCTCACGCAGCGTCCGATGCACCTGCTCGATCGTGGAGGTGCGTTCGACAGTGGGAAGGAGCCAGTTCGAAGTCATCGCCAATGTCCGATTGACTGACAACCCTACATCTGGAAGAATCGCGCCACAACGCGGCCTCCGACACGACGCAGGCACGTTCCGGAGGGCAGAGGAACGACACTTGTCTTTCGTCCCGCGGTGGAGTTGAATCGCTCCGTCCCTGCGATTTCGAGGAGGGCGCCGATGAGATCGGCCGACGAAGCACTGAGCCGCGAGGTCGAGCGCGGCATGACTCGCGAGCATCTTCTCCGACGAGCGGCGGCACTCGGAATCGTCGTCGCAGGCGGCACGTTCGGGCCGCTGACGGAGGCGGCGTTCGCATCGACTCAGATCAAGCGAGGAGGCACGTTCCGCCAGGCCGTCTTCGGCGGGGCGGGGGATTTCATCGACGGACAGCACATCGTCGCGAAGTCGGACATCGTTCGCCTGGTGGCAGGCTTCGAAGGTCTCGCCTATTACGACAACAGCGGTCGGATCCAGCTCGGCCTTGCCGAGGAGCTGAAGGCCGAGAAGCCGAATCAGTGGCTCATCAGGGTCCGCCCCGGCATCGAGTTCCACAACGGGAAGACGCTCACGATCGACGACGTCATCTACTCGTTGAAGCGGACGAAGAACCCGAAGCTGAAGCTCTTCGGCAACGCCTCGTTCGCCTCGATCGACCTCAAGCGGACCAAGAAGCTCGACAAACGAACGTGTCGGATCTTCCTGACGCAGGGCGACGTCACGATGATCGAAGCGTTCGCCCAGTACTTCCAGGGCATCGTCCCGGTCGGGTACGCGCCGACCTCGCATCTCAAGGGACCGCTGAAGTACATCGGGACCGGGCCGTTCAAGGTGAAGAGCTTCACGCCCGGGCGCGAGAGCGTGCATGTCAAGAACGAGAACTACTGGCGCACCGGCCAGCCGTACTTCGACGAGGTGCGCATCATCAACTTCCCCTCCGACGCAGCCAAGGTGAACGCGCTCCTCTCCGGGCAGATCGAGGCAATGTCCGACGTCCCGTTCGCGCAGATTCCGGTCATCAAGGGCCGCAAGAACCTGCGCCTCTACACCGGCAGGACCGGCGCCTGGACGCCGATCTGCATGCGGGTCGACGTCGCGCCGTTCAACGACGTGCGGGTCCGACGGGCGTTCCGTCTCCTCATCAACCGGCCGCAGGCCGTGCAGCAGGGCCTCTCCGGCTACGGGATCGTCGGCAACGACATCTACTCGCCGTACGATCCCTTGTACGCGGCGGACGATTTCCCGCAACGGAAGTACGACCCGGAGCAGGCGAAGTCGCTGCTCAAGGCAGCGGGTCAGGAAGGACTCAAGGTCGAGTTGGCCTCGACCGCGTGGGACACCGGGATGAATGAGGGCGCGACGATCTTCGCGCAGAACGCGAAGGCGGGTGGCGTCGACGTCGACCTCAAGATCCTCGACGGCACCGCCTTCAACGACCAGTACCTGAAGTGGCCGTTCTCCACCGACTACTGGGGCACGCGGAACTACCTGCTGCAGACGGCCTCCGCCGTGCTGAAGACGGCACCCTTCAACGAGATACATTGGGACGCGTACCCGAACTACGCCCGATTCGCGTCGCTCTACAAGCAGGCGATCGGCACGATCGACGACAAGAAGCGCGGCGACATCATCAGGGAGATGCAGCGCATGCAGTACAACGACGGCGGGCACATCATCTGGGGCTTCAAGTTCCTCACAGACGGCTACTCGGCCAAGGTGGGCGGATACAAGCCCGAGAAGGGCGCGACCCTCAACCTCAACAAGTACGGCAACGGCTTCCGGACCATCTACTTCGTCTGATCGGACGCGGGTGCCGGGCCGAAGCCCGGCACCCTCCCCGGTTCCGGCTCTCAGAGGAGGGTCCGTGCGGATCCGGCGGGCAACGCGCGATGACTTGGGGGAGATCCGGGCCATCGTGGAGGCTGCGTATGCGGCGCACGTCCCGCGTATCGGGCGCGTGCCCGCGCCCGTTTCGGCTGACTACCCGGCACTGGTCGCGGCCGGCGAGGCGTGGGTGGGCATCGAGGAAGAAGAGATGGTCGGAGTGCTCGTGTTTCGACCCGGCGACGACGCTGTAGTTCTCGAGAACGTTGCCGTCGATCCGCCGTTTCAGGGGCGCGGATACGGCCGTGCATTTATCGCATTCGTCGAACGGCAGGCGCTGGAGCTCGGACTCGCGGAGGTGACGCTCTACACGAACGAGGCGATGGTCGAGAACCTGCGTCTCTATCGTCGGCTCGGCTTCGTCGAGACCGATCGCCGCGTCGAGGACGGCTACCGGCGCGTGTTCTTCCGAAAGAGCCTGGACGCTTCCGAGTCGTGGAGTTAGCCTCGACCTCGGGATGAGCATCCGGCACGGCATAGCCGGCTTCGTCATCAGGCGGCTGCTGCTCGGCCTCGTGACGCTGTGGATCACGTCGGTGATCATCTTCGCCGCGACCCAGGCGCTACCGGGTGACGCGGCACGCTCGATCCTCGGGCGCAGCGCCACGCCCGAGTCGCTCGAGGCGTTACGTCAGCAACTCGGTCTCGACAAGCCGGTGCTCACCCAGTACTGGGAGTGGATCTCCGGGGTCCTCACCGGCGATCTCGGCACGTCGTTGGCAAACAGCCTTCCCGTCACGGAGGTACTGAGCGACCGGCTCGTGTATTCGCTCTTCCTCATGGTGCTCGCTGCCGTGATCAGTGTGCCGCTCGGAATCCTGCTCGGCGCCGTGAGCGCGAGCCGGCGCGACAGCGCGTTCGATCAGACGACGTCCGTCGCCACGCTCGGGCTGGCCGCTCTACCGGAGTTCGTGGTCGGCATCACGCTGGTCGTCCTGTTCTCCACGACCGTCTTCCAATGGCTTCCGGGCGTCGCCGTGACAGAGCCGGGCGTAGGCCCGTGGCACTACCCGAAGGAGCTCATCTTGCCGGTTGTGGTCCTCGTCATCGCCGTCGTCCCCTACACGGCACGGATCATGCGCGCGTCGACGGTGGAGATCCTCGAGAGCGACTTCGTCGAGATGGCACGGTTGAAAGGGCTGCCGGAGCGACGCGTCCTCTGGCGCCACGCGGTCCCGAATGCTTTGGCCCCCACGTTCCAGGTCACCGCGCTGAACCTGGCGTACCTCGCGGGGGGCATCGTCGTCGTCGAAGCGGTCTTCAACTACCAGGGTGTCGGGCTCCTGCTCGTGGATTCCGTGCGCGGGCGAGACATGCCCGTGGTTCAGGCGGTGGCGCTCCTCATCGCGGCGCTCTATGTCGTGCTCAACCTGCTCGCCGACCTCGCGACCATTCTCGTAAGCCCCCGCTTGCGGACGTCTCTCTCATGAGCGACCTCGCACTCGGGGAACCCATAGAGGTCGATCTCGAGACGAAGCCGGGTCGCCCGTGGCGGCTGCTCTTCTCGACGGCGTGGGGGCAACATCGTACGAAGATCGGGCTCGGCATCACGCTCCTCATCGTGGGAGTGGCGCTCATCGGGCCGCTCCTCGCTCCGTATTCGCCGGATCAGGGCGTCGAAGGCCAGCTCCCCTTTGCCTCGCCTTCCAGCGACGCATGGTTCGGGACCGACGACCTCGGTCGCGATGTGCTCAGCCGCTTTCTGTCCGGGGGAGTTTCAGTCCTCATCCTGGCGGGTCTCTCGACCGCAATCGGCATCGTCCTCGGCGTCGCTGTCGGACTCACTGCCGCGTACTCGCGCGGAAAGCTCGACGACCTGCTCATGCGGGGCATGGACGTTCTCCTTTCGCTGCCGCAGATCGTCTTCGCACTCGTACTCGCGGCGACTGTCGGCCCCGAGCTGTGGCTCCTCGTGCTCGCCGTAGGGCTCACGACGATGCCCCGCGCGGCACGCGTGACACGTGGTGCCGCGGTGGAGGTCGTGGAGAAGGACTTCGTCCGCGCCGCGGAGGCGATCGGCATTCCCCGTCGCCGGATTCTCTTCAGCGAAGTGCTGCCCAACATCACGAGCCCGCTCATCGTCGAGACGAGCCTGCGTATGACGTTCAACGTGGCGGTCGTGGCCGGGCTCAGCTTCCTCGGCTTCGGTCTGCAGCCGCCGGCTGCGGACTGGGGCCTGATGATCAACGAGAACAGGAACGGGCTCGCGATCCAGCCGTGGCCCGTGTTGCTGCCCGTGATCGCCATTGCGCTGCTCACGATCGGCACGAGCCTGATCGGCGACGGCATCTCGCGCGCTGCGATCGGCATCGAGCGCGGACGCGGCGGGCGCGAATGAGCACGGCCCCTCACGCACTCGAGGTCGTCGACCTCCGCGTCGAGCTCGAATACGGCGAGCACGAGGACATCGTCGACGGCATTTCCTTTCGCGTCGCCGCGGGCGAGGTGCTCGGCCTCGTGGGCGAGTCGGGTTCCGGCAAGACGACCGTCGGCCTGGCCGTCCTCGGGCACACACGTCGCGGGGCACGCGTCGCTCGCGGTGAAGTGCGTGTCGAGGGTCGCGACATCCTCACGCTCCCGCCGCTCGAACGCCAGCGGCTTCGCGGCCGCCTGGTCTCCTACGTGCCGCAGGATCCGGCTTCCGCGCTCAGCCCGGCGATGCGCATCGGAGGGCAGCTGGAGGAGACGCTCAGTGAGCACGGCTTCGGCGCATCGGACGCCGAACGACGTGCGCGAATCGTGGAGGTTCTCGCTGAGGTGCTGCTGCCGAGCGACGAGACGTTCCTTCGGCGTTACCCGCACCAGTTGTCGGGCGGGCAGCAGCAGCGGGTGGCACTTGCGATGGCCTTCGCCAACCGGCCGCGCGTGATCGTCCTCGACGAGCCCACCACGGGCCTGGACGTCACGACGCAGGCGCATGTGCTCGAAACCGTCCGGGCACTCTGCGCGACGCACGGCGTCGCGGCGGTCTACGTGAGCCACGACCTCGCGGTGGTGGCGACGCTCGCGATGCGAGTGGCCGTCATGTACGGCGGGCGGCTCAGCGAGGTGGGGCCTACGGGAACACTCTTTCGGCTCGCGGCCCATCCATATACGCGGCGCCTCGTCGAGGCGATTCCCGAGCTGTCTGGGAAGCACGCGCTCGCCAGCATCCCGGGGACGGCGCCCCGCCCGGGTCACCGCCCGGCCGGCTGCTTCTTCGCCCCCCGCTGCGCCTACGCCCTGGAGGCGTGCACCGTCGCCCCACCGCCGCTCGAGTCGGTTGCAGCCGACCACGTCGTGAGATGCATTCGACATGCCGACGTGATGAAAGACGCCGCGGCTGCCAGGCCGGCGGCCACGGCGAGGGCGGAGATCGCGGACGAGGACGCGCTCATCACCGTTCGCGAGGTGGATGCGTGGTACGGCGTTCGCCATGTGCTCCACGGCGTCGAGCTCGTCATCCGACCGCGGGAATGCCTGGCCTTGGTGGGTGAGTCCGGCTCGGGAAAGACCACGCTCGCGCGGTGCATCGCGGGCCTGCACACTGCCTATTCCGGCGCGATCTCCTACCGAGGGCAACCGCTCGAGCGAGGCGCTCGGGCGCGCGACGCGAACGCCCGACGTGAGATCCAGTACGTGTTCCAGAGCCCTTACAACTCGCTCAACCCGCGGAAGACCATCGGACAGATCGTCAATCAGCCGCTGCGCCACTTCTTCTCGCTCGGCGGTTCGGAGGCACGGCGACGCGTTGTCGAGGTCCTCGACACCGTGCAACTCTCGTCGACGGTGCTCGACCGCTACCCGCATCAGCTGTCTGGCGGCGAGCGTCAGCGGGCGGCGATCGCGCGCGCGCTGATCGCCAACCCCCAGCTGCTGGTCTGCGACGAGGTCACATCCGCGCTCGACGTCTCGGTCCAGGCTGCGATCATCGACGTCCTGGCCGACCTCCAGCGCGAGCTCGACATCGGGCTGCTTTTCGTCACCCACAACCTCGCGCTCATTCGTACCCTGTCGCAGGAGGTGGCGGTCATGAGCGAGGGCCGGATCGTCGAGCGAGGGCTCGTCGACCACGTCCTCGATCGCCCCCAGGCCGAGTACACGAGGAAGCTGCTCTCCGACACGCCGAGCCTCGAGGCGGCTCTTGCTGCCTCGGGCTGAGGAAGGAGCAACGTGATGGATGTACACGCGGACCTCGAAGATGTCGACCCGGCGTCCCCGCTCGTCGCGATCCCGCCGCACAGCTTCTTCGGGGCTCCCTTCTGTGACCTCGCATCCTTCGATCACGAGGTCGCGCTTCTGGGCGTGCCGTACGACCAGGGCTCGCTGATCCCGTACTGCCGGGTGGGCCAGTCCCAGGGCCCCAATGCGGTTCGTACGAACCCGACCTTCTTCTACGGCGGAAACCCATTCGACGGCCCGCCCGACCCGAGCAAGCCCTGCGTCGGATTCCAGTGTGTGGACGACGGGAAGGAGTACCTCGCGGGCGTGACGATGGCGGACATCGGGGACGTCGTCATCACCCCCGGGGATCTCAAGGCGTTCGTGAGCACGACGACAGAGGTCGCGCGGCAGATCGCAGCACGAGAGGCGGTGCTCGTGAGCGTCGGCGGCGACCACTCGATCACCTTCCCGCTCGTGCGCGGAATGGAGCCCTGGGGCGAGCTCGAGCTGATCCACTTCGACGCCCACTTCGATGTCCGGGACACGGTGGCTGGCTCGCGCTACTCGCACTCGAGCCCGATCCACCGGATCTCCGAGCTTCCCTTCGTCAGCCGCATCACGCAGTTCGGGATCAGGAACTTCGCGTCGCGGGAGTCACTCGCCATGGCGGAGAAAATCGGCACGGTCGTCGTGCCGGGATCAGAGATGCGCAGAGACGGTCCAGCCGAGACCGTCGCCCGACATGTTCTCGACGGAAAGAATGTCTACGTCACGATCGACACAGACTTCTTCGACTGGTCGATAGTGCCAGGGACGGTACTGCCCGAGCCAGGAGGGTTCACGCTGCAGGAGTTCCGGGAGTGCGCACGGGTGATCGCCGGACGGTCGAACATCGTGGGCTTCGACGTCGTCTGTCTGAACCCACTCGTCGACACGGCGTGGTACGGAGGAGTCACGACCCGCCTCGTCTCCTACGTCATGGCCTACACGCTCGGCTACATCTTCGATGCGGGCCGGAATCCCGCTCGCAGGCTTGCGGCGATCGCCGCGTCGGACGTCTGACTGGCTGCGGTTCTGCTGACGTGCTTCGCGCGGTGACACGCCTCTGATCGCCGAGCACTCGAAGGGCGGGATGCTGCGCTTTCAGAGCTCACTCGAGCGTCTTCCCGTCCCGACACTCCCTGAGACCTGCGCGCTCTATCTCCATCTAGTGCGCCCGCTGCTCACCGAAACGCAGTTCGCGGCGACGGAACGAGCCATGAGCGAGTTCGTACAGCCCGGCGGACGAGGCGAAGAGCTCCAGGGGCGTCTGCGTCGCTGGGGCGAGTCCGAGGAGAACTGGCTCGAGCCGTTCTGGGACGACTGGTACCTGTGCGACGACACGCCGCTCGTCGTCAACGTCAGCCCCGGATTCGCGCTGCCGGGCACGAATCGTCCGCAGGTCGCACGCGCCGCCGGGCTGCTCGCGGCGGCGGTGCGCTTCAAGCAGCTCGTGGATCATGAGCAGCTCGAGCCGGACCGGGAGAACGGCGCACCACGTTGCATGTGGGAGTACTCGCGGGTGTGCACGTCGACCCGGATCCCCGGCGACACGAGGGACGTCCTCGAGCTGTATCCCAGCAGCCGCCACGTCGTCGTCGTCGTGCGAGACGACCACTTCAGCTGGCTCGACGTTCTCGACGAGGCCGGCCGCGCCTACTCCGTGGACGACCTCGAAATGGCGCTTCAGCGGATCGTGGACGACGTGGCGACGCCTGGACCTCCGGTCGGCGTGCTTACGACGGAAGGTCGGAGGACCTGGGCCCGGGTGCGCGACCAGCACTTGAGACATGGATCAGGGCCCGCTCGTGAGTTGCTGGCGGCTGTGGAGACGGCGATCCTGGTGCTCGTCCTGGAGAGCGGCCCAGCGCCCGCGCATCCCCGCTCGAGCGAGGCGGCCCGTTTATTCCTTCACGGCGACGCGCGCGGACGTTGGTTCGACAAGTCGATCCAGCTGGTTGTGGCCTCCAACGGAGTCTCCGGCTTCTGCATGGAGCACGCCGGGTTCGACGGCTCGACGGCGGTGCGCTTCGCCGAGTTCCTCACCGAGAACGAGGACTCACGATGTGCGGAATCGACGGTGAGGCTCGGTGGCGGCCTCACGTCGAGGCAGCTCGCGCTCGAGCCAAGCGAGGCACTGCTCTCGGCGATCGCGCGTTCCGAGCGCAGCGCCGACGCACTGATCGGGAGGACGGATCTCGAAGTGCTCGGCTTCCAGGACTTTGGAAAGCAGACAATCGTCGGGCACGGGCTGAGCCCCGACGGCTTCGTTCAGATGGCCTTCCAGCTGGCGTACTACACGCTCACCGGCGAGACCGCGTCCACGTACGAGTCGATCAGCACGAAGCGCTTCCTACATGGACGAACTGAAGCGATGCGCTGCGTCTCGTCCGAGAGCGTCGCGTTCGTACGGTCGCTTCGCGGCGCGTCCGGCGGCGCGGTGACGGCCGAGGAGCTTCTACGCGCAGCCGTCGCGAACCACGTCGCGACCGTGCAGCGCTGCAAGGAGGGACGAGGCGTGGACCGGCATCTGCTCGGGCTGAGACGGATGCTCGAGCCCGACGAGCCCGTGCCTGCACTGTTCGCCGACCCGGCGTACGCGACCTTCTCGCGCAGCGTGCTCTCGACGAGCTCCCTTCGAAGCTCGCCGGGGGTCGAGCTCACGTGTTTCGGCCCGGTGGTCGACGAAGGCTTCGGGCTCTCCTACACGGTCCACGACGACTCGATCATCGTCGTCGTCACGAACTTCCACGGGCTCGCGAGCGCCTTCGCAGGCGAGGTGGAGCGCAGCCTGCTCGAGATGCACGCGCTGCTGGCCGCCAGCTCTCCTAGATGACGCGGAACGCCCAGACGCGGAGGAGCACGTTCGGCTCGCCGATCGGCATCGCCTGGAACTCGTCGCCCCGTTCGACCAGCTCCCAGCGGCGCGCGTGCGCGAGGTCGCCCATCTTCTCCTCGAACCCGGGCGGACCTCCCGCATCAGAGCGGAGCGTGAAAATGACGTGCCCTCCCGTGCGCGTGATCCGAACGAGCTCGTCGAGACAGGTTGCGGGCGCGTGCCCGGTCGTCAGAACGCCGGACGCGAGCACGCCGTCGTAGCCTCCGCTCTCGTAGTCGAGCACCTCGCCGAGCGTTGCCTCGCGGAGGTCGCCGTAGACCGCCTTGCGACGCGCCTCCGCGAGCATCCCCGGTGAGAGGTCGAGCCCGTCGAGACGGGCGAAGCCGGCTTCGGTGAGCGCGATGCCGAGCAGACCCGTTCCTGCGCCGACGTCGAGAATGCGCGCGTCGGCCGGTAGCAGCCTCTGCGCAACGGTCGCGACCTCGCCCGGCGCGTTGTAGCCCATGCCGTCGACCAGCTCCGTGTCGTAGGCGGTGGCGATGCGGTCGTACTCCGAGCGCAGCTCGGCGAGATCGCGTGCACCGTAGAGACGATCCAGTTCGACCTCCGATCCCGACCTCGCGACCCGTGCATGCACGTACAGGAGCCAGCCGCCGACGAGCCCACAGAACGCCATCAACACGACGTATGCGGCCCGCTTCCCGGCGGCGTCGGCGATTCCGCCGGCGAGCAGCGGGCCGACCGTGGAGGCCGCAGCCCAGCCGAGCATCACGAGGCCCATCACCGAGCCACGGCCGATCGCCGACCGGTGCGCACCGGCAGCGGCGAGCGGGTAGATGATCGTGTCCATCGTCGACCACGGAGGCGCGCGGACGAGGACGAAGGCGACCGCTGCGACCGTCGAGCTGCTCGTAAGGACGAGCAGGAAGGAAATGCCGGTGAGGAGGGCGGCGTAGCCGCCCACTCGGAGGGTCGCCGACCGTGCGCCCAGTCGCGCGACGCCGGCGCTCACGACCGTGTAGACGGCCGAGGCGACCGAGAACAAGAGCCCGATCTTCGCGGCGGAGACTGCGTTCTCGCGCAACTGCAGTGGGACGAGGAGATTGACGCCTCCGCCGACGAGGCCGATGAGCACGATGATCGCGATGCCAGCGAGCACGAGCTCGTCGGCCCGGGCTAGCCGAAGCGCCTCGCGCAGTCGTTGTTGCGGTGCGTGGGCCGTCGCCGGAGGCGCCGTCACGAAGAGCGCAGCGGTCACCGCAGCGGCGGCGATCGCGAGCACGAGGAACGGCGTTCCCGTCTCGTAGCGATCGGCGAGCACACCGGCGAGCGCGGGCCCGATCGTGAATCCGAGCCCCGCAACCGTGGTGGCGAGCGCGAGCGCGCCCGTGCGGCGCTCCTCCGAGAGCGAGTCCGAAAGCCACGAGGCGCCGGCCCCCCAGAGAGCCCCGAACGCGATGCCGAACGCGAGGCGAGCGGCGAGCAGCGTCGGGAACTCGTCGGCAAGCCCTTGGCCGAGCGTCGCAAGCGTGAAGAGACATGCCGAGGCGATCGTGACCCTGCGCGCGCCGAAGCGGTCCGCGAGCACCCCGAGCGGCAGTGCGACGACGAGTGCCGCAAGGCTGGAGGAGGCGAGAATCATGCCCGTCTCGACCCCGGAGAGAGCGAACTCGTCCGCGAACGTCGGCGCGAGCGGGATGATGGCGATCCACACGAGCGTCTCGAGTAGGAAGAGCCCGTAGATGGGAGCGACCGTGCGGCGCATGGCTCCGGCAGTCTCTCCCATTCAGCCCAGCGCGGCCGTCCTCGAGAAGGGAGACGCGCCGAGCACCCCTGGGGGCGTCGTCGCGCGCTCGACGTCGTGCTCCGCTGCGTTTCCGACGTCGGGCATGCTCCGCGCATGCTGCTGGCCATCGACCAGGGGACGACAGGCACGACGTGCCTCGTCGTCGACGACGAGCTTCGGACGGTTGGCCGCGGCTATCGCGAGATCCGCCAGCACTTCCCGCAGCCCGGCTGGGTCGAGCACGATCCCGAGGAGATCTGGGAGAGCGTGCTCGCGACCGCCGGTGACGCGCTCGCGGAGGCGCGCGTCCCGTCGCGCGAGTTGCGGGCGATCGGCATCACGAATCAGCGGGAGACGACCGTCGTCTGGGAGCGGTCGTCAGGGCGCCCGTTGCAGCACGCGATCGTCTGGCAGGACCGGCGCACCGCCGACCGTTGTCGAGAGCTGCCGCGCGAGCTGATTCGCGAGCGAACGGGGCTCGTGCCCGACCCCTACTTCTCGGCGACGAAGCTCGAGTGGATCCTGCGACGAGCGGAGCAGCCGCAGCAGGACCTCGCGTTCGGGACGATCGACTCCTGGCTCGTCTGGAAGCTTACGGGCGGGACCGCGCACGTGACCGACGTGACGAATGCGGCGCGGACGCTTCTCTTCGCTCTCGGCCGGCTCGACTGGGACGAGGAGCTCCTCTCGCTCTTCGGGGTCGAGCGGGAGCTCCTGCCGCGGGTGGTCGACTCGAGCGGTGTCGTCGGACACGCCACGCTTCTCGGAGCAGAAGTGCCCATCGCGGGCATCGCCGGAGACCAGCAGGCGGCGCTCTTCGGACAGGGCTGCTTCGCGGCCGGCGAGGCCAAGGCCACGTACGGCACGGGCAGCTTCGTCCTGGTCAATACAGGCCATGTCCGAGCAGGACCGCCGGATGGGCTGCTCGAGACGATCGCGGCGGTAGGGCCCGGAGCACGGCAGCAGTTCGCCCTGGAAGGATCCGTGCTCGTCTCAGGCGCCGCGGTGCAGTGGCTTCGCGACGGGCTTGGGCTCATCGCGGACGCCGGCGAAGCCGAGGCGCTGGCGACGTCGATCTCCTCGACAGAGGGAGTCGTCTTCGTGCCTGCGCTCACGGGGCTCGGCTCGCCACACTGGGATCCCGACGCGCGAGGCCTCGTCACCGGTCTCACCCGAGGTACCACTCGAGCGCATCTCGTTCGTGCGACTCTCGAGGCGATCGCGTTCCAGGTCGCCGACGTGCTCGACGCCTGTCCCGGCGATGTAGGCGTCCTGCGGGCGGACGGAGGGGCGACGAAGAACCGGTTCCTGATGCAGTTCCAGTCCGACCTGCTCGGGTGCCCAGTCGAGGTCGCTGCCGACACCGAGACCACGGCGCTGGGAGCGGCCGCGCTCGCCGGGCTAGCGGTGGGCACATGGCCGGACGTGGAAGCTCTCGAGCGCCACGTACTGCGGGGAGCCCGCTACGAACCGGCAATGAGCCGGGCAGAGGCCGCCGAGCGGCGTGGCGAGTGGCAGCGTGGACTGCAACGAGCGCTCAGCGCCGTTCCTCGATCGCACTGAAGTCGTCGTGGTGGGAGTGCGGTAACCGTCGTCTAGCCGAGCGTCACGACAGCTCGGCGATTCGCTCCATCGCCGCGGCACGCTCGTCGTGGACAGCGACGCTCACGCTTCGCTCCGATGCAACTCGAGTGCTCGCTGTCGCCAGCGCTCGGTGCCCGCGACCTCATTGAACGTGAAGACGTGGAACCCGCCCAGGTTCGGCCGCGCATCGGCGAGGCTCTCGTCGAGCCCGCGGACGAGCGGATCAGGGTCGAAGTCGCCCCCGAGCGCGCGCCGGAGCCAGCCTCCGTGAGCGCGCAGGAAGCGGGTCGAGTCGCCGACGCCAATCCGCGCTGACACGCGCAGGAGCTTCGTACGCGAGATGGGGCCGGGGAGCCCGATGTGGATGGGCAGGTGCGTTCCTCGTTCCCACACGGCTCCCATCCAGGCCGCCGTCACCAGCGGGTCGAAGCAGATCTGGCTGACGATGTAGGTCGCGAACTCCTCCTTCGCGAACATCGACCTGATCGTCGCGTCGTCCGTGATGAATGCATGGCTCTCCGGGTAGCCGGTGATTCCGACGTCCCGAAACGGCTGGCCGAGCTCGGCCAGTGCACGGAGGAGCGGGAGGGATCCGTCGAACTCGCCCGCGGGCTCCTCGGCGTCGCCCGCCATGACCAGCACGTCGCTCGTACCTGTTGCTCGCAGGCGCTCGACGACCTCGGCGAGGTGGCCGCGGTCGCGGACGTGCCGTGCCGCGAGGTGCGGCACGACGTCGTAGCCGTGTCCGGCCAGCCGTTCGGTCAGCGCGAGCGTCGGCTCGAGCCCCTTCGCCGGCGAGGTGGTGACGGTCACCTTTACCTGCGCCGGTACGTGCTCGAGCACGGTCTCCTCGATCCCTCCGAGAGGGATGACCTCGTAGCGTGGACGACGGAGGAGCTCGGCCATGCGGCCACGGGTCGAGCGGTGCGGATCGATCTTCGCCTCAGCCGACGTGTGACGCCTCCCCGGTTCCGGTGAGCGCGACCTCCTGCTTCGGGGTGTCCTTCTTGGGATCGATGAACGGCTTCCGGACGACGACCGCCGACTGCCTGCCGGACGGTGTCTCGACCTCGAGCTCGGTACCGAACTCCGCGAGCTCGACAGGCACCATCGCGTAGCCGATGTTTCGCTCCAGCCTCGGCGAGTAGCACGCGGAGGTGATCTGTCCGACCGGCTTTCCGTCCTTCGAGACCGCGAAGTAGTCGATCATCGCGCCGTCGTTGTAGCTGCCGAGATCGGGCCCGCCGATCTCGACACCCACGAGCTTGCGCGAGACACCCTCGGCTTTGATCCGCTTCAGGGCCTCCTTGCCGACGAAGTCGGCCTCCTGCTCCAGGTCGACCATCCACTCGTATCCCATCTCGACCTCATACGGATTCGTGTCGAACCACATGTCGCAGCCGAGCGCGAGGATGCCCGCCTCGATGCGCTTGATGTGGCACGGCCCGATCACGGTCAGCCCGTGTGGCTCCCCGGCCTCGAGGACTGCGTCCCAGAGCTTTACACCGTCGCGGCTCGCGTTCTTCAGGTAGATCTCGTATCCGAGCTCGCCGGTGTAGCCGGTTCGCGAGACGACGACGTCCATGCCGTCCAGCTCATAGGAGTGCATGAAGTAGTAGGGAATCTCGACGATGCTCTCGCCGAAGAGGTCGATCATGACGTCCTTCGACTTCGGTCCCTGGACCTGCATCGGGCCCACGTCGGGCTCGCTGATCGTCACGTCGAGGCCCGAGTGCTGAGCCAGCCCCCACGCCCACAGCAGGATGTCACTGTCTGCGAGCGAGAGCCAGAAGTGGTTCTCGTCGAGCCGCAAGAGCACCGGGTCGTTCAGGATGCCGCCCTCGGATGACGTGACGAAGACGTACTTGCACTGGCCGACCTCGCACTTGTGCAGGTCGCGCGGGACGAGCATGTTCGTGAAGGTGAACGCGTCCGGGCCGGTGATCTCGACCTGGCGCTCGACGCCGACGTCCCAGAGGGTGACACCGTTCAGGAGCTGCCAGTACTCCTCGACCGGGTCGCCGTAGTGGCGCGGGTGGTACATGTGGTTGTAGAAGCTGTACAGCTGCACGCCATGTCGGCGCGACGCGTAGAAGTACGGTGACCTGCGGATACGGGAGTAGAAGAGGACTCCCGGGTTCTCGTTGATCTCACTCAAGGATCTACCCTCCTTCTCGTTCACCGGAGACGGGCGGACACCGCGGCCGTCTCCGCGATGAGTAGTCGGCCGAGCTCTTCGAGCCGGCCGTCGTGCAGACGGATCGTGGGGCCAGAGATGCTGAGCGCAGCGGCCACGCCGGATGCGTTACGGAGTGGGGCGGCGATCGCCCACAGCCCCGGTTCGAGCTCTTCGACTGCGCTGGCGTAGCCGTTGGCGACGATGTCGGCCAGCGCCAGCTCGAGCTCTCCCCGGTCGATCACGGTCTGCGGGGTCAGCTGTTCGAGCTGCTTCGGCAGTCGGGCCGCTCCGTAGGCGAGGAACACCTTCCCCACGGCCGAGGCGTGATACGGCACCGTGCGGCCGACCCAGTTCGTCGAGCCCAGGAAGTGCCGACTGTCGCGCTGTGCGAGCTGCTCGACACCGCGAGCCGCGGGCACTGCGAGATTCACCGTCTCGCCCGTTGCGTCGGCCAGTCGGTCGAGCGAGGGGCTGCAGAGCTCGACAAGATCTGCGTTCGGGACACCCCGTCGCGCGAAGCTCACGAGGACCGGCCCGGGCTGGACACTCCCGCGCACGCTCTCCCGCTGGACGAGACCTTGGCGCTCGAGTGCTGCGACGAGACGAGACGCCGTGCTCTTCGGGAGACCAGTGGTCTCGGCGAGCTCCGTCACGGTCTCCGGCTCGGCGTTCTCGACGACGCGCACGAGCAGTTGAGCGGCCCGGTCGATGGCTCGTGTGCCCGTCGGAGCACTCATCGACACAATCATAACGTGGAACTTGAATTCCACAATGTGGTTCGACCGAACGCCGACGGGACAGCGGGAGTCGTAGTTGCCGACGACCACGTCTGGGTCGCGGCGCAGGCGTCCTGACGACTACTTGAGGCAGATCGAGGCGAGGTCGAACGTCCGGCCGACGCAGCCGACGCGCTTCGACACGAGCGTCGGTGAGGTGAAGACATCGACCGCCACCATCGGCGCTTCTTCCCGCGCGAGCTGGACGTCGAGCTTCCCGTACGCACGCAGGCGCGCCTCGCCCTGCAGGAGCGCAGCCCGCCGAAGTAGGCGGTTGAATGTGGGTGAGTCGAATCGGGACCAGTTCGTCGCTCCGATGAACTGTCCGTCGAGCTGGACGTTGAGGACGCCGTACGGATCGTCGAAGTCGGGTGTCCATGTCGCGAATCCGAGGTCATAGGGGCCGTTCGCCATGAGCCGGCCGAAGTACGCGGGACGAGGGAAGCCCTTGATCTCGACCTCGAGCCCGATCTTCGCGAGGTTCTGTTTGATGCTCTGGGCGAATGCGATGTGATTGGGAACGTCGATCGTGTACAACAACGCCTTCCCGCTACGCGTGTTCCCGCGAGCGAGCGCTCGTGCTCGGCGTAGGTCGGGGCCTTCGAGCGGGTAGATGCGCGCATCCCTGAAGCCGGCAACGCTCGGCGGGAGATACTGATCGGTGAGCTTGCTCGAGAACTCTCCGCCGCTCGCCTGTCGTAGCGCGGCGCGGTCGATGGCGAAGTTCACGGCTCGGCGCAGCTGCGGATTGTCCCGGAACAGCGGGCGCGACGTGTTGAACGCATAGCCCCGGAAGCCCGAGCCCGGCTCGACGAAGAACTGCGACCTGTTGACCCCGTACTTCGCCACCAGTCGACGGGCCGGGTCGAAGTAGGCAAGGGAGAGCGCCCAGCCCCAGTCTGCGTCCCCGCTTTCGATGCGATCGAGGACCTCCTCATGAGAGGCAAGGCGAAGATCCACGTTGAAGCCGTCGACGTGTTGTGGCCGCTTTCCCGCATAGAAAGGATTGCGTCGTAGCACCACCCTCTCGCCCGCGCGGTACTCGGCAACGTAGTACGGGCCGGCGGCCGGATACACGGCGACGCCTTCGGGATCTGCCGGCAGGTTCGGCGGAACGGCGCAGAGGTAGCTCGCCGTCTGCACCGGGAAATCGGGGACGGGTCGCTTGAACCGGACCACAAGCGTGTTTCCCCGGGCGATGACGCCTGACGCCGCTTCCGTCTTGCCTCTGAGGACCTGCTCCGCGCCCACGATGTCACGCGTGTACGCGGCCCATGGTGACTTCATCCCACGAGCGAGCGTGCGGTTGATCGCCCGCGCGAACGCACTGGGGCGAACGGGTGTGCCGTCGCTGAATCGAAAGTCCCGGCGGAGCGTGAAGATGTAGGTCTTCAGATCGCGAGAGACACGCGGGAGATGGCTCGCGACCTCAGGCTGCAATGAGGAGCCTAGCCCGTGCGGCCTGGGCGCACGCGTCAGTAGGAGGGCGCACGTCGTGTTCACGAGGTACGACGCTGCGACCGAGTACACGAGAGCCGGATCGAGCGAGTCCAGATCGGAGCCCACGAATGCGAGCTGCGCGACGCCACCCTGTCGTGTGTCGGCCGCCGAGCCGATGGCGGGCGGCGGCGCGAGGGACAGACAGACGGCGGCACCGAGCGTCGCTGCGCAGGACCCGTAGATCCACCGTCCCCATCCGCCGCAGCTCAGGATGTTCACGATTTCGTGCGGGAGATTACGACACCAGGCTGGTCATCGCTCGAGCGCTTCGGCAAGGAGCGTCGATATGTCGGCCACTCTCAGCTCGCTTCCCGTCTGGCGAACGCCGTCGTCGAGCATGACCGTGCAGAACGGACAGGCGACAGCGAGCGTCTCGGCCCCCGTCGCCGCGGCCTCTCGCGCACGTTCCTCGTTGATCTGGCTGCCGCGCTCCTCCATCCACATGTGCGCACCGCCGGCGCCGCAGCAGAACGTCCGCTTCCCGCTCCGCGCCATCTCGAGCGGCCTGCCGATCCGGCCAACCAACTCGCGCGGCGCCGCCAGCACGTCGTTGTGTCGCGCGAGGTAGCAGGAGTCGTGGTAGGTGATCGTGGCATCGCCTGCGATCGGAGACAGACGCCCGTCCCGCACGAGCGCCGCGAGGAGCTCCGAGTGGTGAGTCACCTCGTAGCGGCCGCCGAAGTCGGGGTACTCGTTCGCGAGCGTGTTGAAGCAGTGCGGGCAACTCGCGACGATCTTCGTCACCCCGGCTTCCTCGAGCGTGGCGACGTTCGCTTGGGCGAACGACTGGAACACGTACTCGTTTCCCGCGCGCCTCGCGGGGTCGCCCGTGCACGACTCGCGCGGCCCGAGGATGGCGACGTCGAGCCCCGCGGCCACGAGGAGCTTCGCCGTCGAGATTGCGGACGCCCGCGCGCGCTCGTCGAAGGAAGCGGCGCACCCGACCCAGTACAGGACCTCGGGCGCCGGGTCTCCCGGCTCGAGGACGCGGACGCCGAGCCCTTCTGACCAAGCCGCGCGCTCGGTCTGCGGCTTCCCCCAGGGGTTCGAGCCTCGCTCGACGTCGCGGAGCATCGTCTCCGTGTCAGCGGGGAGACGCGATTCGACCATGACCAGGTGGCGGCGGAGGTCGACGATGTGGTCGACGTGCTCGATCGAGACCGGGCACTCGTGCACACAGGCGCCGCAGGTGACGCAGTCCCAGACGACGTCGTCCGTAACCGCTTTCGGGACGAGTGCGGGCAGGTCACGTCCGGCCACCAGCGCGGAGCCCTCCGCAAAGAGCTGGTCTCGGATCCCCATGATCAGGAGCTTCGGCGACAGCGCCTTTCCGGTCGCGAAGGCGGGGCAGACGTCCTGGCAGCGGCCGCACTCGGTACACGACATCGCGTCCAGCATCTGCTTCCACGTGAGGTCGGCCACGGTGCCGGCGCCGAAGCGCAATCCGCTTTCGTCCTCGGCCTCGAAGTCGAGCGGCTCGAGGCGCCCGCGCGCCCGTGTGCTGCCGAAGAAGACGTTGATCGCAGCCGTCGCGATGTGGAGATGCTTCGAGTGCGGCAGGTACGCGAGGAAGCCGAGGATGATCAGCACGTGCGCCCAGACGAAGACGCGCTCGAGCACGTCCGTCGCAGTCCCGTCACCGAAGACGTCGGAGACCGCATTCGAGACAGGCGACCACTCTGCCGGCCACGGGTTCAGGCCGAGCGCGATGAGCGACGCGTGCCACAAGAGGAGCGTCGTCACGATTCCGGCGATCAGTGCCAGGATGACGTCGGCCTCTCCGAGGTGGCTCCCCTCGAAGCGACGAGGGCGCTGCACCTTGCGGATGAAGAACGCGGTCGCGACGCCGGCGAGCACCAATACGACGAAGAGATCGACGAGAAGCGCGTACCAGCCTTGGCTCTCGAGCCAGCCGAGCGGCGATCCCGCGGGGAGCGACTGCTCCCGGTCGACGATCGCGACGATCGCCATGAAGATCGTCGGGAAGAGCACCAGGAACCCCCAGAAGATGAAGGCATGCATGAGCCCCGGGACGAGTCGCTGCAGCAGCTTGCGTTGCCCGAGGACGATCGTCGCTTCGTTCCGCACGCGGGCCGGGAGGTCCGAGCCGCGACCCACCGGCTTGCCGGAGCGAACGACCCGTGTGAGGAAGAGCGCGCGTCGAGCGAAGAGCCCGCCCGCGACTGCGATCGCGGCGACGAGCGCGACCGCGGAGGTGACGCTCGCTTGCGTGCTCAGCCGCCTCTCGCCTTCCTGAGCTCGGCCGAGATCGCGGGGACGACCTCGTGTAGGTCACCGATCACGGCGTAGTCGGCGCTCGCGAGGATCGGCGCGTCCGCGTCCGTGTTGATCGCGAGGAGCGCCTTCGCGCCCTTGCAGCCGGCCATGTGCTGCGTCGCCCCCGAGATGCCGCAGGCGATGTAGATCTCGGGCGCGATCTTCGTGCCGGTCTGACCGACCTGGTCCGTGTGCGGTCGCCAGCCGGCCATCGTTACTGCTCGCGAGCATCCGACAGCCCCCCCGAGCAAGTCCGCGAGCTCCTCGATGATCGCGAAGCCTTCCGGCGAGCCCGCACCTCGCCCGGCGGAGACGACGACCCTCGCTTCTGCGAGCGACACGCCCCCGGTCGTCGCGGCAACTCGCTCGACGACGCGGACAGCCAGGTCGGCCTCGTTGAGGTCCGGCGTGAACTTCTCGATCGCTACAGCGCCGCCCGCGGGAGCAGACTGGGCCTCCACGGCGTGCGGCTGCACGGTGAGCAACTTCGGAGACCCATGGAGTCGTGCCTCTTCGAGAAGGCTGCCGCCCCAGCGCACGCGGGTCACGGGCATCGGATCGTCGGGCTCTGCGGCGACACAGTTCGCCGCGAAGGGCGCGCCCGTCATCGCCGCGACGTGTGCGAGCACCTCGTTGCCGCGCTCGTTGCCTGCGGCCACGACCGTGGCGGGTCCGACTTCGCGGACGACCTCGACGGTGGCGCGTGCGACCGCCGCGGGCGCATACGTGCCGAACGCTTCGTGCTCGGCGACGTGGAGGGTCGAGACCCCGTGCTCCCCGAGGGTGTCCGCCAACCCGTCGCCGCCGCCGACCGTGAGGGCGTGCACCGGGCCTCCGGCCGCGAGACGGCGCGCCAGCGAGAGCGCCTGCAGCGAGACGTCCTCGATTTCGCCGGGCGTCCCCGCGACGACGACGAGGACGCTCATGCGACGCCGATCTGCTGCAGGATTGCCACGACGGCCGGAGCGGCCTCTGGCCCCTGTCCGAGGACCAGCGCCTCCTTGCCCTGACCCTCGGGCACCACGAGCCGCACCTTCTCGAGCTCGGGGTCGGGCCGGGTGGGACTGCTCGACTCGATCGGCTTGCGCTGTGCGCGCAGCTTCGCCGGCACGGAGGGGTAGCGCGGCAGGTTGAGCCCTTCGAGGACGCCGAGGACAGCAGGAAGCGGCAACTTGTACACATCACGGCCGCCGGCCGCCTCCTGCTCGCAACGAATCATCGCTCTCTCGACCGAAACACCCTTGAGTCCCGTCGCCACCGGCCTCGACAGGGCGTACGCGACACGGATCCCGACCTGGTAGTTCCCGGCGTCTGCCGACTCGTTGCCAAAGAGCACGAGGTCGAAGGGGCCGTTCGCGGTCTCGTCCGCTCGGATCGCGTCGACGATCGCGCCCGCGGTCGCCTGCGGGTCCCACTCTTCGCCATCCGAGACGAGATGGATCGCGCGATCGGCGCCCAGCGCCATCGCGTCGCGCAGCTGCTCAGCCGCCTCCGGCGGGCCGAGCGTGAGCACGACCGACTCGCCGCCGGCCGACTCGACCATCCGCACGGCCTCCTCGACGCCGCACTCCTCATGCGGGCTGATCGTGAACCCGAGGTGGCGCGTCTCGATCGCCTGCGCGTCCTGGGTGAGGACGATCTTGCCGCCTGTCAATGGGACGCGCTTCACGCACACCAGCACTCTCATGAGCGAATCCTCGTGTTTTCGGGGTCGAAAATCGGGGCGGAGCCGACGACGTCGACGGTGACGGGGTACTGCTCGCCCAGGTACTCGACTGCGAGCTCGGCGCCGACCGCGGCCTGCTCGAGTGGCAGGTACGACAAGAGAACGTGCTTTCCGACCGAGGGGGCCGCACCCGCGCTCGTGACGTACGAGCGGCGGTCTCGCGCGTCCGTGAGCGGCGCGCCCTCACGGGTGAGGATCGGCTCGCGTCCCATCGGATAGCGCTTCACGCCCGACGGCGAGGTGTGGTCGTCGACCGAGAGCGTGCACAGGAGCGCGACGGGCTCCTCCTCACGGTGGCGCAGGTGCGCGTCCTTTCCGACGAAGTCCTGCTCCTTCACCTTTCCCCAGGCCATGTCCGCCTCGACGACCGTGTACTCGCTCTCGAGCTCCGTGCCGAAGGCGCGGTAGCACTTCTCGAGCCGACCGGTCGTGCCGTAGACCCCGATGCCGCACGGCACGGCCCCGTGCGCGCGCCCTGCCTCCCACACGGTGTCCCAGAGCCGCGCGCCCTGCTCGATCGGGACGTACAGCTCCCACCCGAGGTCCCCGACGTACGAGATCCGCGACGCGAGGACCCGGACCGGGCCGATCTCGACGACCTTGCACGTCGCGAAGGGAAAGTCCTCGTGCGAGACGCCGTCGCTCGCCACCGAGGCGAGGATGTCGCGAGCGCGTGGTCCCCAGAGACCCAGCGTCGACCACGACGACGTCAGGTCGACGAGCTGCGCGGAGCCGTCCGTCGGGAGATTGTCGGAGAGCCACTTGTGGTCGGCCATGCCGTGCGCGCCGCCTGTGACGACGCGGAAGTGCTCGTCGCCGAGCCGCATGATCGTCAGGTCCGACTTGAACCCGCCGCCCGGCGAGAGCCACGGCGTGTAGACGACGCGACCGACGGTGACATCCACCTGGCGCATCGAGACGTGTTGCAACGCTCCGAGCGCCCCGGGACCGACGACGTCGAAGATCGCGAACGCCGACAGATCGAAGATGCCGGCGCGGTCGCGCATGGCGAGGTGCTCCGCGTTGATGATCGGCGACCACCAGCGGGCGTCCCACTCAGCCTCGCGATGCCCGACGCGGTCCTCGAACTCCTCGAGCAATGGTGCGTTCGACTCGTACCACTGCGGCCGTTCCCAGCCTGCGGCCTCGAAGAAGACCGCGCCGAGCTCCTTCTCACGCTCGTGAAACGGGGAGAGCCGTACGTCGCGGTTCGAAGCCCACTGCTCGAGCGGGTGGACGATCCCGTACGTCTTGTTGAAGCCTTCGGCGGTGCGGGCCTTCACGTGCGCGGACGTCTTCTGGTGCTCCCAGAAGCGCGAGGCGTCGGAGGAGTGGAGGTCGATGTGCGACTCGCCGTGCACCATCCACTCGGCGACGGACTTGCCCACGCCCGGGCCCTCCTTCACCCAAACTGCAGCAGCCGACCAGAGGCCCTTCACCTCGGGAAGCTCGCCGAGGACGGGCATCCCGTCGGGGGTGAGCGAGAGGATTCCGTTGACCGCGTACTTGATCCCGACCGACTCGTCGCCGACGATCGACGGCATCAGCTCGAGGGCCTGCTCCATCTGGAGCGTGAAGTCCTCCTGCGTGAACGGGAACTCTGTCGGCGTGAGCGCCGCTTCCTCCACGGAAGGGAGGTCCTCGGGGCCGTACAGGATCGGCCGGTGGGCGTACGAGCCGATCTCGAGGCCGGTCCCCTCCTGGCGCTCGTACATGTTCGTGTCCATGTCGCGGACGATGGGAAACTCGATCGCTTCCTTCGTGTCGGCGAACCAGTGCGTCGGCCCGACGTCGATCATCTGGTGCACCGCCGGGGTCAGCGGGATCGACGCGCCCGCCATTCGGGCGAGCATGGGGCTCCAGACGCCGCAGGCGATCACGACGACCCCGGCTTCGATGTCACCGCCGGTCGTGCGTACCCGGCGCACCCGGCCGCCTTCGACGTCGATCCCCAGCACCTCCGTGTTCGCGAACACGGAGAGTCGCCCCGACTCCTGTCCTCTTCCGCGCATGATGGTTCCGGCCTGGAGGGAGTCGACGACGCCGACCGACGGCGTGTAGAACCCGCCGAGGATCACGGACTCGTCGATGAACGGGACGAGCTCCTTGATCTCCGCCGGCGTGACGAGCGAGACCGGCTCGATCCCCCAGGACTTCGCTGAGCTCATGCGCCGCGCCAGCTCCTGCATGCGCTCCTCGGTCCGTGCGACCTCGATGCCGCCCGACTCGGTGAAGACGCCCATCTCCTCGTACTGGCGAACGCTCTCGAGCGTGAGCTGCGTCATCTCCTTCGAGTGGTCGACCGGGAAGATGAAGTTCGAGGCGTGACCGGTCGAGCCGCCCGGGTTCGGCAGCGGGCCCTTGTCGAGGAGCACGACGTCCGACCAGCCCTGGTCGGTGAGGTGGTACGCGACCGAGTTGCCCACGATGCCGCAGCCGACGACGACGGCGCGCGCCTGGCGGGGAAGGGTGCTCATGCGTTCGCTCCTGCTGATATATGAGTCAAAAGGAGAGGAATATATAAGGTGTCTGACACCGGACTAGAGGAAAGGCGCATGGTTACGTCGGTAGGTGTCAGACACCGCGTCAGAGCACGCGCCGGATCGCGTCCTCGAAGCCCCTGACGTGCCGGCGCATCGCCTTCTCTGCCCCGTCGGCGTCGCCGTCGCGGATCGCCTGCAGGAGCTCCCGGTGCTCGGTGACCGCGTCCTCCAGCAGCGCGAGCCGGTCGAGCGCGAGGAACCAGATGCGCAGGCTGAGGACGTAGTACTCGTTCAGCGTCGCCGCGAGGAAAGCGTTGTGGGCGCACTCGTAGATCTGGCGGTGAATCCGCTGGTCGAGATCGATCAGCGCCCGCTCGTTCGGTTCGTCGCCGACCTGCTCGAGCTCACCGAGCAAGAGCTCGATCCGGGCGCGGTCGGCCTCGGTTGCCCGCTCTGCGGCGAATCGCGCGGCGCGGCTCTCGAGTGTCAGCCGGACCTCCGAGAGCCCGGCTAGGTCGCGAACGTCCACGCCCGAGACGAACATCCCGCGGCGCGGATACACCTCGATCAGGCGCTCGCGCGCGAGCGCCCGTAGCGCCTCGCGCACGGGCGTGCGTCCGAGGCCGAGCTGCTCCATCAGCTCGCGCTCCGAGACGAGCGAGCCCGGCGGCAGCTCGAGTGTCACGATCAGCTCGCGGATCCGAAAGTAGGCCTGGTCCGACAGGGACGTCGCGTCGGCCGCCTCGGGCTGGTGGATGGAGAGCGTGGGTGTGCTCATCGGCGGAGGAGGCGGCGGGGACGCATGACGCCCCCGCCGCATGTCTCAAGCTCTCACTTGAGCCAAGCGTTGACCTTTGCCGCGTTCGCCTTGACCCATTTCTCCGCCGCTTTCTCCGGCTTCACCTTGTCGCCGGCGATCCACTTCGCGACGAGGTTCTGGTCCGCGTTCGACCACTTGAAATTCCGGAGCACCTTGACTGCGGGAGAGCCGCTCTGGATGAACTTCTTGCTGAACAGCTTGTTCAGCGGATCCGCCGCGTAAGCGCACTTGTATTTCTTGATATCGCCGCCGGCGCTCGCGTCGTCCTGGCAGCCCTTGATCCGGGCCGGCAGCTTCACCTCGGCGAGATTGAGCTGCTGGTTGAGGTACTGCGGTGTCCACCAGTAGAAGATGACCGGCTTCTTCTGCTTGATCTGCTGTGTGAAGCGGGCGACCTCCGCGGGCTCCGCGCCGACCGTCACGTGCTTGAAGTCGAGCCCGAGCAGCTCGATCAGCTCCTTGTCCTTCTGGACGTATGAAGGGTCGCCGCCGAGGAACATGCCCTGTGAGCCGGACTCCGCGGTCTTGAACACCGACTCCTTGCCCTTGAGACCCCGCCAGGTCTTGAACTGCGGGTACTGCTTGAGCAGGTACTTCGGGATGAACCAGCCGATATGACCGACCAGGCCGTTCGCGCGAACCAGGACGACCGACTTCTGCTTCGCGACGAACTGCTTGTACTGGGCGACGTGGTTCCAGTCCTCGAGCACGGCGTCGACCTTGCCGTCGGCCATCGCCTGGAAGACCGGGATCTCGGTGACCTTCGTGATCTTGACGCTGCAGCCGAGCTTTGACTCGAGCACGTACTTAACGACGTACGTGTTCGCCGTCGAGCCGGCCCATGCTTGCTCGTTCAGAGTGACCGTGCCGCATGACTGAGCCGAAGAACCCAGCGCGCCTCCCGATACGACGAGGCCGATCACCGCTGCCAGCGAAGCGCCGAGCAGCAGAGTGAACCGTGCTCTGACACGTTTGGACATCGAACCCTCCTCCTTGTCGACTGATCCTGTCTTGTTCACGCGACTGCTCCTCTCTGGTCACGTCGTGTCGCTTGCGTGACGCGGTCGAGCGCGATTCCGAGCGCGAGAATTGCAAGTGACGCGACGACTCCCAGGCCGAACTCTCCCCGGACGAGCCCCTGCGCGACGAGATAGCCGAGGCCTCCCGAACCGACAAGCCCACCGATCACGACCACAGCGAGCACCATGATGATCCCCTGGTTGACGCCGAGCATGATCGCGTCGCTGGCAAGTGGGAGCTTGACCTTCATGAGCACCTGTCGGCGTGTGGCGCCGAACGCGCTCGCTGCTTCCACCGTCTCCGGCGCCACGTCCCGTACGCCGCGCTCGACGAGTCTCACCACGACCGGGAAGGCATACAGCACGCTGGCCACGATGCCCGGGACGATCGAGACTGGCATGAGGTAGATGAACGGGATGATGTAGATGAGCTGGGGCATCGTCTGAAGAACGTCGTTCACCGGGCGAAGAACACGGGACACGGTCTTGCTCTCGGCCGCCCACACTCCGAGCGCGACACCGATCAGAACGGTTAGTGCGGTGGCCACGAGGACCTGGGAGAACGTGTCCATCGCGGGCTCCCACATGCCCATGACGCCGATCGAGAGGACCATCGCGAGCGTCGTCAGGGCGGGTCGTAGACCACTCACGACGAATGCGATGGCCGTCAGCCCGAGCACCGTTGTGAACCACGGCGCCTCGATGAGGAACTGCTGGAGCGGTTGGAAGATGTCCACGAGGATGAACGTTCCAATGGGCTCTGTGATGTTGAAGACGAAGTTGGCGGGGTCCGTGACGTAATCGAGCCACGCCTGGGTCCTTTCGAGCAGCCATTCCTGCGCTGTCGCCGTCTCGGGGTAGATCGCCGCCGCTCCGAAGACCTTCGCGAGCACGACGACGCCCGAGACGACGACGGCGAGTGCAATGGTGGTCAGCCGCAGGCGCCGGCGGCCGGCGTCGGTGAGGTGACGACGTGTGGGGTCTGTACGGTCGGCGATTGCCTCGGTTGATCGGTCGAGAGCCATCGCCAAGATCACGATCGCAACGCCCGCCAATATGGCCAGGGCTGGGTTGGAGTACAGGCCGCTCGTGACGACGTCGCCGAGTCCACCTCCACCGATGAGGCCGGCGATTACGACCATCGAGAGGGCGAACAGAATCGTCTGGTTGACGCCAAGCAAGATCATCCGCCGGGAAAGCGGCAGCTGTACCTTGCCCAGCAACTGACCTCGCGTCGATCCCATCGAGGTCGCCGCCTCGACGGTGTTCGCCGGCACCCTGCGGATGCCGAGCGCGGTGATCCGCACCGCCGGCGGGATCGCGTAGATCATGGTGGAGACGACTGCGGCGCCCGGCCCGACCGAGAAGAGGATGACGACGGGCATCAGGTACGCGAACGCCGGCACGATTTGCATCACGTCGAGCACCGGGGTGATCGTTCGCAGGAATCGGTCTGAGAGCCCAGCGACGATTCCGAGCGGGATTCCCACGAGGAGCGAGAGGCCAACCGCGGCGAGCATCAGCGCAATCGTCTGCATGCTCTCTTCCCACAGGCCCATGACCGCGAATGCCGCGAATGCGGCGATCACCCAGGCAGCGGCACGCCAACCGCCGAAGCGAAGCGCGACCACGGTTCCTGCGGCCGTCGTCCCGACCCATGTCAGCCAGAGCAGCAGCTCGTCGAACCAGGCGACGAGGTTGTCCACGAAGGTCGCGAAGGCGTCGAAGATGGCGAAGACGAAGCTCGGATCCTCCGCGTTGCGTTGGTCGAGCAGCCAGGTCTGGAAGTCGTCGAAGTGAGCCGGAAGGGCGCTCCACGTCAGCCGAGCGGGCCACGGATACTCGAGTGCCCAGGCGCGGTAGGCCAGGTACATGAGCGCAACGATCCCGGCCGTCTGGACGATCTTTCCTCGCCACCACGGTCGATGCGAGAGGACGGGAGCGGCGGTCTCGATCCCTGCGGCGGCGACGGACATCAGTCGCCTCCCTCGCCGGCGATTGCAGTCAGCACCGCATCGCGATCGACCAGCCCGACGACGCTCCCGTTTTCGACAGCGCAGCACGGCAGCTCGCTCGCAGCAACCATGGGGATCGCATTTCGCACCGTCGTCGAAACGTCGAGCCGCGGCCCGTCCGTCGCGTCCCCTGGCTCGACTGCGCGCATCACCCACCGAAGAGTGAGCACGTGGCTCTTCGGAACGTCGCGCACGAAGTTGACCACGTAATCGTCGGCGGGGGCTCCCACGATCTCCTCCGGCGTACCGAGCTGCACGATCCCTCCGTCGCGCATGATCGCGATGCGGTCACCGAGCCTCAGCGCCTCGGCCAGGTCGTGCGTGATGAAGACCATGGTCGTGCCCGTCTCCATCTGGAGCCGGCAAACCTCGTCCTGCATGTCGCGCCGGATCAAGGGGTCGAGTGCACTGAAGGGCTCGTCGTAGAGCATCACCTGCGGGTTGCCTACGAACGCGCGGGCCACGCCGACACGCTGCTGCATGCCTCCGGAGAGCTGGTCCGGGAACTGATTGGCCGCGTCCTCCAAGCCGACCAGCTTCAGCACTTCGTTCGCTCGGGCGAGGCGTTCGGGCTTTCCCATGCCCTTGACCTCGAGCCCGAAGGCGACGTTGTCGATCACGCGACGATGCGCGAGCAGCCCGAAATGCTGAAAGACCATGGATACGGAGTTGCGGCGCAAATCGCGCAGCTGCGCGGAACCGGCGGCCGAGACGTCGTGTCCTGCGATCTCGATCTGGCCGGCGGTCGGCTCGATCAGCCGAATGAGCGTTCGGACCAGGGTCGACTTGCCGGAACCCGAGAGACCCATGACGACGAACACCTCGCCCGGCCAGACTTCGAAAGAGACGTCGCGCACGGCGACGACGCAGCCGGTCTTCTCACGGAGCTCTCCTCGGGTGAGAAAAGCATCTGGTGATCCGACCAGCCGTTCGGGGTTCGGACCGAAGACCTTCCAGACACCCGCTGCGCGAATGACGGGAGGGCTCGCGTAATCGATTCGGTGCTGCGTGGATGCGAGAGGAGTCTCGGCCGTCTCCGTCATGCGCGCGACGCTGATATATCACCGCCGCTCGCGCTTGTCCATTACGACGAACGGTCCTGAGGGTGTGCACGGCTCAGATCGTCTTGAACTGCTCGAACGGCTGCCGGCACTCGCTGCAGTAGCGGATCGAGCGGCACGGCGTGGGACCGAAGAGGTTCTCGAGCCTCGTGTCCGTCGAGCCGCAGTACGGGCACCGGAACCCGCGTTGGAGATGGACGAGCTCGAGCTTGCCCGCTACCCGTGGGGTCGGCGGGGCGAAGCCCGCGCGGCGCAGCTTCTCGCGTCCTTCAGGAGAGATGCGATCGGTGGACCACGAGTCGTCGAGCACGACGCGGACCTCGACCTTCGCACCGAGCTGCGCGACCCTCGCGCGCATCTCGCGCTCCATCGTCTCGAGAGCGGGACAACCCATGAACGTCGGCGTGAAGTCGATCTGCACGCCGTCGTCCGCCACGACGACCTCCTTGATCACGCCGAGGTCGACGAGCGAGATCACGGGGATCTCCGGGTCTGGGATCTCGGCAAGTGCTGCCCAGACGGCGTCTTCGGTTACCACTGCGTCCCCGATGGAGCCGAGCGCCGGACCATCGTCATCTCCTCCAAGAGCTCTGCGAGCTCGGCCTCGTGGACTCCGCGCGGGACGGGGTCGACATCGGGAAGGTCGCGCCCCAACCGCTCCTCGGCTCGGCGGCGGAGCTCAGGCCTGAGCTCGCTGTCGAGCACACCGAGGGCGTAGGGCCAGAGCTCGTCGACTGCCTCGTTCAGGCGCGACCGGCCGTCCTCAGTGGAGAGCAGGCGGTCGATCCACATCTCCGCGTGCATGCGGTGATACACCTCCTCGCGGTCCATCTTTGCGGCGATTGCGGCGATCTCCGGGTCGTCGGATGCCTTCAATGCGGCCAGTCGGATCTCGTCCGCCGTCTCGTAGAGCCAATGGCGCGCGATCGTGCGCGCCCATTCCAGGCGGCGAAGCTCGACGAGCGGTGCCGAGCGGTACTCCTCCGGCTTGCGGTCGAATGCCAGCTCGTCCGCCGTCGTCCGAAGCTCGGCCGCGGCGAGCTCGTAGAGCGCCCGCGCGTGGCCGATCTCGTTCTGCGCGATCGAGGAGAACGCCACGTCCTCCTCGAGGAACGGCGCGATCCCGGTCCACTCCGAGTTCCGCCACCCGAGGATCAGCTCGTCGTCGGCGATCGACAGCAGGAGGTCGGTTCGCTTGCTCATCGATCACCTTCGGGCGCGAGCTCGAGTGTGCCCGCCTTCTCGCGCGCCTCCCGCAGCCGCGCCTTGATCGAGTAGCCGTCCACGCGCCGGTACTTGAGGTCGAACTCGTCGGGGAACTCGTCGATCTCGCTCACGGCGGCGCGCGGCACGAGCCAGAGCGCGACGGACTCCTGCCGCCGTCCGTACTGCTCGCGCGCGTAGATCTCCGCGAACTGCTCGTTCGGCGCGGTGACGGTTCCGGCGTGCTGGAGCGGCTGGCCCTTGCGCTCCTGACGAAAGACCTCGTAGATCATCGGCTTCCGAGGCGGGTGCCTGGGTCGAGCCAGGCACCGGTGTTCATGCCGCCTCCGCGAGGACGACCTGCTCGACCCACGCCACGTCCTGCCGCGACAGCCGTCTGAACGCGAGCCGCTCTTCGGAGGCAGGCCCGTGGCCGGTGACGACCGCCCGCAGCTTGTCCCAGTCGGGCTCGGCGTAGAGCCAGCGGTCGGTTTCCACGTCCTTGCGCAGGCTCGGGTCGGGGATCTCGAGCCCCAGTTCGCGGATCTGCGGCACGTAGCCGTCGAGGAACTCCTGGCGCGCATCCTCGTTCGCCTGGCTCTTGATCCGCCAGACGTACATCGGGTCTTCCTCGGCCGGGATCGGGTTTCCGTGGAAGTGCATGAGGGGCTCCCACCAGCGGTCGAGCGCCTCCTGAACGAGCTCGAATTGCTCCTGCGTCCCCGTGACCATGGCGAGGATCACGTCGCGGCCGTGGAGGATGTGGAACGACTCCTCCCAGCAGATCTTCTTCATGATCCGCGCGTACGGCGCGTACGAGCACTTGAGGAGGGCCTTCTGGGAGACGATCGCGGCCGCGTCCACGAGCCACGCGATGACGCCTACATCGCCCCACGTGCGGGTCGGATAGTGGAAGACGTTGTGGAACTTCGCCTTGCCGGACACGAGGTCGTCGAGACAGGCGCTTCGCGGCTTGCCGAGGTCCTCGACCACGCGGTAGATGAGCTGCGCGTGCCCGACCTCGTCCTGGATCTTCGCCGTCAATGCGAGCTTCCGCTGCAGGGTTGGCGCGCGCAGGATCCAGTCGCGCTCGGGGAGCACGCCCATGAGCTCCGAGTTGCCGTGCATCTCGATGAACTTGACGAGCCGCGCGCGGTACTCGTCGGGCATCCAGTCGCCGGTTTCCACCTGCCCGCCCGACTGGACGTAGTCGAGGAACTCCTGCGTGCGCGTATCCACGGATTGGCCTCCCTACCGAACGGTCGTTAGCATCGAGTATATGGCTACGAGGAAGGACGAGCTCACGCGGCAGGCTGCTCGGCTCTTTGCCGAGCGCGGCTTTCACGGCACGTCCATGGGGCATCTCGCAGAAGCGCTGGGCGTCCAGAAGGGCTCGCTCTACTCGCTCACTGGATCGAAGCAGGAGCTCCTGTTCGAGACCATGCGCGAGGGCGCGCGTGCGTTTCACGCGGCGCTCGACGCGGTTCCCGACGACGCCCCAGCGATCGAGCGGATTCGGCTTGCGCTGCGCGGACACCTCGGCGTCGTCGCCGACCAGCTCGATGTCGCCACCGTCTTCACGCGGGAATGGCGCTACCTCGACGACGAGTACCGTGAGGAGATCCTCGCGGAGCGGCGCCGCTACGAGGAGCGATTCCGCGCGCTCTTCGCGGACGGAGTGGCCGCCGGTGAGCTCCGTCCAGATCTGGACGCGGGGGCCGCGGCGCTCCTCGTGCTCTCGGCAGCGAACTGGGCGTACACCTGGCTCACTGCCGAACGCGACACGGACGAGCTCGCCGACCGCTTCACCGCGATCCTCGTCGATGGCATCCGTGGCTATGCGACGCCGCGGTGAACGCTCTCCTGCTCGTCAATCCCTGGGCGAGTGGGGTCGTCGAGGAACAGCTGAAAGCAGTGCGGGCCGTGCTTCCGGGTGGTACGGAGCTGCGGATGACGAGCGCCGGTGGTGAGGCGACGGAGATCGCCCGCGAGGTCTCGGGACGGGTCGACGCGCTCTACGTCTTCGGCGGCGACGGCACGTACAACGAGGTGCTGAACGGAATCGACGCGGCCACGCCGCTCGGTCTCATCCCGGGAGGAGGGACGAGCGTCCTGCCCCGTGCGCTGGGCCTCCCGAACGACCCCGTTGCGGCCGCTCGTCGACTGGCGACCGGGTCGACGCACCGGATCGGCGTCGGCAGGGTCAACGGGCGCCGATTCGGGTTCGCCTGCGGGGTCGGACTCGACGCCGAGGTCGTGCGCGCGGTCGACGAGCTCGGACGGCGCTCGGACGGGCGACGGCCGAGCAACATCAGGTTCGCGTGGACGGGGATTCGAACTCTCGGTCGGCATCGCTTTCGGCTGGAGCCCGCGCTCGAGGTGGTCGGTCACGGGAGGGCGGCGTTCGCGCTCGTCTCGAACGGGCCGGCGTACAGCTATGCCGGTCGAATGGCCGTGCGCCCTGCGCCGCATGCACGCTTCGAGGGCGGCCTCGACCTCGTTGCGCCCGTACAGCTCCGGGCGCGAGGGCTCCCGCGACTCGCGTGGTACGCACTCGGCCGCGGGAAGCGGGCGACCGCGCGCAATCTTCTGTACCACCACGACGCGGACCGGATCGAGGTGGTCTGCGACACGCCGATGCCGCTCGAGGCCGACGGCGAGGATCTCGGCGACGTCGCGCACGCCCTCATCGAGGCCGAGCGCGACGCCGTCACCGTGCTTCTCTGATCACGCAGTCTGCGGGCGCCGCCGGATCAGGACGGCTGCCAAACCGCCGAGCGCGGCCACGAGGACGAGCACTAGGACAGGGCCCACGACCTTCCACGGAGAGTCGGACGGCGCCGGTCCGGTGGGCGCGTTCTGGGGCAGACCGACGGCGACGAGACTGTCCTTGAGGTCCGAGAATGCAACGTACCAGCCGCCACGCGTCCGCTCAGTGGTCCAGAAGAGCTGCCCAGGTTTCGTGTACGACACGGGGCTCGGGCTCGCGTACGGGTAGAAGCTCTGGACGATCTCATCGAGCTCGTTGTTGGGGCCGGGCATGACGTACGTGACCGTGTATTCCGGCCCGAGCGTGCCTGTCGGCCGCTCGTCGAGCATCGGATCCGGAGACTGTGTGAACACGGCCGGGAAGAATCCTGCCGACTCGGCGATCCGCATCAGCGCCTCTCCCCCCGGCTGATCCTCGCCTGCGAGTGTGATCGGGTCGTCGAGGCCCGGGCCGACGATCGTCGCCTCGCTGGCGCCCTTGCCGAACGCCACGGCTGGGAGAAGGGCAGCGACGGCCGTGGTGAGGAACGAGATGATGAGGATCCGCTTCATCGGGCAACCTCCTGCGCGTCGAGAACGAAGCTTCTACACCGTGGCCGTCCGTCCGGTTCCCAATAGACTGAGCACGAGATGAGCCAGGTGTTGCCGGCGGAGGGAGGACTGCGCCGCATCATCGGCGACGGCGAGTCGCGCCCCGACGGCGAGGTCGAGGGGCTAGGGCCGGAGCAGCTGCTCGCGCTCTTTCGCGATCTCGTTCTCTTGCGGACATACGACGAGCGATCGGTGATCTACCACCGCCAGGGCCGCATCGGCACCTACGCGATCTTCTGGAATCACGAGGCGATGCAGGCCGGCTCGGTGTTCGCGCTCGAGGAGCGGGACTGGGTCTTCCCGAGCTATCGCGACTCGGCGATCGGACTCCTGCGCGGCATGCCTGCGTCGACCGTTCTCTCGTGGTGGCGCGGCCATCCGGCTGGCTGGTGGAACCCGGAGGACTACAACGTCGCCTCGATCTGCGTCCCCATCGCGACGCAGATACCGCACGCAGTCGGGTTCGCCTGGGGCTCGCGGTTGAAGGGCGAGGACCGGGTCGCGATCGTCAACTTCGGCGACGGTGCGACCTCGGAGGGATCGTTTCACGAGGGTGCCACGTTCGCCGGCGTGATGAAAGCTCCGGTCGTTCTCTTCTGCAACAACAACCAGTGGGCGATCTCGACGCCGCTGAGTGCGCAAACCGCTGCCCCCACGCTCGCCGACAAGGCGATCGGCTACGGAATGCCGGGGCTCCGGGTCGACGGCGGTGACGTCCTCGCCGTGTACGAGGCGACCAGGGAGGCCGTCGCCCGCGCCCGAGCGGGCGACGGGCCCACCTTCATCGAAGCCGTGACCTACCGGGTCGCCCCCCACGCGACCGCCGACGACCCGTCGCTCTACATCGACGAGGAGCGCGCCCGTGAGGAGAGAGAGAACGAGTGCGTCGGTCGCTACGAGCGCTATCTCCGGCGTCTCGGCGTGCTGACCGAGGAACAGGCGGCGGCGATTCGCGCCGAGGCGCTCGAGCTGATGCGGGTCGGCATCGCCCAAGCCGAGGCTGAACCTCCCGCGGACGTCTCCCTCGTCTTCGAGCACGCGTATGCGAACCCGCCGCCGACACTGGCGATCGATCTCGACGAGCTGCGGAGGATCCTCGGGTGAAGGAGCTAATGCTCGTGGACGCGGTGAACGATGCGCTCCATGTCGAGATGGAGCGCGACCCCTCCGTGCTGGTTATGGGCGAGGACGTCGGCCGGCTCGGCGGCGTCTTTCGCGCGACGGCAGGGCTCCAGGACCGATTCGGCGCCGAGCGCTGCATCGACACGCCGCTCGCCGAGGCTGGGATCATCGGAACCGCGGTCGGCCTCTGCATGGCGGGCTGGCGCCCGGTCTGCGAGATGCAGTACGACGCCTTCAGCTACCCGGCCCTCGACCAGCTCATCAACCACGTCGGGCGCTACCGCTGGCGGACGCGGGGGAAGATGTCGTTCCCGCTCGTCATCCGGATGCCGTACGGCGGGAGCGTCCGTGCACCCGAGCTCCACGACGACTCCCCGGAGACGTACTACGTCCACACACCGGGGGTGAAGGTCGCGATCCCGTCGACACCTGCAGACGCAAAGGGGCTTCTGGCTGCGGCGATCCGCGATCCCGATCCCGTGGTCGTGCTCGAGCCGAAGCTGATCTATCGGCTCGCGCGTGGCGACGTGCCCGAGGGCGAGCACGTCGTGCCGCTCGGCAAGGCGCGCGTCGTCCGCGAGGGTTCCGACGTGACGATCGTCGCGTACGGGGCGATGGTCGGTGTGGCCCAGCGTGTCGCGGTGTCGCTCGTCGGCGACGCGTCGTGCGAGGTCCTGGATCTGCGCTCACTCAAGCCGTTGGACGAGGACAGCCTGCTCGCATCGGTTGCCAAGACCGGCCATGCGGTCGTCGTCCAGGAGGCGCCACGGGTTTGCGGATTCGCATCCGAGGTGGCTGCCATCCTCGCGGAGAAGGCGATCTTCGACCTTCGCGGGCCCGTGCTCCGTGTCACGGGCTACGACGTGCCGTACCCGTACTGGCAGCTCGAGGACGCGTACGTTCCCTCGGAGGCGCGGGTCGCCGACGCCGTCCGACGCGTGCTCGCGGCCTGACGATGTCGACTGCTGCCGTTCTGATCGGTGTCGCATCGCTGTTCGCCCTCGCGTGCGGTGCGCTTGCGGCCGCGTGGCCGCGAGGGCGCCTGGGAGCGACCGCGATCGCGCTGTTCGTCGTCGCGTGCTCGATCTGGGTGGCCGCCTTCGCGGCGATCGTCTCCGGGTACCGCGATGCCGACGGTTTCGTGGGCTGCAACGAGAGTTGCTCGAGCATTCACCACCTCTCCGCGATCGGGTTTCTCGCGCCTCCGCTGCTCGTCTCGCTTTCGGCGCTCGCGATGATCGTGGCGGTCGGTCGCCGGCGGCGACTGCGGCGGCGATCGATCGACGAGAATCGCGCATAGGTGCAGACGTTCAAGCTCCCGGATCTCGGCGAAGGCCTTACGGAGGGCGAGGTCGCGCGCTGGCTCGTGGCGGAGGGTCAGGAGATCCGCGAGGACGAGCCGCTGGTCGAGATCCAGACGGACAAGGCGACGGTCGAGATTCCCTCGCCGTTTGCAGGAACCGTCCTGCGGATTCTCGTCGCCGAAGGGGAGCTCGCCCCCGTCGGCGCGACGCTCGTCGTCATCGGCGAACCTGGCGAGGAGACGGAACACGTGCTTGCGAGCGCAGAGGCGTCCGAGACACCAGGTGGCGGAGTCTCACGAGATGTCGTGGCGGCCGGTTCCGCCGCACGGAGCGCGGCGCAGCGCGTCCAGGCGACGCCGCTCGTCAGGCGGGTCGCGGCCGAGCTCGGCGTCGACCTCGATGCCCTCGCCGGCTCGGGGCCGGGCGGGCGCATCACGGAAGAGGACGTTCGGATGGCAGCCGGTGCGGTGAAGACCGACGGTCGTCGCGAGAAGCTGCGCGGGATTCGCCGCGTCGTTGCCGAGCACATGGCTCGCGCCCATCGCGAGGTGCCTGCCGTCACCTGGGTCGAGGAGTGCGACTTCGAGAGCGTGCCCATGGACAGGCTCGTCGCGTTCGTGGTGAAGGCATCTGCGGGCGCGCTTGCCGAGTTCCCCGAGCTCAATGCCCGGCTCGAGGGAGACGAGATCGTCTATCTCGACCGCTACGACATCGGGGTCGCGGTTCAGACCGAGCACGGTCTCGTCGTCCCGGTGGTGCGCGGGGTCGACTCGAGGACGGTCGACGAGGTTCACGAGGACCTCGAGCGCCTGGCAGAAGGCGCCCGTCGAGGGAGCCTCGAGCCCCGGGAGCTACGCGACTCGACGTTTACCGTGACGAGTGCCGGCAAGCTTGCCGGCCTCTTTCAGACTCCGATTGTCAACCACCCCGAGGTCGCGATCCTCAGCGTTGGACGAATCGCGCCGCGAGCCGTCGTGCGCGGTGGAGACGTTGTCGTCCGACGGACCGGCGCCGTCGCCGTCAGCTTCGACCATCGAGTCGTGGACGGAGCTCGGGCGGCCGAGTTCGGGCTCTCCGTGATCGCGCGCTTGGAGCACGACCCGGCGAGCTGACAGCTCGCCGGGCCGCTGCTCGATTCGTCAGTCGTCGTCCCCGTTATTGCCGCGGGCACGGACCTGGCCGCGCAGTTCGCCACCCGTGAAGGACGCGGTATGGACGTTCGCGTAGGTGAAACCGGCTTTCATCGCCGCCGTCACCTCACCGAAGTCCGCCGGCCCTGCGATGCCCTGCGCGGCGAGCGCCTGGATGTCCGCGGCCACGATCGTGCCGCTCACCGTGCCCGAGGTGCTGGCGGGGCACGCGGACTTGCCGCCACCGCCGCAGAGGAACGCCACGACGCCGCCGTTCGCGCTGGGCTGGCCGAGGTGGATGTGTGCCTGGGCCGGATTACCCGACAGCCCCGAGTACGTGAGCTTGTACTCGATCGTCGAGTTGTTGTTGATCTTCACCTCGATCGTCCCTCGTGCGGTCGTGGAGACCGACGGCACCTCGAGGTAGCCGCTCATCTTCTTTGCCTTGAGCTCCCCCTTCTTGCCGAGCGCGGCGGTTCCGTACGACGCAAGCGCCGTGAGGACGAGAGCCCCTGCGAGCGCCACCGCCAGGACCAACCCTGTGCGTTTACGCATGAGATCACTCCCTTCTCGTCTCGCCGGATCACTCCGGCTCGGCCAACGTAGCGCCGTCGTGTTCGCAAGAAGTAAGGGCGGTCGACGGACCTTTGCAATCCGACCCTGCTGCTCGCGCGTAGATCCTGCCGGGACCTTCGATCAAGGAGGGAGCGCATGCGCACACGACTGGTCGTGAGGTTCCACCCCGGGACACGAGCGCGCAGAGTCAGGCGATCTTCCACCTCTCGAAGGACCGATCGGAGCTCGAGTACAAGCCGATCGCGTCGAACATCGAGAACGTCTTCGCCGCTCACATCCACGTGGGCGCGTCCGGTGTCAACGGGCCCATCGTCGCGTTCCTCTATGGGACGGTCGCGCCAGGTGCGGGCCGAACGAACGGGTTTCTCGCCGAGGGCACGATCACGGCGGCGAATCTCATCGGACCGCTCGCGGGAAAGAGCCTCGCCGATCTGATCGCGCTGCTGGACTCGGGCGGTGCGTACGTGAACGTCCATACGAACGACGGCGTGGACCCGATCAACACCGGACCGGGGGACTTCCCAGGAGGCGAAGTCCGAGGCGACATCAAGTAACGAGCAGGGGAAAGGGGAGGAGCCGGGGGCGGGGCGGCGGCCCGCCCTCCCTCTCTAGACTTCACCCGGCATGGGTGCCTGGTACACGATCGGCCTGTGCCTCGGGATCGGCCTCGGAATCGGGGCCGTGCTCGTCGGAGTCCTCGGATCGAATCTGCTCGGAGCCGGCATCGGCGCGATCGTCGGTGCCGCAATCGGCGCGGCGGTCGGTCTCGGGATCGGTGGAGCCGCCGAGGCGATCGCCGGCGGCGTCGGCGCCTTCCTCGGAGCCCTGTCCGCCGCTGCGGTGGTTCACGGTGCGCTTCGCCGGGGCGGAACGCGTATCGGGATCGCGGCGTACGTCGGCGCGCTGGGGCTGCTCATCTGCCTGCTCGCCTTGATCCCCGTCGTCGGCTATCTCGAGGCGGTCGCGATTCCTCTCGGAGCGGCCAGGATGCGTGGCCGCCAGGCCGCCCGTTTCGCCGGGCTCCGAACGCTCGCCAAGTGAGGGTGCTCGTCGACGCCGCCGAGGCTCGCGCTCGGATGGTCGAGCGCCAGCTCAGGCGACGCGGCATCTCGGACGAGCGAGTGCTCGATGCCATGGGGCGCGTGCCCCGTGAGCTGTTCGTGCCCGAAGAACGGAGGCTGTACGCCTACGAGGATGGCGCGCTGCCCATCGGGTATGGCCAGACGATCTCGCAGCCCTTCATCGTCGCGACGATCTGCGCTTTGCTCGCCCTCGAGGGACGTGAGCGCGTCCTCGACGTGGGGACCGGCTCCGGCTACCAGGCGGCGGTACTCGCGGAGCTGGCCGCGGAGGTCGTCACGATCGAGCACGTTCCGGAGCTCGCCGAGCGTGCCCGGGCGGCGCTCGGCGAAGCCGGCTATGACCGCGTCGAGGTGCTCGTCGGCGATGGCTCGCTCGGCGTTCCGGAGCGGGCTCCGTTCGGCGCGATCGCGGTCGCCGCGGCGGCCCCGGCCGTACCGCCCACGCTCTACTCTCAGCTCGAGGAGGGCGGCCGGCTCGTCGTCCCGCGGGGCTCTCGTTGGGGGCAGGAGCTCGTCCTCGTCGTTCGTTCCGAGGCCGGACCCGTCGAGCGCGCCTCCGTGCCGTGTCGCTTCGTCCCGCTCATCGGCGACGAAGGATTTGGCGGCGACTGACCGTATGGGGGGCGGGGATGAGCCGATTCGTGACTACCCTGCGATGACGGTGGATTCCTCCCACGCCGAGATTGCCGGAAACCTGTCCCGTGCCCGCGTAGGCGCCGCGCTGCGTCGCCGCAAGAACTGGGAGCAGCTCGTCCGCTTCTGCATCGTCGGTGCGAGTGGCTACGCTGTGAACCTCTGGGTCTTCTCGACGCTCGTGCTCGGGGAAATCATCGTCGGACCGTTCACGGTGGCGAATCTCGGCTTCGAGGCCCACTACATCCCGGCGGCCGTCTGCTCGTTCCTGGTCGCGGTCACGAACAACTACACGTGGAACCGGCTCTGGACGTTCCGCGCTCAGCGAGGTCACGTCGCGTACCAGGGCCTGCGGTTCCTGGTCGTCTCCACGCTCGCGCTCGGTGCGAACCTGCTCGTCCTCCACGTGCTCGTCACGCTCGGGCTCACCGAGGTCGTCGCGCAGGCGATCGCGATCGTGCTTGTTACGCCGGTGAACTTCGTCGGCAATAAGCTCTGGTCGTTCGCACCGCGACCGTAATTGCTGCTGGCGCACTCGCTTTCGCATCGGCGGCGAGCGCGACAACGACGGCGAACGCGCCTCGGCCGCCTCCGCCTCCGGCACCCGCTCTCCCCGGAGATCCGGCGCGACTGAGCGAGGAGTCGGCGATCGAGGCTGCGCTGGAGCACCCGAAGATTGCCGGCTGGCTCGCACGGTATCCACCCGAGCCCACGACCTCGGCGACCTTCACACCCGAGCGCCGAACCTGGGTCGTGAAGATCTGGTCAGGGGAAGCCGGCCAGGTTGCGCAGGCGGTCGTCGAGGACACAACCGGACGAGTCGCAGAGGCCTGGACCGGTCCCCAGGTCGCCTGGAGGATGGCACGCGGCCGGGACGGGGCGTTCGGTGGCAAGACGCTGCTCGAGCCGTTCGTCTGGCTTGCCTTCAGCATGGTGTTCCTGGTCGGTCTCGCCGACCTGCGACGTCCCCTCTCGGCACACAATGTCGATCTGCTCATGCTGCTCGCGTTCTCGGTCTCGCTCGTGTTCTTCAACCGCGGTGAGATCTTCCGAAGCGTGCCCCTCGTCTATCCGGTTCTCCTCTACTTCCTCGCTCGTGGGCTCTGGGTCGGGTCCGGGAGGCGGAAGGAATCACCGTCTCGCTCGCTCTGGCCGACCTGGCTGCTCGCGGCCGCTGCGATCTTCCTCCTGGGGTTCCGGATCGGCCTCAACGTCGAGACCCCTCGCGGCGTGATCGACGTCGGTCTCGCAGGCGTCGCGGGGGCGAGCAGGATCCTCGACGGCCAGGCGCCGTACGGGAACATGCCGCAGCGCGACTCGCTCGAAGAGTGCGGTCCCGAGGACACCGACGGGCAGGTCCGCGATCGCATCCAGACGAACGGCCGCTGCGAGGCTGCAATCGAGCGCGGCGACACGTACGGGCCCGTGTCGTATGTCGCGTACTTGCCCGCCACGTCGATCTTCGGCTGGAGCGGGAAGTGGGACTCGCTGCCGGCAGCGCACGCCACCTCGATCGCGTTCGACGTCTTCACGATCCTCGGCCTCGCGCTCGTCGGCATGCGATTTGGCGGACGTCGACTCGCGGCGTTGCTCGTATTCGCGTGGGCCGCGTATCCCTTCACGGCGTACACGCTCAACGCGAACACGAACGACGCGATCATGCCGGCGTTCCTCGTCCTCGGCTTCTGGCTTGCGTCGTCCGCTTGGGCGAGAGGTGCAGCGGTCGCTCTCGCCGGCTGGGCCAAGTTCGGCGCTCTCCTCGCGGCGCCCCTCTGGGCGACGTACCCGAGCATCGACCTCCGTAGGCTGGTGCGCTTTGCCCTTTCTTTCGTGGGCGCCACGCTGGTCGCGTTCAGCCTCCTCCTGCTCGAACCCGACCTGTGGAAGGCGGCCCGGACGTTCTGGGACCGCACGCTCGGCTTCCAGGTCGGACGCGACTCCCCGTTCTCGCTCTGGGGATGGGGGCAGTACCACGCCCAAGGAATCCCCGACCTCGGGTTCGTTCAGCCGGTGCTCGTGGTGCTCGCGGTGGCGCTCGCGCTCGTCGTCGCCGTCCTACCGCGGCGGAAGGGCCCTGTTGAGCTCGCGGCCCTTACCGCTGCGCTGCTCATCGCCTTCCAGCTCACGCTGACGCACTGGTTCTACCTCTACCTACCCTGGGTGCTCCCGTTCGTGCTGCTGTGGCTCCTGCTCCCGAGGTCAGAGGATCAAGGGAACGGAATTCGCAGCGCTTCGATCGACGAGGCCTTGCCCGTCTCGGCGTTGCATTCGACGAGCGCGCCCTCGATGCGCACGTCGCCATGAGCTGTCTCGAACCGGACCGGGAGCCCGGTGCGCATTCTCCGGATGGCGAGGTCCGACTCCACTCCGATCACGGAGTCGTGCGGGCCCGTCATCCCCGCGTCCGTGATGAAGGCGGTGCCGCGGGGCAGCAACCTGGCATCCGAGGTCTGGACGTGGGTGTGCGTGCCGACCACCGCGGTCACCCGTCCGTCGAGCCAGCGGGCGAGCGCAGCTTTCTCGCTGGTCGCCTCCGCATGCACGTCGACGAGTACGAGCGGCGTCTCGGCCCGGGCCTGCTCGACGAGGCCGTCGATGAGTTCGAACATCGACGTCGCCGGATGGAGGAAGAGCGAGCCGAGGACGTTGATGACCGCGAGGCGGGAGCCGTTCGCCGTCGGGACGATCGCGAGACCACGCCCGGGCGTGTTGGTCGACGTGTTCGCGGGCCGCACGACGCGATCGGAGGAGTCGAGGTAGGCGCCGATTTCGGTACGCCTGAAAGCATGGTTGCCGAGCGTGATCGCGTCGGCGCCCATCGCGAGAAGCTGATCGGCGAGACGCGGCGTGATCCCGATGCCGTCGGCCGCGTTCTCCCCGTTCACGATGCAGACGTCGATCTCGAGCTCGGACCGCAGCGCCTTCAGTCGCGCGTCGAGGGCCCCACGGCCGGGGGCGCCCACGACGTCGGCGATGAAGAGGATGCGCAGGGCGCGGAGCCTACGGCACGCCGAGGGTCGCCGAGGGATAGACCCGGATCGAGACGTTGTTGCCGCCGTCGGCGGCGTACCGCCTCAGCGCCTGCTCCTCGTAACGACTGATGTCGGTAACCGTCCCGAGCTTGGATGATCCCGCGGCGACGTTTGCTCCCACACTGAGCGCGGGATCGGGCTTGACGTTCTCGATCCCGACGACGAGCGACGGTGCCGACGTGGGTCGAAGTTCGATCTCGGCTCCGACCGTGCGCCCCGAGATGACGTGGTCTCGGATGGCGACCACCGTTCCGTCGACCGGCGAGTAGACGTCGGTGCCGGCAACCGCACCGACATCGAGAGAGCGGAGCGTGCCGCTCTCGAGCTGGTACCAAGCCAGGCCACGACGCGACGACCCGGTGATGCGGTGCCATAGCCGCGCGAGCAGCCCTTCGTTCGACTGTGGGCCCACAGGCTGGAGAACCAATGCGCCGTCGGCGGCGCCGTGAAATCCGACGGCCGTCACTCCACCCTGAGCGACCGGAGACTGCACGCGCAGGTTTCCGACGGTCGCGAGCACCTGGGGCTCGGGTGGAGCCGAGGTAACGGGCAAGGGCGGTACCGACGGCGCCGACGCGGAGCTGCTCGAGCCGTCGAAGGCCGTCAGGCCGAGAGTGCCGACGCCGAGGACACCGACGACCACCGCGACCGCGAACCACCGAGCTCGCGCTTGCGCACGCCGGCGGTCCGCACGAAGCCGCGCAGCGTGACGTGAGCGCGGAGTCGCCATCTCCGGGACCGTAGCAAGGTCCGCCGCGCGCGAGGACGGCGCGGCCCCGCTGTAGCATCCGCTCATGGCCGGCTCCGGCCCGACGATCCAGATTCCGCGGTGGATCCAGCTCGTCGGTCTGCCCGTTCTGCTCGTTGTGGCGTTCCTGCTCGCGAGAACGCTCGGTCACGTGCTCTTCCTCTTCCTGACCGCCAGCGTGATCGCCTTCACGCTGAATCCGCTCGTCCGTGACCTCACGCGCCTCAAGGTGCCTCGTACGCTCTCGGTGCTGGTCGTGTACACAATTTTCGCCACTGCCGTCGTTGCGCTCCTAGTCGCAATCGGCGCCGTGGCCTTCGATCAGGCACGAAGCGCTGCCGAGCGGATCGACGAATACGTCACCGACGAGCAGCCGACTACGGGCCAGACCGCGGCAGAGCTCGACATCGACTCGCTTCAGGTATGGCTGGACGAGCACGGGCTCGAGCGGATCCAGATACGCGAGCAGGTCAACGATTGGATCGGCTCGTTGAGTGCCGGAGAGATCTCGGGCTACACGCAGGACGCGATCTCGTTCGTCCAGGGGGCGGCGTTCTCTGTCGTGCTTCTGTTCTTCTCGCTCATCCTGATCGTGGTCATCTCGATTTACATGCTCCTCGACATGGCTCGCCTGGAGCGGGCGATCGACTCCCGTTTTCCCCCGCACGGTGGTCCACCGCTGACGCAGCAGATCGAGGGCGCGCTCTGGGGGTACCTCAAGGGCCAGGCAATCCTCTCGACCGTCATCGGTACGAGCGCCGGCGTCGGCATGTACATCCTCGGGGTGACCGGTCTCGTGGAAGGCGCCGAGGAATACGCGCTTCTGTTCGGGCTCTGGACGGCCTTCATAGAGGTCATCCCGTACATCGGGCCGTGGCTTTCCGCCGTCCCACCGGCGCTCTACGCCCTGTTCGCAGACTTTCCCTGGGGCGTCGTGTGGGTGGGGGTACTTTTCCTTTTCATCTACCAAGTGGAGGGGCACGTCGTCGTCCCAAACGTGATGGCGGGTGCGCTGCGCCTGCACCCGCTGCTCGTCATCTTCGGACTGCTCGCGGGCGGTGAGCTGTACGGGATCGCGGGCGTACTCGTCGCGTTGCCGACGATGGCCGGGCTGCGGGCGATCTGGGGGTTCTTCCGCGGGCGTGTGCAGCTCGAGCGCTGGGACGAAGGGAGTCCGGACATCCCTGTCGAGGTCGAGATCGAGCCTCCTCGTGCCGAGCCGCCGCGCGCCGCCTCCGGCTCGGGCTAGGCCCGTTCTTGCGCAGACCCGAATCCGCTAGCGCGGAATTTCCAGTCGGGCAAAGAGCCCTAAAGGCGGCCGCTCGCGCGGCCGGGCGTGGTTACTGTCTCGACATGTGGGAGACGATCGCAGCGCAGGCCTCTGCCGAGAGCCCGCTCTGGGCCGAGGCGCTTCTGCCGGAAGCCGAGCAGGTGCGCGAGCCCGTCTTCTCCCGGCTCGCGCCGGCAAAACACGCTCTGGGCCTGGAGACGATCTACGAGGGGTACCTCGTGCACTACGGGCGCTCGCGGCTGTTCTCTCCGCCCGATCCCGATGCCGCCCTCCTCCTCGGTGACTACCTCTACGCGCATGGACTTGTTCGAGTGGCGGGGACCGGAGACGTGGCAGCGGTCGCAGACCTCGCCGAGCTGATCTCGCTGTGCTCGCAGGCGCGCGCCGAGGGACGGGACGGTGATGGCCAGGCATGGGCGGCGACGGCGGCATCGCTCGGCGCTGGCGATCTCGGTGCTGCGCGCGAGGCATTGAGAGTGGGTCGCGACGCGGCAGCGCTCGAGGACGCCGCTCGGTCGAGCGCGGGTGACCACGCCGTCGACGGCGCGCTTGCCGCACACGCCCGGCTCGTGGGGTAGAGTCGCGCGCGATGACCTTCGCGCTCGCGCTGCTTCTCGCCAAGACCGCCGCGGAGGAGGGCCGAGACATCGTGCTCTCGATGCTGGTCGTCGGGCTCGTGTTCGTCGCGGTGATCCTGCTCGGCGATCTGTACAACTTGCGCGCGCGCAAGCGCCACAACGCCCGCGGCCACTAACTCCGGCGGGCGAACCGGGCGGCCGCGAGCCGCCACGTTGCATTTGTCAGGGAGCCGACACGAGAATCCGGCTTATGGCTGCGGTCGCCCAACCCTCGGGCCAGGTGACGCTCGTCTTCTCGGACATCGAGGGCTCGACGAGGTTGCTCGAGGAGCTCGGCATGGACGCCTACCGCGAGGCCCTCGCCGAGCACCGCCGGATCGTCCGCAAGGCCTGTGGCCGCCACTCGGGTTACGAGGTCGACTACGAGGGAGACGCCTTCTTCTACGCTTTCTCATCCGCCCGGGAGGCGGTCTCTGCGGTCTCCGAGGCGATGGCGGGCCTCGAGGAAGGACCGATCAGGATCCGGGTCGGCATCCACACGGGCACGCCCGGCCTCGATCCACCCAAGTACGTGGGTTTGGACGTCCACTTCGCAGCGAGGGTCATGGGCTCGGCCCACGGCGGGCAGGTCGTCGTCTCCGCTGCCACAGGCGGGCTTCTCGAGCCAAGTGGCTCAGAGCCACGAGCGTTCTCTCTGCTCGATCTCGGCGAGCACCGGCTCAAGGACATCCCCGAACCCGTCTCCCTCTACCAGCTCGGCGAGGGCTCTTTCCCGCCGCTCAAGACGATCTCGAACACGAACCTGCCCCGCCCGGCGAGCTCCTTCCTGGGCAGGGAGACAGAGCTCGCCGAGGTCCTCGCCCGGATCGAGGCAGGAGCACGCCTCTTGACGCTCACGGGCCCGGGAGGCACGGGCAAGACCCGACTCGCGCTCGAGGCCGCCTCCGCGCTCGTTCCCTCCTACAAGGCAGGCGTCTTCTGGGTCGGGCTCGCCACCCTCCGCGACCCCGCCCTCTTGACGGAGACGATCGCCCAGACCCTCGGCGCCAAGGACGGCCTCGCCGCCCACATCGGCGAGCGCGAGCTCATGCTCCTGCTCGACAACCTGGAGCAGGTGATCGACGGCGCACCCGAGCTCTCGGGCCTCCTATGGGCCTGCTCCAACCTCACCCTCCTTGTCACCTCCAGAGAGCTCCTGCGCGTGCAAGGTGAGGTCGAATACCCCGTCCCTCCGCTCGCCGCGCCAGAAGCCGTCTCCCTCTTCTGCGAAAGGGCGCAGATCGAGCCGAGCAAGGAGATCTCCGAGCTCTGCGCCCGCCTCGACTCGCTCCCGCTGGCAGTCGAACTCGCCGCTGCGCGCACGAAGGCGCTCTCTCCCATCCAGATCCTCGAGCGCCTCTCGCAGCGCCTCGACCTCCTCAAGGGCGGCCGCGACGCCGACCCCCGCCAGCAGACCCTGCGGGCGACGATCGAGTGGAGCTACGACCTCCTCTCCTCCGAGGAGCAGCAGCTCTTCGCACGCCTGGCGGTCTTCGCTGGCGGCTGCACCCTCGACGCCGCCGAAGAGGTCGCAGACGCCGACCTCGACACTCTGCACTCGCTCGTCGAGAAGAGCCTCCTGCGCTTCACGAGCTCGGATGCCGGCCCGCGCTACTGGATGCTCGAGACGATCCGGGAGTATGCGCTCGGAAAGCTCGATGAGTCCGGTGAGGCCGAAGTAGTCGGCTCGCGGCACGCGCGCTATCACCTCAAGCTGGCCGAAGAAGGCGAGCCGGGTCTAGTGGGAGCCGACGACCGTGCATGGCTTGAACGACTGGATGCGGAGCGCGACAACTTCCGCGCGGCGTCCGCCTTCGCAAACGAGCAGCGTCTCGGCGAAGTCGCGTTGCGGCTCGTCGCCGCGCTGCGGATGTATTGGAGCGCTCGCGGCTCGATCGCCGAGCTACGGCGGTGGCTCGACGAGGCTCTCGAAAGCGCGGGCGAATCATTGCCGGAGCAGCGCGCGGACGCGCTCCAAGCCGCAGCATTGAATGCGTATTGGGCGGGCGACTACGAGCAGACGGAGAGATATGGGCGGCAGATGCTCGAAATCGCGCGCCAGTTGGGGGACACCGAACGCGAAGTGAGCGCGTTGACCAAACTTGGCGCAGCCGCCAGCGGAACTGGACAGCTCGACCGCTCGCGCACACTGATGGAGGCGGCTCTCAGGATGGCGCGCGAGCTGGGTAAGCCGGCAAGGATCGCGCTGTCGTTGTCGAACTTGGCGGCGATTGCTCTTCAAGAGGGCGCGTTCGCCCGGGCGGCTGAGCTCTGCGAGGAAAGCCTTGCTATCGGCGAGCACGCGGTCGACTCTTCCGGTGTCTCGGCGGCGCTTCTGAGCCTCGCCGAAGCTCGGCTCCACCTTGGTGATCCGCAACGTGCGGCGGAGGCGGCGCGAAAGGCCCTGCAGCTTGCGGCTGATCGCAAGGACCCGCGGCTGGTTGCAGAAGCGCTATCGCTCGTTTCGGGGGCGGTGGCTGCCGAAGATGCGCTGGTTGCTGCTCGGTTAATCGGAGCGTCTGCGAAGCTTCGAGAAGTGACGGGCGCGACTCTAGGACCGTCCGAGAGCGCGATGAACGAGGAACTAGTGCACTCGCTTCGCCGCGAGGTTGGCGACAGGGGATTTGCCGAAGCTTTCGAGCAAGGTCAGGAACTTGGTTTAGCGGAGGCCGTCGAACTTGGATTACGCGCATGGCTGAACTCGCCGAGGGAGGGCTGATCGCCCTGGCGCCACCACCCCGAGATCTCCGCGAGTGGATCGCCCTCCTCGAGCGCGAGGGCGAGCTGCGGCGCATCTCGGCCGACGCCGACCCCGACCTCGAGATCACGGAGATCACGGATCGTGTCGTCAAGTCCGGGGGGCCCGCGCTCCTCTTCGAGAATCCGAAAGGCTCGAAGCTTCCGCTCCTCATCAACCAGTTCGGCACCGAGCGGCGCATGTGCCTCGCGCTCGGCGTCGAGAAGCTCGACGACGCGGCCGCCAAGCTCGGCGACATCCTCGACATGCAGCCGCCCGAGGGGCTCCGCGAGAAGGTGCGCGGCCTCCTTAAGCTGAAGTCGGTCGCCGACTCTCGGCCGAAGCCAGTTTCCAGGGCGCCGTGCCAGGAGGTCTTCCACGAGGGAGCCGACGTCGACCTCGGACGACTCCCGATCCAGCGCTGCTGGCCCGGCGACCCGGCCCCCTTCATCACTCTTCCGGCGGTCATTACCAAGGATCCGAAGACCGGCGTCCGCAACGTCGGCATGTATCGCATGCAGGTGATCGACCGCTCTTCGACCTTCATGCACTGGCAGATGCACAAGGACGGCCGGGCCGACCTCCTTGCGGCGGAGGACGGGCGTATCCCGGTGGCAGTCGCAATCGGGCTCGATCCGGTGACGACGTACTCCGCGTCGGCGCCTCTCCCGCACCACCTCGACGAGCTCATGCTCGCCGGGTTCCTGCGCGGCGAGCCGGTCGAGCTCGTGCGCTGCCGGACGATCGACCTCGAGGTGCCCGCGAACGCCGAGATCGTCCTCGAGGGAACGGTGTCGAAGGACGACGTCGGCATCGAGGGCCCGTTCGGAGACCATACGGGCTACTACTCGCACGCCGAGGAGTTCCCGATCTTTCGCATCTCGGCGATGACGATGCGACGCGACGCCATCTACGCGTCGATCGTGGTCGGCAAGCCTCCCGCCGAGGACGCCTGGCTCGGCAAGGCGACGGAGCGGATCTTCCTGCCGGCCGTTCGCATGACTCTCCCCGAGATCGTCGACTACGACCTTCCCGTCGCCGGAGCGTTCCACAACTGCGTGATCGTCTCGATCCGCAAGGCGTTCCCCGGGCACGCCCAGAAGGTCATGCACGCGCTCTGGGGACTCGGGATGCTCTCGCTCTCGAAGTCGATCGTCGTCGTCGACGCGCACGTGAACGTGCACGACTACGCGGACGTCTTCTTCCGTGTCACCGCGAACGTCGACCCCAAGCGGGACATCCTCATTACCGAAGGGCCGCTCGACCATCTCGACCACGCGCCCGGCAGGCAGTTCTACGGCGGAAAGCTCGGCATCGACGCGACGCACAAGCTCCCCGAAGAGGACGCGAGACCCTGGCCGGAGGAGATCGTCATGTCGGACGAGATCCGCGACGTCGTGACTCGCCGTTGGACCGAGTACGGGATCGGCGAGTGGGGTCAGACCCGTGGGGTCTGACCCCAGGTCTGACTCCACTGCAACACGCGTCCTCCGCAAAGTGCAGAATCCCCGCGTTGCGACAGTCGGCACGTCGTTGACACGCGCGGCGTTCGAGCGATTGAATCCCCCGAAGGGCAGGACTTGAGCGAATCTCGCCACGACACCCCGCACCTTCCCGGGCCGAGCCTCTGGCCGATCGGCTTCGCGATCGGGGTCGCGTGTCTTCTCATCGGTCTCGTCCTCAGCTGGATCATCGCGGCCATCGGCGCGGTTCTCGCGGTCGCCTTCGCGCTGCTCTGGGCGCGTGACGTCACGCGCGACGTGCGCGGCGAGGTGCCCGAGATCGATCCCGAGTCACGCGCCGTCTCGGACACGGCCGCAGCAGTCGTCCCCGCCGCAGCCCCGGCTCCGCTCCCCACCTACACGCGCTCCCGTTTCCTCGAGGCCTCTACGCTCGGCCTCGGAGCGGCGATCGGAGCGGTCGTGACGCTCCCGGTGCTCGGCTTCACGATTCTCCCCTCGTTCACGAATCGCCAGGAGGGCGAGGCGGATCTCGGGCCGATCGAGAACTTCCCCAAAGACGAGTACGTCATCGCGAGCTACCTGTCCGATCCGAAGCAGGGCGAGGTGAGCAGGCGGACGGCCTTCATCCGCAACAACGGGCTCGCCGAGGGGGGCGAGCCGAGCTTCACGATCCTCTACAGCCGCTGTGTCCACCTCGGCTGCCCGGTGCAGCCGAACGGCCCGATCGACGAGGAGGCGACGAAAGAGGTCAACGGGGTCGAGCTTCGGCCGGTGCTCGCCCAGTCGTTCGGCTGCCCGTGCCACGGCGGTCTCTACGACGCGGAGGGCAACCGGCGGGCGGGCCCGCCCGTGCGTTCCATGGATCGGTACACGTTCTCGATCAGGGACGGGCGCCTCATTCTCCATGAGCTCTACGCGGTCGGGAACGTCTCGGGAACCGGCGCCAGCGCGACCATCTCGAAGTACCCCTGGTCGACTCCGGGTACGCACGTCGACGGCATCGAGGCGTGGCTCTATCCGATCGTTCCCAGTCAGGTGACGGGCTGATGGCGACGAAGTCGAGACGCCAGACGCTCGTCGACACAGCCGTGCTCGCGCCGCTCGACTGGATCGACGAGCGGACCGCCGCGGTTCGGGGCACGAAGTGGTTCCTCTTTCGGAACGTCCCGCGGGACATCAGCTGGGCACAGACGCTCGGCTCTGCGGCGCTGACCGCGTTCATCGTCCAGACGCTGACCGGGGTCATCCTGGCGTTCTACTACGAGCCTTCGACGGCGATCGATCCCGTGACCGGCAAGCCCATCGCGTATTCGTCGATCGAGTCGATCACGAACGACCTCACGCTCGGGTGGCTCGTCCGTGGCATGCACCGCTGGGGCGCCAGCGTCTTCATCATCCTCCTCTTCCTGCACATGGGCCGCGTCTTCCTCTTCGGCGCGTACAAGTACCCACGCGAGCTGAACTGGATCACGGGCGTCCTCATCCTCGTGACGGGCATGCTCATGGGCTTCACGGGATACCTCCTTCCCTGGGATCAGACCGCGTACTGGGCGACTGTCGTCGGGATCAACCTGAACGGAACCGCTCCGTTCGCCGGGCCGTGGCTTGCCGAGTTCCTAGCCACCGGTCCCGAGATCGGAGCCGACACGCTGCCCAAGTGGTACGCGTTGCACATGCTCCTGCTTCCGGGCGCTCTCATCCCGCTCATCGGGATCCACATCTATCTCGTCACCCGCCTCGGGGTCGCCTCTCCTCCGTGGTCGAGTGAGGCGGCAGGCCGTGAGCGTCCGGAGGTTCGGCAGACGGGGGCGAGAGCAGGGCTCGTCCGGGGTTCCGGAGGTAGGGACTGATGGCACGCGATCTCGGCGAGCTGAACCGCGAGGAGTACGCCCACTACAAGGACGACGTCAGGAAGGAAGGAAAGCCGTTCTTCCCGTTCGCGATCTTCCACGACACGGTCATGTCGCTCGTCGTCGTGGTGATCATCGTCGCCCTGGCCGCGATCTGGTACTTCGACGCCGACGGCGTCGAGCCGGGGATCCTCGGCCCCTGGTACACGGAGCCCGCGGACGCGGGGACGACCGACTTCATCCCCCGGCCGGACTGGTACTTCTACTTCCTCTTCTACCTGCTGCGGATCTTCGAGTGGCCGGAGACGGTCTTCATCGCGACGGTCGGCATTCCGACGATCTGCCTCATCCTCCTGATCGGACTTCCGTTCTACGACCGCCGCCGCGAGCGGCGGCCGCTGCACCGTCCGGTGGCGATGGTCGCGGCCGTCCTCACGATCCTTTCGATGGCGGTCCTCACCTGGAAAGGCGCCACCGCGAAGGAGGCGCTCGGCTCCGAGCTCGTGTTACTCGTGCCGGACTGGGCGGCGGAGCAGGGATTTGCTGACAATCCGGAGGCCGTGAAGGGGGCGGAGCTCTTCGCCCAGACCGGGTGTCTGAACTGCCACACGTACCTCGGCCAGGGCGCCGGGAACCTCGGCGCACCCGATCTCTCCGAGATCGGGCAGACGAACGACGCCGCCTACTTCGTCCGGTATCTCACGAACCCGGCGGCATTCGGCAACACCGTGATGGGCTCGTATGCCTACCTCGGGCAGGAGAACCTGGACGCGCTCGGCGCCTTCTTGGAGGCGTCGAAGGGTTCGCAGGGCGGCGGTTAGCCCCGACCAGCGCGTAGCCTTCGGCCGTGCGCGTCTTCCTCGGCGTGACCGGCGCGTCGGGCGCTCCTTATGCCGAGCGCCTCCTCCGCGCGCTCGCTTCCGTCGACTGCGAGATCGGGCTCACGGCGTCGCGTTCGGGGATCGAGGTGCTGGCGACGGAGCTCTACCGCGATCCGTCTCTTTCGCGCGAGGAGGTGCTCGAGCGGTTCGTCGGGAGCGCGGCGGCGCAGGTCACCGTCTATGGGGAGAACGACTTCCGGAGCCCGTATGCGAGCGGGTCCGCGCGAGTCGACGCATATGTGATCTGCCCGTGCTCGATGGCCACGGTCGGAACTCTCGCGTCGGGCGCGATGCAGAACCTCATCCACCGCGCGGCTTCGGTCGCGCTCAAGGAGCGCCGCAAGCTCGTGCTCGTTCCGCGCGAGAGCCCGCTCTCGTCCATTCACCTCCGCGGGCTCGCGACGCTGAACGACGCGGGCGCGGTCATCCTCTTCGCCGCGCCGGGCTTCTACCACGGTCCAGAGACCATCGAGGACCTCGTGGACTTCCTCGTGGCACGGTGCCTCGACCAGATCGGGATCGACAACGTGCTCGTCAAACGGTGGGGCGAGCCGTGACCTACGAGTCCGGAACACTCGCGCCCGATGCGGTGCGCGGCATGTTCGATCGCATCGCTCCGGTGTACGACGTCATGAACCGGGTCATGACCGCGGGCCTCGACCAGCGCTGGCGCAGGCTCGTAGTCCAGGAGGTGGTCTGGCCCGGAGATCGTGTCCTGGACGCCTGCTGCGGCACCGGCGATCTCGCTGTCGAGGCCGAGCGTCGCGGAGCGAGGGTTGTCGCCCTCGACTTCTCTCCCCGGATGCTCGAACGCGCGCGCCGCAAGTCGGGGACGATCGAATGGGTGCAGGGTGATGCGCTCACCCTTCCGTTTGGCGACGGCGAGTTCGACGCGGCGACGGTCGGGTTCGGAGTTCGCAACCTTGCGGACCTCGAGGGTGGACTACGGGAGCTGGCGCGCGTACTTCGCCCGGATGGGAAGCTCGCGGTCCTCGAGATCACCCGGCCTCGCGGCCTGCTCCGGCCGTTCTTCCGGCTTTGGTTCGACGTGCTCGTGCCGCTCGCCGGCAAGGTGCTCCCAGGGGGGAAGGCCTACACCTACCTGCCCGCGAGCGTGCGCCGCTTCCCGAGTCCGGAGGATCTGTCGAGGCTGTTCGAGCGCGCCGGGTTCGAGCAGGTGAGCTACCGGCTCCTGGGTGGCGGGTGCGTCGCGCTCCACGTCGGGACGAGGCCTTGACCGCGCTCGAGGTGGTTCGGGCGGCAGAAGGGCTGGACCGGTACCTCGGCGAGGTCGAGGTGGACCTGGAACGGGCGGTCGCGGTCTACCCGGGCCTCGTGGCGGAGGTCGGCGCGGACGCGCTCGCAGCCGGTGGGAAGCGGCTCCGGCCTGCGCTGGCCTTTCTCTCCTCTTCGCCGGACGCGACGCCCCCGGTCGCGGCCGGTGCGGCCGTCGAGCTCGTTCACATGGCCACGCTCGTCCATGACGACCTGATCGACGGGGCCGCGCTGAGACGGGGCCGCGCGTCAGCCTGGAGCGAGCACGGTGGAGCAGTCGCCAAGTCGGCCGGTGACTACCTGTTCGCGCGGGCGTTCTCCGTGCTCGCCGAGACGGGAGACCCGCACGCCGTCTCGGTCCTCGCGGAGGCGGCCCTCGGTCTCGCGCGCGGGGAGGCGATGCAGCGTCAGCAGCAGCACGATCCTGACGTGACGATCGACGCCTACTTCGAGCGGTGCGCATTGAAGACGGGGAAGCTCTTCGGAGCCGCGTGCGTGCTCGGGGGCGGCAACGGCGAGTACGGGCGATTGCTCGGCATCGCGTTCCAGATCGCCGACGACGTTCTCGACTGCTCGGGCGAGACGATCGAGACGGGCAAGGTTCCCGGAACCGACCTGCGCGACGGCACGCCGACGCTCCCTCTCCTCCTCGCCGCGCGCGAGGACTCGGTCGTCCGGGATGCGCTCGCGGGAGGCTCGAAGGAAGGTGCGCTCGTGCGGGTCGCGGCGAGCGGTGCGCTCGAGCGGTCCCGCGAGCTGGCGCTCCACTACGCTTCGGAGGCAAGAGCATGCCTCGACGGCGCTGCGCGACGCGACGAGCTCGAGGCGCTGACGTGGGCCGTGGTGGAGAGGAGTGCCTGATCGCCGTTCTCGCCGAACAGACGCTGGAGCCGATCCGGGAGAAGGTCGAGGCCGGTGAGCGCCTCGACTTCGAGGACGGCCTCGCGCTGCTCGAGTCCGACGACCTCCTGGCTCTCGGCGAGCTCGCCGACGAGGCACGGCGCATGCGCGGCGGGACCGACGACGTCTTCTTCGTCCAGAACCTCTACGTGAACCAGACGAACGTCTGCCGCGTGAAGTGCAAGTTCTGCGCGTTCGCTGCCACGCGGAGGCAGGAGCACGCGTACACGTATACGGCCGAAGAGCTCGTCGAGGACGTGCTTCGGCAGCGCGAGGCGACAGGGTTCACGGAGATCCACATGGTCAACGGCGAGAACCCGCACGTGGACTTCGCGTTCTACCGCGACACGATCGCGTCATTGCGCGAGGCGTTTCCCGACGTGCACCTCAAGTGCTATACGGCGTCCGAGATCCACCACATGACGACGCTCTCCGGACTCACGCACGAGGACGTCCTCCGAGAGCTGAAGGCCGCGGGGCTCGGGTCGCTCCCCGGCGGAGGCGCCGAGGTGTTCGCCGACCGGGTGCGGCGCCTCGTCGCGCCCGGCAAGGAGAGCCCCGACATCTGGTTCCACGTCCACTCGACCGCGCACTCGCTCGGGATCCCGACGCATTGCACGATGCTCTACGGGCACGTCGAGACCTACGAGGAGCGGGTCGACCACATCATCCGCCTGCGTGACCAGCAAGACCGCTCGGGCGGCTTCCTCGCGTTCATCCCGCTCGCGTTCCATCCCGAGAACACCGTGTTCGAGCGGCGCGGCTGGCGCCATACGACGGGCTCCGACGACCTGAAGATGCTCGCCTTCTCGCGCCTGATGCTCGACAACATCCCGAACATCAAGGCCTACTGGATCATGATGGGGATGCCGCTCGCGGCCGTCGCGCTCCACTTCGGCGCGAACGACGTGCAGGGGACCGTCGTGCGCGAGGAGATCTTCCATGCCGCGGGCGCTCGCACCGAGACGGAGCAGAAGATCGATCAGCTCGTCCGCTACGTCCGAGACGCAGGAAGAATTCCGGTCCAGCGCGACACCCTCTACAACGAGCTACGGCGGTGGCAGTGAGCCGTGGGGGAGCCCAGCGAGACAGGGGCGAGCCAAGAGCTGGGACGCCGATCTGGGTCTGGGTCGTCTACTCCTTCGGCATCCTCGCCGCCGCGATCTTCGTGTTCTCGATCCTCTTCACGGCCGGTGCGTACATCCTCTCGAACGACGTCGATGTGACCTTCGACGTCTCCACACCCGCGATCGTGCTGTGGAGTGCGGTGATGATCGGGGCCGGCGGGCTCTGGGTCAGCCGGAGGCGGAAGAGGTGACGCGGCTCGGGCGTATCTCGTACGTGAACATGGCGCCGGTCTTCTACCGGCTCGAGGCGGACGTCGAGGAGGTGTCCGGCGTCCCGACCGAGCTCTCGCGGATGCTGCTCGACGGCCAGCTCGACATCGCGCCGATTCCGTCGATCGAGTACGCGAGGAATGCCCACAGCCTCCGCATCCTCCCACGGCTGTGCGTCTCGTCCGAGGGCGCGGTCGACTCGATCCAACTCGTGAGCCGCATCCCCTTCGCCCAGGTGCGTTCCGTGGCCGTGACCCCGGAGAGCGCGACGTCCGTGGTGCTCGTCCGGATCCTGATTCCAAAGGCGGAGATCGTCCCGCTCGGAACGCAGGCGGACGCGACGCTGTTGATCGGAGACGCTGCGTTGCAGAGCGCGTTCCAGGATCCGACGCCCCATTACGACCTCGGCCGGCTCTGGCTCGAGCGGACGGGGCTGCCGATGGTGTTCGCGGTGTGGGCTGCTCCCGATCCAGCCCCTGACGGCTTGCTCGACCTGGAGCACGCGTTCGTCGCCTCGGTCCGGCTTGCCCGGTCGGAGCCCGAGCGGCTCGCGCGCCAGGCGAGCGAGACGTATGGCTATCCGCCGGGGTTCCTCGCGCGGTACTTCGAGAAGCTTCGGTACAGCTTTGGCCCGCGGGAGCGCGCTGGCCTGTACACGTTCCTCGAGATGGCCCGCGACGTCGGCGAGCTCGACCACGTCCCCGAGCTTCGTTTCGTGCGGCAGGAGGCGAAGGTTTGACCGTCACCGTCGATCCCGTCCCGTCGGTCGGCGACGTTCTCGACAAGGCCCTCGACGGCGAGCGCATCGCGGACGAGGACGCGGTCGCGTTGCTTCGCTCGCGTGACCTCGTGGCAGTGGGGCGCGTGGCGAACGAGATCCGCGGTCGGATGACCGACCCCTCTCGGGTGACGTTCATCATCGATCGAAACCTCAACTACACGAACGTGTGCGTCACCGACTGCGACTTCTGCGCCTTCTACCGGCGGCCGGGCGACCAGCGCGAGGCCTATCTCCTCCCGAAGCCGGTGATCTACAAGAAGATCGAGGAGACGCTTGCGATCGGTGGCACGGGGCTGCTCATGCAGGGCGGCCATCATCCCGATCTCGGGATCGACTACTACGAGGATCTCTTCCGGTCGATCAAGGCGCGCTACAAGATCCACCTCCACGCGCTCTCGCCTCCTGAGATCCAGCACATCGCCCGGCGGTCGAAGCTGACCATCCCGGAGACCCTTGCTCGTTTGCGCGACGCCGGGCTCGACTCGGTTCCCGGCGGCGGCGCCGAGGTGCTCGTCGATCGCGTCCGGCAGATCATCGCGCCCAAGAAGACGAAGTCGGACGAGTGGCTCGACGTCATGCGGCAGGCGCACCGGCTCGGCATGTCGACGACCGCGACGATGATGTATGGGCACGTCGAGACGCTCGAGGAGCGAGTGGAGCACATGCGGCGGATCCGTGAGCTCCAGGACGAGACGCACGGTTTTCGCGCCTTCATCTCGTGGACGTTCCAGCGCGACGGCAATCGTCTCGACGACCTCGTTCCTGAGGAGTCCCGCCCGACCTCGTTCGAGTACCTGCTGACCCAGGCGGTCTCCCGCATCTACCTCGACAACGTCCCCCACATCCAGTCCTCGTGGGTGACGCAGGGGATGAAGGTCGGCCAGGTCGCCCTCGGCTTCGGTGCCGACGACATGGGCTCGGTGATGATCGAGGAGAACGTCGTCTCGGCTGCGGGCACGACGCACCGGACGACGACTGACGAGCTCGTCCACCTCATCAGGGCGATGGGGAAGATCCCGGTACAGCGGGACACGCTCTACCGCGAGGTCAAGGTCTTCGCCTGAGAACGGCGAAGGGACGACCCACGACGTCAGGCTATTCGGATCGTGTAAATGCCTGCAAATGGTCCCCGATAGTTCGGGTACCCTCGACGGGCCGTGCGTCGCCCTCTGGTCGCATTCACGCTCGCCGTTCTCGGCATCGTCGGCGCGTCGGCGTCCTCTGCCGCCGCGCAGCCGACCCAGCTGCTGCCCGGTGTGACCTACGAAACCGGCGTTCAGTTCACGCCCCATGGCCCGGTGTCGCTCCACATCGTTCGAGGGCCGAGGCCGGTCGCGCTCTATCGGCTTCGTCCGGTGCTCTCGAACGACTCCGTCGTACTCCGGGAGACGCTCTCGGCCATGCAACGGCGCCAATCGACCCAGGCGACGTCCGTCGGCGTGAACGGGGACTACTTCTCGCTCGCGGACGGACGTCCGAGCGGGATCCTCCTCCACGACGGTGTGCTCGCCACTCCACCGAACTCGTCGCGGTCGAGCGCGGGAATCACGCTCGACGGCCAGCTCGACGTTCGTAAGGTTCGGTTCCTCGGAACCTGGCGTGGCACCGGGCAACGACGCGCACTGAACTTCCTGAACAAGGCTCCCGGGACGAACGGGATCTCGCTCTTCACGACTGACTGGGGCCCGACGACCCCGCGGATCCAGGGCTCGGTCGCCGTCGTCCTCGCTCCGTTCACGTCGGCGACCCCGAACGCCGATCTCGCGGTTCCGGTGACAGCCGTCTCCCAGACCGGTCCTGTTGCCATAGCTCCCGGCACGGCCGTCCTCGTTGCACGCGGCACGGCGGGGGCGAAACTTCAGGCCGAGGCCCAGCCCGGGACGACGGTGACGCTCAGGCTCATTCTCCAGCCGGACTGGTCGACCGTCGCAGATGCGATCGGCGGCGGCCCGGTGCTGGTTCGGGACGGTGCGCCCGTGTACCGGTCGAACGAGGCGTTTACGACCTCCCAGCTCGTCCCTCGGGGTCCGCGGAGCGCGGTCGGTCAGCGTGCGGATGGCGGTGTGCTCCTCGTCACCACTGACGGGCGTCAGCCCGGGTACTCGGTCGGGATGACGAACTTCGAGCTCGCGCAGACGCTCCAGCGCCTGGGAGCCGTGCGCGGGATGGCGCTCGACGGCGGAGGTTCGTCGACGCTCGCGTTCGAGGGAACGGTGCTGAACTCACCGTCCGAGGGCAAGGAGCGCGCGATATCGACCGCTCTCATGCTGCAGTACTACGGGGTGTACTCGCCGCCACCGCTCGCGGAGGTCGTCTCTCCGAACGACGACGGCGTTGCCGAGGAACAGGCTCTGGCGTACAAGGTGGTCCGTCCCTCGACTGTGACGATGACGCTCACCGCACCCGACGGGGCGGTCGCGGCGCAGGAGTCCGGCGGGCGCGAGCCGGGATCGTACGACGTCGCATTCCCGCCTCTTCCGCCACCGCCGCCCCCACCGCTCGAGGGCGGGCCTCCACCGGAGCCGACCACGCCTCTGCCTCCCGCCGAGGGCCGCTGGACGCTCACGGTCACCGCGATCGACGACCAGGGGCTGAGCTCGACGGCGACGCGACGCTTCGCCGTCAACTCGACGCTCGGCTTCCTGAAGATCGAGCCGACACGGCTCGTGCTTCCGAAGAACGGCGGTCGCACCGCGGCGATCCGCTGGACGCAGACGCGCGCGGCTCGGGTGAGGGTGAGGGTGGAAACGGTCGAGGGGGTCCTCGTCCGCACGGTCGCGAACCAGCGCTTCGAGGCTGGAGCGCAAGCGGTTGCATGGGACGGGCGCGCCAACTGGGGCAAGCTCGTCTTCGGTGGTCGCTACGTCGTTCGCGTCGCGGCGACGAACGAGCTAGGCGTCGTCGAGCTCGATCAGCCGCTGACCGTTCGTCGTACGGCGAAGTAGCCGACGGGGTCGGACCCGTGGGGTCTGACCCCTATACCTAGACTGCTGCGGTGCTCGTCGCCTCGATCCTCAGCGAGATCACCGACGGCATCACCTCGGCGATCGGCGACTACGGCCTGTACGCGGTCTTCATCCTCATGTTCGTAGACGCCGTGCTGCCCGCCGCGAGCGAAGTCGTCATGGTGTACGCGGGCGCCGTCGCCGCGGGGGCCTTTGCGGGTCAGGACGTCGTCTTCCTCGGGAGGACGATCGACGAGGGGTTCGCTGCGTACGTCGCAATGGCCCTGGCGGGGACGATCGGATACACGATCGGCTCGATCCTGGGCTGGGCGATCGGGCTCTACGGCGGCCGCCCGTACGTCGAGCGCCACGGTCGCTGGCTCCACCTGAACATGGAGAAGCTCGACCGCGCCGAGCGCTGGTTCGAGCGCTGGGAGGACCTGGCCGTTTTCCTCGGCCGGCTAACGCCCGTCGTCCGCTCGTTCGTCTCCATTCCCGCGGGAGTGTTGGAGGTGCCGTTCGTCCGCTACACGCTGCTCACGCTCGCCGGATCGGCGATCTGGTGTTTCTTCTTCGCCGGCGCCGGCTATGCGGTCGGCGACAACTGGGAGGACTTCCATCACGCCTTCCGGTACGTCGAATACCTCGTCGCCGCGGGGATCGCAGCGATCGCGGTCTGGCTCGTCGTGCGATACGTCAGGCGGAGGCGACGGCGACTGGCCGAGGAGTCGTCGGTCTGAGAGGGCTTACCCCCGGCTAAACTCGCGCCCGTGACGCCGCAGATTCCCCTGATCGACGTCAAGGCGCAGTACTCACCGCTGATCCCGGAGCTCGAGGAGCGGTTCTCGGCTGTCCTCGAGTCCGGCCGCTTCATCCTCGGGCCGGAGGTCGAGGCCTTCGAACGGGAGGCGGCCGCGTTTCTCGGGGTTCCGCATGCGATCGGGGTCGCGAACGGCACCGATGCGCTCGTGCTGTCACTGGAGGCGCTCGGGATCGGTCACGGCGACGAGGTGATCTGTCCGGCGTTCACGTTCTACGCCACCGCCGAGGCGATCGCCCGCGTCCGCGCGACACCGGTCTTCGCGGACATCGACCCTCTCACGCTCAACCTCGATCCCGACGACGTCGCCGGGCGCATCACCCCGCGAACCAAGGCGGTCATGGCGGTTCACCTGTTCGGTCGGCCCGCGCCGCTCGCGGAGCTCGCGGCACTGGGGCTTCCGCTGATCGAGGATGCTGCGCAGGCCTTCGGTGCCGACGGGGTCGCCGGGACGGGTGCCTGCTCGACGTTCAGCTTCTTTCCGACCAAGAACCTGTTCGCCCTGGGTGACGGCGGGCTCGTGACATGTCTCGAGGACGAGGTTGCCGAGCGCGTGCGGCTGCTCCGGTTCCACGGGTCGCGCGACAAGACCACGTTCGAGCTCGTCGGGACGAACTCGCGCCTCGACGCCGTGCAGGCCGCGATGCTTCGCGTCTTCCTTCCTCGACTGACGGGCTGGAACGCAGCTCGACGTGAGGCTGCGGCTCGCTATGCGGACCTCGGTCTCGGCGAGGCGGTCGGGCTGCCGGTCGACGATCCGGGCCACGTGTACCACATGTACGTCGTGCGGTCGGCACGACGGGGTGAGATTGCGTCTGCTCTGGCCGAGGCCGGCATCGCCTCCGCGTCGTACTACGTGACACCGCTGCACCTCCAGCCGGCCCTCGCGTTCCTCGGCTACGAGCGCGGTGCGCTCCCCGAGACCGAGCGCATGGCCGCCGAGAACCTCGCACTCCCGATGTGGGGTGGCATCGGGGTCGACGTGCAGGAGCGCGTGGTGGACGCGGTTCGTTCTTCGGTCGGCGTCCCAGCCTGAACATGCGCTCTCCGGTCAACAGACACAGGCTCTGGCAGGTCGTCGCCGACGCCGCCCTGATCGTCCTGGCATGGGAGCTCTCCTGGTACCTGCGCTTCGACGGAACCTGGCCGCGGTACTACGACCGCTATCTCGAGTGGGATGTCGTCGCACTCGTGCTCGGGATCATGCTTCCGGTCTTCATTGCCTTCGGGTTCTACAACCGTTGGTGGCGCTACGTCTCGACGCAGGACATGTGGGGAGCGGTCCGCGGTGTCGTCGTCGGGGTCATCGCCGCCTTCGTCGTCTTCACCGTCCTCGACTTCCACCCGGCGAAGGTCCCGCGCTCGATCTGGATCATCGACGCGCTCGTCCTCCTGGCTTTCGTGGCAGGCTCGCGCCTCCTGGCGCGCACGCTGATCGAGCGGCCGTCCAAAGGGGCGATCGTCGCCCGCGGCAAGGAGGTGGTGATCGTCGGGGCGGGGGACGCCGCCCAGATCATCCTGCGCGAGATGCTCCGGAGCCCGGCGCTCGGCTACACGCCGATCGGCCTCGTCGACGACGATCCGAGGAAGAAGAACCTGCGGCTGCACGGGATCCGCGTACTCGGTACGAGCGAGGAGCTCGCGCACCTGCTCCGGGACCGCCGTCCCGACGAGCTCCTGATCGCGATCCCGTCGGCATCGGGAGACGTACGTGAGCGAATCGTCGAGATCGCGCGCGCCGAGCGCGTCCCGGTGAAGACGCTCCCGGGGCTCCACGAGCTCATCGCCGGCGACTTCAACCTCACCGGGCAGATCCGGCCGGTCGAGGTGGAGGACCTGCTCGGAAGGGAGCCGGTCGAGGCCGATCTCGCCTCGATCGCGGAGTACCTGACGGACGAGGTCGTGCTCGTCACCGGAGCCGGCGGCTCGATCGGGTCGGAGCTCTGTAGGCAGATCGCCCGGGTGGCGCCCACCCGTCTCGTGCTCGTCGACAACGGGGAGCCGGGTCTCTTCGAGATCGAGCGCGAGCTCGTGGACGAGCGCAGCTTCCACGCGACGGCCGCAGTGCTCGCGGACGCCGGGAACGCGAAAAAGATGCGCCAGGTGTTCGAGAAGTACCGACCGGCGGTCGTCTTCCACGCGGCGGCGTACAAGCACGTTCCACTCATGGAGGCGAACCCGCTCGAGGCGGTGCGAAACAACAGCCTGGTTACGCGCACGGTGGCCGACGTCGCCGTCGAGTTCGGCGCGAAGCGGTTCGTCCTCGTCTCGACCGACAAGGCGGTGAACGCGAAGACCGTGATGGGTCAGTCGAAAGCCCTGTGCGAGTGGCTCGTCGAGTCCTGGGGGCATCGCGACGACACGACGACCAGGTTCTGCGGCGTTCGCTTCGGGAACGTCCTCGGCTCCTCGGGGAGCGTCATCCCGATCTTCCGAAAGCAGATTGCGCGGGGCGGCCCGGTCACCGTCACCCATCCGGAGATGACGCGCTACTTCATGACGATTCCCGAGGCGGTGCAGCTCGTCATTCAGGCGGGTGCGATCGGCGGTCGAGGCCAGGTGTACGTCCTCGACATGGGCGAGCCGGTGAAGATCGTCGACCTGGCCGACACGATGATCCGCCTCTCGGGGAAGGAGCCGGGCGCGCAGATCGCCATCGAGTTCGTCGGGGCGCGGCCGGGTGAGAAGCTGCACGAGGAGCTGTGGTCCGACTCCGAGACCGTCACGCCGTCGACGCACGAGGCGATCCTGCTCGTCACCCGCCCGCCAATCGACCAGCAGTGGCTCGAGGACGAGCTGGACGAGCTCGCGCGCCTGGTCGACGCGGGCGAGACGCTGGAGCTCATCGGCCGCCTGAACGCGATCGCCGGATCGCCGCGCCGTAACGGGGCGGCTACCGGAGACGGGGCGGGCGCCGCCGTGGCGACGCCCGCGTCCGAAGCGGTTTAGCCTGAAACGATTCGGGCCCGCCGAGGCGGGCCCGAACGCGGTGCGATGCCTCAACGGCTTCTAGGTCGGCCGCATGATGAAGAGCTGCCCGTCCTCGACGGTTACAGTCGGGCCGACAGGCGGCGTCGTCGGCGGGAAGTGCGCCTGCACGTCCGACAGCCAGGTATCGGCCAAAGAGCGCCGTCGTGTCGATGATGCCGCTGGTCTCCCAGACCCCGGGCCCTACAAGGGATGTCGTCGCGGCCGGGCGGATTCAGGTCGGCGACGCGCGTCGCAGTCGATCCGTCGACGCCGACCGCCCCGGTGGGACCCTTGACGAGGTCGAACCGCCAGATCGAGCCGTCGCGGCCCTTGGCGGCCATCCGTCCTCGAAGAAGAAGATCACCGCGCGTGTCGCCTGGTGCCGTTGGACGACCGTGTTCTCCTTCGAGAAGCGACCCAGTCGAGACGCACAATGCCGCCCAGCAGTACGCCGAGCTTGCGCTGTGTCTGTCTCCCCTTCCCTCGTCTGACGCGGAGACCCTAACCAGATCGAGACAATCGTCCTACCTCTCGAGCGCCGTAAGCATGACGTCGAGCAGCAAAGCCGGATCACGCTCGACTCGATCCGACGCCTCGCCTTCCCGTTTCTCGAGCCGAAGCTCCGCCACGGAACTCAGTGGACGCAGTCTCCGCTCGGCGATCAGCGCCGCGTCGACGGCGCCGATGCGGCCCGCGAACGTCGTGTAGACCGGGACGCCGAGCGCGACCGCCTCGCGATTCATGGTCCCGCCGGCCGAGACGACGAGATCGCAGAGCGCAACGAGGCTCTGTGCGTCGACGGCGTGTTCAGGCACGACCAGCGAAGTGAGCGCGAGGGCGCGTATGTCCTCGCGCTGCTCCTCGGTGCGGGGGAGGACGACCGCGTGGACGTCTGGATTCGAGCCCAGCCTCCCCAGCACCTCGGCGAACAGCGGGTTTCCGTGCCGGTGGTACAGAGATACGTCCGGCGGCGTGCGCACGACCACGATCACCCGGTCGCGGTCGAGGCCGAGCTCGTCGAGGATGGCTGGATCTGACTCGAATCCGTGGAGGTAGTACTCCTCTTTCAACCCCGCGAACCTGCGCACTTTCGCGGTCCTCGCGCCAAGGCGGTCGAGGCGATCCTGCGGGATCGTGTCGGGGACGATCACGCGCCGCGCGGTACGAGAGCCAACACCGTGCTGGGCGAGCGCGAACTCGTAGTCGAAGGCATACGACGAGGGAATGCCGAGCGTACGAGCGACGAGCGGGAGCTCGTGCGACGCGTGGGACAGGGCGAGGTCGAATGCGCGGGGCTTCGCATACCAGCGCAGAGCGCGGACGCGGCTTGCCATGGCGCGCCCTTTCCCGACCCGGCTCGCGCCTCCGTGCCGCGGCCCGACGACGTCGTAGGCGATGTCGTGCAGCTCGAGCAGCTCCAACGTCTGCGCGTAGTCGCGGGTCGTGACGTCGACCGTGTGACCGCGCTCCAGCAGCAGCGCGATCAGCGGCCGGAAGAACGGGACCTGCGGCGAGTTCGATATGTCGACCCAGACGCGCACAGCGCGACCTTACCGGCTCACGGATAAGATTTCCTTATGGACACGCGCCAGCTAACCGCCTTCTGCGCCGTCGTCGAGCGGCGGAGCTTCTCACAGGCCGCCGAGCGGCTCGGCGTCACTCAGCCCGCGGTCTCGCTCCAGGTGCGCGCACTCGAGAAGCGCCTGGGAGTACAGCTCCTCGACCGATCGGGACGCCGGGTCGAGCCCACTGACGCCGGCTGGCACCTCTACCGGGGTGCTCAGCGCATGCTCGCGCTCGAGGACCAGATCGTGGCCGGTGTGGCGGCGTCGTCCGAGGGCGAGCTCGCGGGCGACCTCGTGCTGGGTGCCTCTACGGGCCCGGCGGCCGTCGCGATTCCGGTCGCGCTCTGCGAGTTCCAGCGGGAAAGCCCGGACGTGCGGGTCTTCCTGAGCGTTTCCGACACCCACTCGATCGTCGAACGGGTGGCCGCTCGCGAGCTCGAGCTCGGAATCGTCGGGGCGTCACGGCGACACCGAGGTGTTCGCTTCGAGCCGTTCTTCTCAGATCAGGTGATCCTCGCCTGCCCGGTCGGTCATCGGTTTGCCGGCCGCACTGTCGCACTCGACGAGCTGCGCGGGGAGTCACTCATCCTCATGCAGGAAGGAGCAGGTGTTCGGCAGATAGTCGAAGACGGGCTGCGTCGCCAGGGCGTGCGGCTCCGCGATCTCGACGTGCGGCTTGAGCTCGGCCTGCAGGAGTCGGTCCGGCGCGCGGTGGAGGCGGGATACGGCGTGACGTTCATCTCGCGAACCGCGGTCGAGTCCGATCTCGCAGCGGGGACTCTCGCAGAGGCACGTGTTCAGGGACTCGACGTGACGCGCGTGATCTCGCTCGCGACGGCCTCGGGCAGGGCGCGCTCTCGCGTTGCCCACGCGTTCGTGACGTTCGCCCGAGAACGGCTCGACTCATGATCGTCCGCTGGGGCATCGAGGAGCTCGGCGGCCTTCTTGCCGACCTCGGCAGCGCGCGGCCCCTCCTCGTGACGACGGCACGGTTCGCTGACCTCGAGCTGCCCGTGGCGACCCGGTTTGCCGGAGTGCAGCGGCACTCGCCGCTCGAGGTCGTGTCCGCTGCGATCGCCGCTGCTGCCGGTTCCGACGGGCTCGTCGGGGTCGGCGGCGGCAGCGCGATCGACACCTCGAAGGCGGTCTCGTCAGCGACCGGCCTGCCGCTCGTCGCGATCCCCACGACGTATTCGGGGGCGGAATGGACGCCGTACTTCGGCATGCGTGACTCGGTGCGACGGCTGAAGACCGGCGGATCCGGCGCGAACACTGGCGGTGTCGTCTACGAGCCCGCGCTCACGCTCGGGCTACCCCGCGAGGAGACCGTCGGCACCGCGATGAACGCGCTCGCCCACTGCGCCGAGGCGCTGTACGCAGGACCGTGCGAGCACGCTTCGCTCGGAGCGGAACGCATCGCTCGCTGGCTTCCGGCGGTCGTCTCGGACGGCGGCGCGCTCGAAGCGCGAACGGGGCTGCTCGAAGGCGCGATGTACGGCGGCATGGCGCTCGCGGAACGAGGTCTCTTCCTGGCGCATGCCATGGCGCAGGCGCTCGGCGGGCGCTACGGAATCTCGCACGGTGCGATGAACGCGATCTGCCTCGCGCCGGCGCTTCGCTTCAACGAGCCGGCGGTTCCGGAAGCGGTCGCGGCTCTCGGTCAGGCCCTTGGAACGGACCGGCCGGTCGAGCGCGTCGAGGAGTTCGCAGGGCTGGGTGGCTACGTGCGACTTCGCGACTTCGGTGTTCCCGAGAACGAGTTGCCCGAGCTGGCCCGCGAGATAGCGGATCGCCCCGGCGCGCGGGCGAATCCGAGGCACGCGACGGCCGAGGAGGTCGAGCCCTTGCTTCGCGCCGTCTGGTGAGCGGTTGACGGTCCGCCGTCCCAGGCGGACGATGTGTCCATGATCGTCGAGTATGCGGGCCTCGTTTCCGCGTTCGCGCTGCTCGCCGCGACGCTCAGCGGCTCGTACGGACAGAACGTCGCGGCCGTCTTCGCGTCGGGCGCCACGAGCATCAGCACGGTCACGAAGGCGGCCCGCTCGGAGAAGGTGTCGGTCGCCGGGTCGAAAGCGGCGTACAAGCGCGCGCCCTACCGGAAACCGGCGCTCAAGTACCTCTACGCGCTGGGTTGGATCGGCGGGACGAAGCATCGCGCGGAGTGCGGCCTGACACTGCTCAGCGAGGATACGGCGAAGCAGCAGACCGCGCAGCAGATTCGCTCGAACACAAAGCTCCGAGCGCAGCTTCGCAAGCGCGCGGTGAGCGTCAGTGCGGCGGCGTCTGCCCTCGTCAAGGGCGTCGTCTCCGCTTGCGCGTGACGTCCTAGGCCGCTTCGGGAGCCGGTTGGCGTCGCCCCCCGAGCACGCGGCGCAAGCTGACGATCCCGAGCACTTCCGATCCGTCCACGACGGGAAGGTGGCGGAAGCCGTTGTCGAGCATTACTCGCGCAGCGTCGTCGAGCGACATGTCCGGCGGCGCGGTGATCGGGTCCGGCGTCATCCACTGTCGGACCCGCGCCTCGCTCGTGTGCACTCGCGCCGCCATCGCGCGAAGCATGTCGCGCTCGCTCAGGATCCCGATGAGGCGACCGAAGTCCTTCACGACGACTGCGCCGACGTTCCGTTCGCTCATTCGCTCAGCGACCTCGCCGAGCGTGTCCTCGGGCGCGACGGTGATGAAGGTCGGCTTGACGATCTCGGCAAGGGTGCCCATTGAACGGACGAGTGTAACCCGTGCGGACAAGGTCGAGCTGATCAATAAAGATCAGTAATGACAGCAATAAGTTTGTGCGCTAGGATGCGCGACGTGCGGAGCGACGCCTCCCTTTTCGACGTGCTCGTGATCGGGAGCGGCGCGTCCGGGCTGGCCGCGGCAGTTGCTGCAGATGGCGCGGGTGCCCGGGTCGTGCTGGCGACCAAGACCACGCTGCAGGCGTGCAACTCGGCGAAGGCGCAGGGCGGGATCCAGGCGGCGTTCGGCGACGACGACTCCCCCGAGATCCACGCCGAGGACGTCATGCGCAGTTCGCACGACACCGCGAATCCCCGACTCGTCGAGGTGCTCACGAGCGAGGCGCCGTCGGCGATCCACTGGCTCGAGGAGCTCGGCGTCGAGTTCACGCGCGCGAACGGTGGTTACCGCCTCGCGCGCTGCGGAGGCGCGAGCCGCAAGCGGCTGCTCCAGGTCGGCGACCGCACGGGGCACGCGATCACGAAGGCGCTTCGGGAGACGTATGACGCCGGCCCCGGAGCGGAGCTCCCTCACCACGCTCTCACTGTGTTGGAGCCGGGCGCCTCCGGCTGGAGAGCGTCGTTCCAGACGAAGGAGGGCATCGTCGAGATCGACGTCGGCGCCATCGTGCTTGCGGCCGGCGGGCGCTGCTACGCGGAGGCCGAAGCGCGCGGCGAGTTCTCCACGAACCATCCCAATGCGACCGGCGAGACGACTCGCATCGCCGTCGAGGCCGGCGCGGAGACGCGGGACCTCGATGCGCTCCAGTACCACCCGAACGGAGGCGCCTGGCCGGCGACGATGCAGGGTTACTCGATCCCGGAGACGACGCGCGCGTACGGCGCGGTTCTCCTGAACGTCGACGGCAAGGAGTTCACCGACTCCCTCGGTCCTCGAGACGCTGTCTCGCAGGCGATCTTCGACGAGGTCGAGAAGGGCAAGGGCGTGCTCACGCCCGACGGACGACCCGCAGTGTGGCTCGACACGACGCGAATCGCCCCCGACGACGCCGAGATCTCGCTTCCCTACATGCTCAGGCGCTATCGCGGCGCTGACATCGATCCGCTCGCGGAACCGATCTACACCTACCCTGTTCTCCACTACCAGAACGGCGGGCTCGTCATCGACGAGCATGCCGAGACGACTCTCGAGGGCGTCTACGCCTGCGGCGAGATCGCGGGCGGGACGCACGGAAGGAACCGCATGATGGGCAACTCGCTGCTCGAATGCACAGTCTTCGGCCGGCGCGCCGGCCGGGCCGCCGCGGAGAAGGCGCGTCCATGACCACAGTCGCGACGGACCTGTCGACTGCTGTCGAAGGCGCTGCTGCACACCTCTACGTGTGGGCGTTGAAGGACATTCCACAAGACCTCAGAGACGCGCTCGCCGATGCCGCGGCGCGCGAGACCTCGGTGACTGGACAGCGCGTCCTCCAGACGATCCTCCGCAACGTGAACGTCGCCGAGGACGAGAAGAACCTCGTCTGCCAGGACACGGGGATCGCGGTCTACTACTGCCGCGTCGGCGAGGACTTCCCTCTCCACCCTGCACGCATCTACGCCGCGCTCAAGGAGGGCACCGAGCGCGCGACCGTCGAGCATCCGCTGCGCTCGAACACGGTCCACACGCTGACGCGAGAGAACACCGGGCCGAATGTCGGCTTCCGGGTCCCGATCGTCCACTGGGACTTCGTCCCGGAGTGGGACGGGCTCGACGTGAAGTGCGTCCCGAAGGGCTCGGGCTCCGAGAACATGAGCTTCTTGAAGATGTGCGTCCCCGCCGATGGCGTGGCCGGGATCAAGAAGTTCGTCCTGGAGTCGATCGTCGGCGCGGGTGGGAAGCCGTGCCCGCCCGGGATCGTAGGCGTCGGGATCGGCGGCTCGGCCGACTACGCGATGCATCTCGCCAAGGAGGCGATCGCACGGCCCGTCGCGACGCGCAACCCCGATCCGCACGTGGCGCAGCTCGAGGAGGAGCTCTACGGGCTTCTGAACGAGACCGGGATCGGGCCGATGGGGCTCGGCGGCGACGTCACCGTTCTCTCCGTCCACGTCGAGCACGCGGACACCCATATGACCCTGAACCCGGTCGCCGTGAACTACCAGTGCTGGGCGGCGCGTCGCGCGTCGGCCCATATCTCACCGGACGGCTCGGTCACATACGAGAGGGATGCGTGATGGCTACGCACGAGGTCACCTTCCCCGTCACCGACCCGGCCGAGATCCTGAAGCTGCGCGCCGGTGACGAGGTGATCGTCCAGGGGCGCATCATCGGGATCCGCGACCGCACGCAGATCCGCATCTTCGACCAGAGCGTCGAGCCGCCGATGGACTTGACGGGCGCGTTTCTCCTGCACACCGCGCCGGGCGTCCGCAAGGTCGGTCCCGGCCGCTACGAAAAGATCTGCATTGGCACGACGACGAGTGCTCGCATGGTGCGCTTCACCGAGGGGCTCGGCTCGCAGTACGGCGTGCGGGCGATCTGCGGCAAGGGCGGGTTCCCGGACGAGGCGATCGAGCCCATGCAGCGCCTGGGAATGGTCTACTTCGCGATCGTCGGCGGGGCAGCGGCGCTCGAGACGACTCAGATCGAGGAGATCGAGGAGGTCGCCTGGGAGGAGCTCATGCCCGAGTGCCTGTGGAAGTTCCGCGTCAAGGATTTCGGCCCCCTCACGGTGGGAATCGACGCACACGGGAACTCGCTGTATCGCGACGTCCAGGACCGCGCCCGCCAGAGACTGGAGGAGATCTATGCACGCCTTTGACGAGAACTCGTTCCTCGACATTCCCACGCGCGAGGGGAAGCCCCGCGAGCGCGGCCTCACGCACGTCATGGACAAGGGCTTGAACCTCCGCGAGATCGAGGGGCTCTTCGACACCGCCGGCGAGTACGTCGACATCGTGAAGCTCGGCTGGGGTACGAGTTACGTCACGAACAACCTCGAGAAGAAGGTCGCGCTCTACCGTTCCTTCTCGACGCCGGTCGTCTGCGGCGGAACGCTCTTCGAGGCCGTCTACGCGCAAGGGAAGGTCGACGATTTCAAGCGCTGGCTCGAGCACTTCCGCTTCTCGCACGTCGAGATCTCGGATGGCACGATCGACGTTCCGCGGGAGCAGAAGCTCGAGCTCATCACCGATTTCGCAAGGGACTTCGTCGTCCTCTCCGAGGTCGGCTCGAAGGACGCGGAGGTCAACATCGCCCCGTATCTGTGGGTGCAGTGGATCCGCGAGGAGCTCGACGCCGGCGCGTGGAAGGTGATCGCGGAGGGTCGCGAAGGCGGCACCGCGGGCATCTATCGCCCGACCGGAGAGCTGAGGACGGGTCTCGTCGACGAGATCGAGCACTCGATCAGCTTCCACGACCTCATCTGGGAGGCTCCGACGAAGGCCTCGCAGGCCTGGTTCGTGCGGCACTTCGGGCCTGAGGTGAATCTCGGGAACATCCCGCCCGACGAGGTCATCGCGCTCGAGACGCTCCGCCTCGGGCTGCGCGCCGACACCCTGAAGGAGGTGCTCCTTGGCGATCTCGGCGCCAAGCCCGCCCCAGCTTCCTGACCTCGACTTCGAGTCGCTCAGCGCCGAGGAGCTGATCGCGTGGGCGCACCAGTTCTTCTGGCCGCGGCTCTGCCTCACGTGCTCGTGGCAGAAGCAATCGTCGGTGCTCGTCCACATGGTGGCGGAGCTCGGGCTGCGCATGGATACCGTCGAGCTCGACACGCACCTCTTCTTCCGCGAGTCGTACGAGACGCGCGACCGGCTCGTCGATCGCTATCAGCTAAAGCTCATCCAGCCCGAGATCCCGACCATCGCGGAGCAGCACCGCGCGGAAGGCCCGAACCTCTGGGAGCGCGATCCCGACCGCTGCTGCCACATCCGCAAGGTCGAGCCGCTGGTGCACGCGCTCGCGCCGTACGACGCGTGGATCTCGGGGATCAGACGCGACCAGTCGCCGAGCCGGGCGGACACGCCAAAGGTGCAATGGTCGGAGCGCTACCGCGTGTTCAAGATCCACCCCCTCGCCGACTGGGACGAGAAGCGCGTCTGGGCCTACATCGGCGTCCATGACATTCCCTCCAACCCATTGCACGACGCCGGGTACCGTTCGATTGGCTGTATCCCTTGCACACGCCCGACAAGTCCCGAAGATGAGGAGCGGGCTGGGCGCTGGGCGGGATCGGACAAGCTCGAATGCGGCATACACGAAGGAACGACACTGGAAAGGACGGCATGAGCAACACTCGCTTTCAGCTCGCGTTCGCGGGGGCAACCATGTTTCCCCCGCGTGCCCCCTTCTTCTTGAGAGCGTGGGAAACCTCCCGGTTCCCCACATCCCTCCACACTCGTGAGCGGCAGGGCCGCTCATGAGTCAGCACATCTACGCGCACGAGCATCCCGAGTCGGAGACCGATCGTGGTGGTGGTTTCACGCTCTGGTTCACCGGGCTCTCGGGTTCCGGGAAGACGACGATCGCGCATCATGTCGGACCCGAGATGGACCGACGAGGGCTCGTCGTCGAGTACCTCGACGGAGACACAGTCCGCACGCATCTCTCGAAGGGGCTGGGATTCTCGAAGGAGGACCGCGACGCCCACGTGGAACGACTCGGCTGGGTCGCCTCGCGCGTCACGCGCCACGGAGGAGCGGTCATCGTGGCCGCGATCTCGCCCTACGAGCAGGCGCGCCGTAACGCACGCGCGCTGGTCGAGGAACACGGTCCGTTCATCGAGATCCACGTGAGAACGTCTCTCGACGAGTGCGCCCGTCGCGATGTGAACGGGCTCTACGCAAAGGCGTTTGCCGGCGAGATCACGGGCTTCACCGGCGTGGACGACCCGTACGAGGCGCCGACTTCCGCAGAGATCGTGGTGGATACCGAGGGGCTCACACCGGAGCAATCCGCGGCGTTCGTCATCGAGAGGCTCGAGGAGCTCGGCTTGATTCCCACGAAGGTGGCTGCGTGAGCGTCGCCTCGACCGAGCGCCTCATAGCGCCGCATGGAGGCGTGCTCGTCGATCGGACCGGCGAGCGCCCCGACGATCTCGAGGCGCTCGATCAGGTCTCGCTCAGGCCGAGAGAGCTCTCCGACCTCGACATGCTCGCCTCGGGTGCGCTCTCGCCGCTGGACGGGTTCATGGGGCGAGCCGACTACGAGCGCGTCATCGAGGAGATGCACCTCGCGAACGGGCTCCCGTGGGCCCTTCCGGTCTGCCTCGCCGTTGACGCCGCGCCGACGAGTGACCGCGTCGCGCTCGCGGACGAGGCCGGCCGTGCCGTGGCCGTCCTCGACGTCTCAGAGGTCTACGAGTACGACAGAGAGCGCGAGGCCGAGCTCTGCTTCCGGACGACCGACGAGGCACACCCTGGCGTCGCCCGCCTGTACGGCCAGAAGATGCTCTACCTGGCCGGCAGCGTGACGGTGTTCGAGCGCGCACAGGCGCAGTTCCCCGAGTTGGCGCGCGACCCCGCGGAGACGAGGCGGATCTTCGCCGAGCGTGGGTGGAGGCGCGTCGTCGGTTTTCAGACGCGGAATCCGATACATCGCGCGCACGAGTACCTCACGAAGGTCGCGCTCGAGACCGTGGACGGGCTCCTCGTCCATCCGCTCGTGGGCGAGACGAAGTCGGACGACGTGCCGGTCGATGTTCGGGTCGACTGCTACCGCACCCTGCTCGGCGGCTACTACCCGGAGGATCGGGTGCTCCTCTCGGCCTTCCCGGCTGCGATGCGCTACGCAGGGCCGCGCGAGGCGATCTGGCACGCGATCTGCCGCAAGAACTACGGCTGCTCGCACTTCATCGTCGGGCGAGACCACGCCGGCGTCGGCGACTACTACGGAACCTACGACGCTCAGCTCATCTTCGACGAGTTCGAGCCCCACGAGCTGGACATCGAGCCGATGTTCTTCGAGCACACGTTCTGGTGCAACGTCTGCGGCTCGATGGCGAGCACGAAGTCGTGTCCGCACGGCCCCGACGATCGGGTGTTCCTCTCCGGGACGAAAGTCCGGCAGATGCTCGGCGAGGGCGACGTGCCGCCGGTCGAATTCACGCGTCCCGAGGTCGCTCGGGTGCTGATCGACGCGTACAGCCGGGAGTAAGCCCGCTTGACCTGGCAGTTCACGCTCGTCGGTCTCTTCACCGGGATCCTGGTGGGCATGACGGGGATGGGGGGCGGGTCGCTCATGACTCCGCTCCTGGTCTTCCTCTTCGGCGTGCCGCCGACGACCGCCATCGGTACCGATATCGCGCATGGCGCGGCCTTCAAGACCGTGAGCGCGGTCCAGCACCGCCGCATGGGGAACGTCCGCGCGCGCCTTGCCGGGTGGATGCTGATCGGCTCGGCGCCGATGTCGGTGCTCGGAGTCTGGGTCGGCGTCCAGCTGACCGAGCGCTACGGCGACGACGTCGAGTCGGCCATGGGTCAGGTGTTGGGAGCGGCGCTGCTCTTCGGCGCGGCCGGTCTCATCGCGAAGAGCGTCATTCGCACTCAGGCGATCGGCAAACCGCGCTGGAGACTGAACAGGCGCGACAAGATCGCCGCGGTACTGATCGGGATCTTCGGCGGCTTCATCGTCGGCCTGACCTCCGTGGGCAGCGGCGTCTTTTTCGGCCTCTCCTTGCTCGTGATCTTCCCCATGCGCGCACACAGGGTCGTCGGGACGGACATCTTCCACGCGGCCGCGCTTCTCTACGTCGCCGGAGCCGCGCACTGGGCGGCCGGCAACATCGACTTCGGGATTCTCTTCTGGCTGCTCCTCGGCTCGATCCCCGGAGTGCTGATCGGCGGCCGGCTCACGCTGTCGATACCCGAGCAGTCGTTGCGGCTCGTGCTCGCCGGGGTGCTCGGCCTCGCGGGCATCAAGCTGCTGGACGTTCCGGGCGGCGAGGAGATCATCCTCGTCGTCCTCTCCGCGGGACTCGTCGCGCTCCTGGTCCTGATCGGACGTCAGGGCTGGATGCGAGTGCAACGCGGGCGAAACGGCGGAGTTCCCACCGCCGCTGACTAGCTGTCCTACCCACAGACGTTGTGAACGCGGCTGATGGGAGGCCGGCCTCCGAGCGAGCTGTGCGGCCTGCGGGTGTTGTAGTGGTGAAGCCAGTGTGGCAGGGCAGCTCGCCGCTCGTGGTGTGAGCGATAGGTAAGCCCGT
>DATAEF010000035.1:0-9000 GCA_036258155.1 Gaiellaceae bacterium | reverse complement strand
GACCAAGACGCGCATGACATTTGAGGGCGCGGGTGACTTCGAGCCCAACAATCATGGCGGCCGCAATTTTCACTTCGGGATCCGCGAGCACGCTATGGGGGCCGCGGTCAACGGGATGGCGCTCGCCAAGCTCAGGCCCTTCGGCTCGGGCTTCTTGATCTTCTCCGACTACATGCGCAATCCGATCCGGCTATCCGCCATCATGCAGTTGCCGGCACTGTACATCTTCACGCACGACTCGATCGGTGTCGGCGAGGACGGACCCACGCATCAGCCAGTCGAACACCTCGTGTCCCTGCGAGCCATCCCGGGACTGCTCGTGTTTCGGCCAGCCGACGCGAACGAGGTCGCGGAGACGTGGCGCTATGTCGCACAGCTCAAGCGCGAGCCGGCGGTCCTCGTTCTCTCGCGACAGGCGCTGCCCACCGTCGACAGGTCGCAGACGGCGCCCGCATCCGAGATCACGAAGGGCGCCTACGTCCTCGTCGATTCCGAGGGAGCGCTCGACGTGATCCTCATCGCGACGGGATCCGAGGTCGGCCTCGCACTCTCCGCGCGCGACGAGCTCGCGGCCGCCGGGGTCGGCGCACGCGTCGTAAGCATGCCGTGCTCCGAGCTGTTCGACAGGCAGCCACAGGCGTACAAGGACGACGTGCTGCCGCCCTCGGTGAAGGCGCGCGTCGCGATAGAGCAGGCATCCACGCTCGGCTGGCACCGCTACGTCGGCGACGGCGGGGCGATCGTCGGCATGCACACGTTCGGCGCTTCGGCGCCGCTGAAGATGCTCGTCGAGAAGTTCGGGTTCACACCTGACGCGGTGGCGCAGATCGCGCGCGAGCGCGTCGCCGCTGCCCGAGACAACTGAGGAGGAGCACATGCGCGCCACCGAAACGCTGCACGAGCTGGGGCAGAGCCTCTGGCTCGACAACATCACCCGCGAGCTCCTCGACTCCGGGCAGCTCCAGACGTACATCGACGACTACTCCGTCACCGGCTTGACGTCGAATCCGTCGATCTTCGACAAGGCGATCGCCGGAGGCGGATACGACGACGCAATTCACGAGAAGTCGTCAACCGGGCTTGATCGCGAGGCGCTCTTCTTCGAGCTCGCGATCGAGGACCTCCGGCGCGCGGCCGACATGTTCGGTGCCATCCACGAGCGGACGGACGGCGTCGACGGCTGGGTCTCGCTCGAGGTCTCGCCACTCCTCGCCTACGACGCGGAGAGCACTGTCGAGGCCGCGAAGACGCTGTACGAGCAGGCCGGGCGCGACAACCTCTTCATCAAGATTCCCGGAACGGAAGAGGGGCTACCCGCGATCGAAGAGGCCATCTTCGCGGGCGTACCGGTGAATGTCACGCTCCTGTTCTCCCCGGAGCACTACCTCGCCGCCGCCGATGTGTACATGCGAGGCGTCGAGCGCCGTATCGACGCGGGCCTCAACCCGGTCGTCGGGTCTGTCGCGTCAGTGTTCATGTCCCGCTGGGACGTCGCCGTGATCGACAAGGTTCCGGAGGAGCTGAAGGACACGCTCGCGCTCGCCGTCGGGCTCAAGATCTACCAGGCGTACCGCGAGCTCATGGACTCCGACCGCTGGCAGCGCTTGAAGAACTCCGGCGCCCGGATGCAGCGACTGCTCTGGGCCTCGACGAGCACGAAGGACCCGAGCGCGCCGGACACGCTGTACGTCCACTGCCTCGGCGCACCTTTCACGATCAACACGATTCCCGAGGCGACGCTCCGGGCATTCTACGACCACGGCCACGCCGGGAAGCCGATGCCGACGGACGGCGGGAACGCCGACGAGACGCTCGCCGCCCACGCTGCCGCAGGCATCGACGTCGACGCGCTCGCCGCGAAGCTGCAGTCCGACGCGGCGACGAGCTTCGTCGACTCCTGGAACGACCTCATGGCGATCATCGACAAGCAGAGCGCGGCGCTCACCGCGTGAGCCTGGAGGAACCAACATCACCATGACCGAGACCAGCACGACGCCACTCCGGGAGCGCACGGCCTGGAAAGCGCTCGAGGCCCACCACGCCGAGATCCGCGACCTCCACCTCCGTGACCTCTTCGCGGAGGATCCGAAGCGCGGCGAGCGCCTTGCTGCCGAGGGCGCGGGCCTGTACCTCGACTATTCGAAGAACCGGGTCACCAACGAGACGCTTCGGCTCCTGCTCGAACTGGCTGACGAGTCGGGGCTCGCCGAGCGCACAGAGGCGATGTTCCGCGGGGACCGGATCAACGTCTCCGAGAACCGCTCTGTGCTCCACGTCGCGCTGCGCATGCCGAAAGGAACGTCGCTCGTCGTCGACGGGGAGGACGTGATCGCGAACGTGCACGAAGTGCTCGACCGGATGACGGCGTTTTCAGACCGCGTGCGCTCGGGCGAGTGGAAGGGCCACACGGGCAAGGCGATCCGGAACGTCGTCAACATCGGGATCGGAGGCTCGGACCTCGGGCCTGTGATGGCGTACGAGGCCCTCCGTCACTACACGCGGCGCGACCTCACGTTCCGCTTCGTGTCGAACGTCGACTCGACCGATTTCGCCGAGGCGACACAGGACCTCGCAGCCGACGAGACGCTGTTCATCGTCTCGTCGAAGACGTTCACGACGCTCGAGACGATGACGAACGCGCACACCGCGCGCGAGTGGGCTCTCGCCTCGCTGGGTGACGAGTCCGCGATCGCGAAGCACTTCGTCGCGGTCTCGACGAACGCAAGAGAGGTGACGGCGTTCGGCATCGACGCGGCCAACATGTTCGGCTTCTGGGACTGGGTCGGCGGGCGCTACTCCATGGACTCCGCGATCGGGCTCTCGACGATGCTCGCCGTCGGGCCAGATGGATTCCGCGAGCTGCTCGCCGGCTTCCACGCGATGGACGAGCACTTCCGCACGACGCCGCTCGAACAGAACCTGCCGGCGCTCATGGGACTCCTCAGCGTCTGGTACGGCGACTTCTTCGGCGCGCAGACGTCAGGCGTGATGCCCTACAGCCAGTACCTGAAGCGCTTCCCCGCGTACCTCCAGCAGCTCACCATGGAGTCGAACGGCAAGCACGTCACGCTCGACGGGCGGGTCGTCGACTACGAGACGGGCGCGGTCTACTGGGGCGAGCCCGGGACGAACGGCCAGCACAGCTTCTACCAGCTGATCCACCAGGGGACGAAGCTCATCCCGGTCGACCTCATCGGGTTCGGGAAGACGCTCAATCCGATCCGCGACCACCACGACATCCTCATGTCGAACGTCTTCGCGCAGGCGGAGGCGCTCGCCTTCGGCAAGACCGAGGAGGAGGTACGTGCGGAGGGGACCGCGGACGCCGTCGTGCCGCACCGGGTGTTCGAGGGCAACCGCCCGACGAACGTCATCCTCGCCGAGAAGCTCACGCCCCACACCCTCGGAGCGCTCGTCGCCCTCTACGAGCACAGCGTCTTCACGCAAGGCACGGTCTGGGGCATCAACTCGTTCGACCAGTGGGGCGTCGAGCTCGGGAAGGTGCTCGCGAAGCGAATCATCCCCGAGCTCGAGGCCGAGACCGAGCCGGAGCTCGCACACGACTCGTCGACGAACGCGCTCATCCGCCGCTACCGGGCGATGCGCTGATGACGCTCGCTCTCAGCTCACCGGCGGAGAGTCACGGCCGATGATTCGCCTCGTCCTCTCCGACGTCGACGGGACGCTCGTCACGATGGACAAGGTGCTCACCGAGCGCTCGGTCGACGCCGTCCACGCGCTCCACGAGGCAGGGATCGGGTTTGCAGTCACCAGCGGACGGCCGCCGCGCGGGATGTCGATGCTCGTCGAGCCGCTCTCGCTCCGAACGCCGCTCGCCGCCTTCAACGGCGGGCTCGTCGTCGACCCCGACATGGACGTCGTCGAGCAGCGGGTCATCGCGAGTGATCTCGTCGCTCCTACCATCGAGTTCCTCCAAGAGCACCGGCTCAGCGTCTGGGTCTACCAGGGGGCCGACTGGCTCGTGCGCGATCGCGAGGGCCCCCATGTCGCCCGTGAGTCGCACACCGTGCAGTTCTCGCCGACGGTGGTCGAGAGCTTCGACGGCAGGACCGACGGTGTCGCGAAGATCGTCGGTGTGAGCGACGACTATGGGGCCGTCGCGGCCGCGAGCAGCGCCGCCCAGGACGAGCTCGGCGACCACGTCTCGGCGTCGCGCTCGCAGCCGTACTACCTCGACATCACGAATCCCGACGCGAACAAGGGCGGCGTGGTCAAGTTCCTGTCCGAGAAATACGCGATCCCGGAAGACGAGATCGCGACGATCGGCGACATGCCGAACGACGTGCTCATGTTCGCGCACTCGGGCCTCTCGATCGCAATGGGCAACGCCGACCGCGAGGTGCAGCGCGCAGCTCGACGCGTGACGACGACCAACGACGAGGACGGCTTCGCGAACGCTGTACACCGCTTCATCCTGAATTCCCCCTAGCGAGAGGAGCCTCCATGGCCACGGACACCCCCATGCAACTCGGAATGGTCGGCCTCGGGCGGATGGGCGCCGGGCTCGTACGCCGCCTCATGAGCGACGGGCATCGCTGCGTCGGCTACGACGTCTTCCCGGATGCGGTCACGGCGCTCGAAGCCGACGGAGCCACGGGAGCTACGACTCTCGAGGACTTCGCAGCGAAGCTCGAGAAGCCGCGCACCGCGTGGGTCATGGTGCCCGCAGGCGAGATCACCGACAAGACGATCACGGCCCTTGCGGGGGTCCTCGAGCCGGGCGACACGATCATCGACGGCGGGAACACGTCGTTCCACGACGACCTCCGGCACGCAGCGGCGCTGAAAGAGAGAGGCATCCACCACGTCGACGTCGGAACGAGCGGCGGTGTGTGGGGGTTCGAGCGCGGCTTCTGCCTGATGATCGGCGGGGAGAAGGAGGTCGTCGAGCGGCTCTCGCCGATCTTCGCGTCGATCGCCCCCGGCGTCGACTCCGCCCCGCGGACTCCGGGCCGGACGGGCGCCCCGACTCCCGCCGAGCACGGCTACTACCACTGCGGCCCGAACGGCGCGGGTCACTTCGTGAAGATGGTGCACAACGGCATCGAGTACGGGCTCATGGCCGCGTACGCGGAGGGCCTCAACATCATCAAGAACGCCGACGCGGGGAAGCGCCAGCGCGAGATGGATGCCGAGACGGCTCCGCTCGAGAACCCGGACTACTACCAGTACGAGATCGACACGACCGAGGTCGCCGAGGTCTGGCGGCGCGGCAGCGTCGTCGGGTCGTGGCTCCTCGACCTCACGGCAGAAGCGCTCCACGCGTCGCCCACCCTCGAAGGGTTCGCCGGCCGCGTCTCGGACTCCGGTGAGGGTCGCTGGACGTCCATTGCGGCGATCGACGTCGGCGTGCCGGCTCCGGTCCTGACGACCGCCCTGTACTCGCGCTTCGCGTCACGCGGCCTGAACGAGTTCGCGGACAAGCTCCTCTCGGCAATGCGTAAGGAATTCGGCGGGCACGACGAGAAGAAGGCGTAGGCGTGCCGCTCGAGATCGAGATCCTTTCGGACGCCGAGGCGGTCGCCGAGCGAGGCGCCGAGTACGTGGCCGAACGTGCCCGGGCGGCCGTGGACGAACACGGCCGTTTCACGCTCGCCGTCAGCGGCGGACGCACGCCGTGGGCCATGTTCGCCCACCTCACGGGAAGGATGCCATGGGAGAAGGTGACGATCTACCAGGTCGACGAGCGAGTCGCTCCGGACGGGGACCCGGATCGGAACCTCACGCAGCTGCGCGCGAGCCTCCCGCCCGGCGGAGACGCCGACCTTCGCGCCATGCCGGTCGGGGCGCACGACCTCGAGTCTGCAGCCGCCGACTACGCCGCCGTATTGCCCGCCGCGCTCGACCTCGTCCACCTGGGCCTCGGTCCGGACGGGCACACGGCATCCCTCGTCCCAGGAGACCCGGTTCTGGACGTGATGGATCGGGACGTCGCCGTCACCGGTCTCTACCAGGGGCGTCAGCGCATGACGCTGACCTACCCCACGCTGAACCGCGCACGCCGGATCATCTGGCTCGTCACGGGCGCGGACAAGGTCGACGCGCTCGCGCGCCTGTGCGCAGGCGATACGTCCATTCCCGCCGGACGTGTCTCGTCGGCGAATGCGCTCGTCATCGCCGACGCGGCGGCGGCAGGCGACTAGCGCAGGCTGCGGGTCTCCACGCGCTCGCCCGTACCGACGACGACGTCCGAGACCATCTCCGCAGGAAAAAGCCCGTGCTCGACGACGCCCACCGCCGCCGAGAGCCGCGCTGCCAGCTCGGACGGCTCGTCGAATTCGTCCGTGTAGTCGGCGATGACGCCACCGTCCGGGCTGCGGGGCGCATGACGGAGGGTCACGGCCCCCAGCCGCCGCAGCGTCCCGGCAAGACCGTACTCGAGCAGCTCCAGGGGTACCGGCGGCGATAGCGCGTCCACGACCTTGTCCGACGAGACGATGACCACGAACCGGTCTGCGGCCGCGGCGACCGCTTTCTCCCGCGTGTGGGCGGCGCCTCCGCCTTTGACCAGCCATCCGTCGGGCGCGACCTGGTCCGCGCCGTCGATCGCGATGTCCAGCCTGGGGAGCGCGTCTGCCCCGTGGAACGGCTCGACCTTCATGCCGAGCGCCCGCGCTGCCGCCTCGGTCCGCGGCGACGTGGCCACGCAGCGTAGGTCGAGCCCGCGGGCCGCGAGCGCAGGGAGGAGAAACGCGACCGTCGAGCCCGTGCCAAGACCGACGAGCATCCCGTCCTCCACGAGCTTCGCAGCCGCCTCCGCGGCGAGCAGCTTCTCGGGATCTGCGCTCACGGTTCCAACCCTAACGAGGTCCCCCCATGCTCCTCCGCGAGAGCCAGGAAGCCGTTGTGGCCCCGTACCGGCGGCGCGGGCGTGAGGAGTGGGTCATGATCGACGATCGACCGTCACCGACCGAGGAGAGGAAGATGGCGCTCGACCGCCGAGTCGTTGGAATCGTCGTCGCGATGCTCGTCGCGATCCTGGCTGCAGGCTGTGGAGGGTCGGATGGCCCGGAGTCCGAGGTCAACGGTTGTGCAATCCAGCCCGCGACCCAGTGCGCAGGTGCCGACCTGTCCAGCGCAAACCTGGAGGGCGCCGATCTGTCGAGTGCCAACCTCTCCGGCGCGAACCTCGAGGGAACGAACCTGAGCGGCGCGAATCTGAGTGAAGCGAACCTCACGAGCGCGCAGATCGTGGAAACGGACCTCTCGGATGCCGATCTCACGGGCACGAACCTGACGGGCGCGACGATCAGCGGGACGAATCTGGAGGGCGCCACTCTCTGTGGCACGATCAAGACGGACGGGACGACGGACGACACGAGCTGCCCGCCTTCGACGGAGACGACCGACACGACCTCGACGGACACGACAGTGACGTCACTCGTGGTCGGGGAGTTCATTTGCTCGTCGGGCGCCAGCGATGCTGCAGTCGCGGTCTCTTGGACGACCCAGAACGCGACGGCCGCCGAGATCGGACTCGACGGGCAAACGGTGAGCGAGTCGGGCCCGAGCGGATCGACCACGCTCCAGATCCCGTGCGACGGCGAGACGCACGAGGTCTCCGTGACTCCGCTCAGCGACTCCGGCCCCGGAGAGCCCCAGTCTCAGGAGGTGTCTTCCGGTTAGCCGGCCGGCCAACGATCAGCGCAATCCACGCTGAAACTAGGATGCGGATGTGACGGTAACCGAGCGCGAGCTGAAGCTGGCCGCCGCGCCGTCGTTTCGCATGCCGGCGCTGGACGGGCTGGCAGAAGGCGTCACCGCCGCGGCGCAGGAGCCCGAGCGGCTCTCGACGACCTACCTCGACACGGACGACCTACGGCTGGCGCGCTGGGGGGTGAGCTTCCGACATCGGCTCGGCCAGGGTTGGACGGTCAAGCTTCCGCCGGAAGGCGACGGCGCGCTCCTCGCCCGGCCCGAGATCACGTTCGCCGGGAACGGCCGCCGCCCGCCCGCAGCAGCCGTCGATCTCGTTCGCGCGTTCATCCGATCGGATGAGCTCCGGCCGCAGACGAGGCTAAGGACCGTTCGGAAGCGGACCGAGCTCCACGATGTGGAAGGACGCCTCGTCGCAGACGTCGTCGACGACGAGGTCTCGGTCCTCGAGGGAAGGCGTCTGGCGGCGAGGTTCCGCGAGCTCGAGGTCGAGATCAGAGACGTCACGCCGCCCGGGCTGCTCGAGGAAATCATCGAGCTACTCCGACGGGCAGGAGCCGGGACCCCGGATCCGACGCCGAAGTACATCAGGGCGCTCGGGCCCCGCGCCGCCCAACCGGCGGAGATCGCCCTCGACGAACTCGCCTCGGGAGCGACTGCCGGTGACGTCGTCCGCAGGGCGCTCGCAGCCTCGGTCGTTCGGCTGATCGAGCACGACCCCGTCATGCGCCTCGACGCGGACCCGGAGGGCGTGCACCAGGCGCGGGTCGCGACGCGGCGTCTCCGGTCCGATCTGCGCACCTTTCGGCCACTCGTCGAGCCGGTCTGGGCAACCGCACTCCGCGACGAGCTGGGCTGGCTGGGCGGGATCCTCGGCTCGGTGCGGGACGGTGACGTCATGCTCGAGCGGATGCGCAAGCGCGTGTCCCAGCTCCCGCCGACGAACGCGCGGGCTGCTGCTCGAGTCGTCGGAACACTCGAAGCAGAACGCGATGCCGCGCATTCCGAGCTCCTGGCGTTGCTACGCAGCGAACGCTACGTCTCGCTCCTCGATCGGCTCGTGACCGCCGCGAACGTGCCCGCGCTCCTCCTCGAGGCCGATCTCCCGGCCTCCTCGGTGCTGCCCGGCTTGGTGCGACGGCCCTGGCGATCGCTGGCCAGGCGCGTCGAGTCACTCGGAGATCGCCCGACGGAGGAGGAGTTGCACGACATCCGCATCCGGACGAAGCGCGTCCGCTACGCGGCCGAAGCCGTGGCCCCACTCGTCGGCAGGCAGGCCCGAGCTTTCGCCGCCGAGGCCGCCCGCCTGCAGGAAGTGCTCGG